>CAYTXS010000035.1:0-15248 GCA_964441585.1 uncultured Thioalkalivibrio sp.
CTCGCTTGTCGCCATTATTCCTCCTCCGGGGCCGTGGGAAGCCTGATCCTGAATACACTGCCGAGCTCGGCGCCCGAATCGTATCTCAGTATGCCGCCGTGTGCCTCTATGATCGAGCGGCTCAACGACAGGCCCAGCCCCATTCCTTCCGATTTCGTGGTGAAAAACGGCTCGAACAACTGTTCGAGAAGGTTGTCGGGGACGCCGGGTCCCGCATCTTCAACCGCCAGTTCCACTTCGTCTTCGCTGAGCGCCTCCGTGCGGATTACGAGCCGCCGGGATTCCGGCTCGCAGGCGTTCATCGCTTCGACGGCGTTGCGCGTCAGGTTCAAAATGACCTGCTGGAGCTGGATACCGTCGACCTGAACCTTCGGCAGGTCGGACTGGAACTGGAGTTTCAGATCGACCTCGTGGGAGCGGCAGTCCATCTCCACCAGCGGCAGGATCTCGACGATCAGTTCATTGGCGTCACGGTGCCTGCGATCGGGCGTGTGGCGGCGCACGAAAGCACGCAGGCGGTGGATGACGTCGCCGGCGCGCCGTGCCTGGCCGGTGACCCTGCCCAGGACTTCGCCGAGTTCCTCCGCTTCCATTTCTCCTGCCGCCAGCAGGCGCTGGCAGGCCTGGGTGTAATTGGCGATCGCCGCGAGCGGTTGATTGAGCTCGTGCGCGATGCCCGCCGCCATCTCGCCGAGGGTCCCGAGTCGTGCCACGTGGGCGAGCCGTTCACGCTGCTTGCGGGCCTCCATCTCGGCAAGCACCACGTCGGTGCGATCCAGGATCTGGCTGATGACCAGCATGGGCCGCCCCTCGTGGTCGAGGATGACGCTGAGATGGACGAGCGCATGGACGAGCGAGCCATTCTTGTGGATGAAGCGCTTCTCGTACTTGACGGTATCGGCCCCGCCGAGCAGCGTGCGGAACTGACGCAGCGTGTCGGGGATGTCCTCGGGCGGCGTCACGTCGCGCACTGAGCGGGCCAGCAGTTCGCTTTCCGTGTAGCCCAGCATATTGCACAGCGCCTGGTTCACGGTCAGGTAATGCCCGTCGATTTCGTGCGCCGCCGAGAGCGTCGCCATGCCGACCGGGGCCCGGCGGAAAATCAGCCGCAGTTCCTCCTCGGCCTGGCGGAGCTGGGCCTCGGTTTCGCGTTGCTCGGTGACGTCCTCGCCAGCACTCAACACACCGTTGATGGAGCCGGTCTCATCGCGCAGGAACTGGTTTCGCCAGAAAACCCGTCGCGTGTGGCCGTCGCGCGTCAGGACCGGGCCTTCCAGCAGGCTGAAACTGGATTCCCGCCCGGCCAGCGCCTCCTCGAAAAGGATTCTCGAGCGCCCCGCAAATCCCGGCGGCTGACACGCGGCAAAAAAGTCCTTGCCGATCAGCTCGTGTTCGGGCGTGCCGAACAGTTCGCAGGCTTTGCGATTCACCAGCGTGATCCGCCCGGCGCGATTCACGGCGATGATCATCACGTTCACCAGGTCGAGATAACGCTGGGCGCGATCGCGCTCCCTTCGCAGTGCTTCCTCGGCATGGCGGCGGAAAGTCTGGTCGAGGATCGTACCCTCGATCCGCCGCTTGCCGGTGATCGGGTTGGCGACGATCTGGTAGATGGTCTGGATATGCCGGATAGTCCCGTCCGGCCGGATGATCCGGTACTCGAGTTCACCACCGCCGGACGATTTTGTTGCGTCTTCCGCCAGGCGGGCTTCGACGCGCGGCCGATCGTCGGGATGCGCGAAGCGGGCGACGAACTCCGCCGGGCTCAGCGGCGGCTGGCCGGGATTGAGTCCCGCGATGCGGAAGAACTCGTCGGACCAGAAATTGTCGCCCGAGGCCGGCCAGTCGCCTTCGAAACTGCCGACATGGGCCAGCGCCTGGGCGGTCACGAGGTTGGCCTCTACCTGGTGAAGTCGCGCTTCGGCCACGACTCGCTCGCTGATGTCGCGGATGATGCCGATGAAGCTCGCTTTCGCTTCGCCATCGACCCGGCCCACGGACACTTCGGCCGGGAACAACGAGCCGTCCTTGCGGCAGGCCTCGACTTCGCGCGGCGCCAGCATGAAACGCGCCTCCCCGGTCTTCTGGTAGCGCTCGATGTAACCGTCGTGGCCGGAGCGGACCGGCAAGGGCATCAGCATGGCGACGTTGCGGCCGACGATTTCCGCGGCGCTGTAGCCGAAGATGCGTTCGGCGCCAGGGTTGAAAGACTCGATGATCCCGTTGCCGTCGATCAGGATCACGGCATCGGGCGTCGCGTTCAGCAACGCCACCAGCTTGCTCTGGGCGCGCCGGTTCTGTTCGGGCGGGGAGGTGGCCGGCAAGGTGTCGGAAGTATCCATCGGCTGGGGGGTGTTCCTTTGACGGGCGCCGGCCGTGGCGGGCGCGTGGCCGGTCTGCAAATGCCCGACTAGAATAACCGTAGGGACACGCCCGACGCATCCCGAGCGTCGTCGACAGGGCAGCCGGCAAGGCATCATGAGCAGCTTCGGACGAATCCTGGTGGGAGTCGATCCGCACGCCACTTCGCTGGGCGCGGCACGGGTCGGTGCACGCCTCGCCGAGCAACTGGGCGCTGCACTCGAGTTGTTCAGCCCGGTCTACAATCCGCACGTTTCGCTGGCGCACTTTGCCACGCGGGAAAGCATGGAGCATGCGCGCGATTCGCTTTGCACGCGGAATGTCGAGCGTCTGCTCGCTGCCGCGCCGGATCTCGGCTTTACCGGTCACATCGAAGCGCACGCTGTCTGGGATCATCCTTTCGAGGAAGCCCTGATTCGCCGCGTGCTGGAGCGCGCCGCAAACCTGCTGGTCGTCGCGTTGCCGGGCCGGGACGATCCCCGTGGCGGGTCGCTTTCCGCGGCCCACTGGCAACTCGTCCGTCATTGCCCCTCGCCGGTGTTGCTGACCCACGGAAAGCCCTGGCGCGATTCTCCCGTGATCGTGGCGTCGATCGATCCGATTCAGCACCACGGCCGCCGGGAGGATCTCGACATTGGTATCCTGCGTCTCGGCGACCAGTTTGCGGCAGGGACCGGCGGCACGTTGCACGCGTTTCACGCCTGGCAGCGGAAACTGCGGGCCTTCGTCGGCGAGGCTGAGCACCCGGTGATGCCGGACTTTACCGACCCTGCTACGGAGCAAAGGCACCGGGAAGCCGTCTACGCGGTGCTCGCGTCGGCCGATGCCTCACCGGCGCGGGTCGCGCTGGTGGAAGGCCGGCCGGAGGCCAGGTTGCCGGAATACTGCTGCGAGACGGGCGCGGATCTGGTCGTGATGGGGGCCATCGCGCGCAACCCGTTCGGCCGCATATTCATCGGCAGCACGGCCGAGCGTGTGCTGGAGCGGCTGCCCTGCGATCTGCTGGTGCTCAAGCCGGATGACTTCAAGACATCGATTCCGCGCGAACGCTGGCCGCGGGACGACGGCGCGACTATCCTCGGCGTGCCCGGAATCTGAGTCCCGGCGCATCACGTCCTGTCATGGCCCCACCCGGCCCGGGAAATGCCCGCGGGTCCTGCCGGGACGGCGCGCAAGGACGCGGGGCCGGGTTCGTGGTAATTTCGCCCCTGCCACCAGTCGAAGGATTGCACCACCGCAATGTCCCAGTCCCTGCGCATACTCCTGCTCGCAGACGACCCGGAGATTATCCGCCGGGTAGGCCAGGGCCTGCAGCGCGAGGAATCCGGGCTCATCATGATCGAAGGCGCGGAGAGCCTGGCCACGGCGCGCCGGCGCCTTGGGGCCGGGAGCTATGATCTCGCGTTGGTGGACCTCGGCCTGGGTCTCGGTGACGGTCTCCACCTGCTTTCCGACCTGGCGAGCATCGCGCCTGAATTGCCGGTGGTCGCGCTGGGCTCCGCGGGTTCGGGGCCGGACGCCGCCGCCTGTCGCGCCCTCGGAGCCCAGGATCGGGTCGGGCCTGACGCCATCGAATCGGCCGGTCTCGTCGACAGGCTGCACAGCGCCGTAGCGCGGGCCCGCGCAGACACCGTTTCCCGTCGTCGTCAGCAGCGCGTGGCCGCCAGCCTGGGCGCGACGGGCGATCTCGCATGGCATTACGAACAGGGCGGGTCCGAAGTCTGGCTCGCTGCGAAGAACCCCTCGGAGTGGCAGCTGCCCGCGCCGGAGTGCACCGAGTCGCTCGAGGCGGCGCGGGAGCGCATCCATCCCGACGACAGGGAGCTGGTGCTGCGGCAGGTTGCGGAGCACCTGGCGACGGAGCAGCCCTGGCAGCTCGAGGCGCGCATCAAGGTGGGTGGTGGCGCGTATCGCTGGTGCACCCTGCGCGGCCGCGCGCAGTTCGACGATAAGAAACGTCTCGCGCAGGCAGCCGGGACACTGGCCGACGCGCAGCGGCAACAGAAGCGAATCCGCGAGACCGAGCAGGCGCGCCGTTTTCTGCGCGCCGTCTTCGATTCCGCCCGCGTGGCGCGCGCGGTACTCGATTCTTCGGGCGTGATCATCGACTGCAACCAGGCGTGGGCGGCTTTCGAGGAGCCCGCGTGCCACGCCGGCCGCGCTTTCGGTCCCGGCCGCCGCTTCATCGAAAAACCGGAAGACCCTGAGGAATTCGGCGATCTGGACGGCACCGAATTGCGCCGCGGGGTACGCCAGGTCCTCGGCGGCGTGCTCGATCGCTTCAGCATCGAATACGAGGCGGCGGGACGCCGCTGGCGGATCGCGGTGAATCCTCTGCTGAACCCTGGTATCGCCGGGGCGGTCGTGAGCCATGAAGACATCACCTCGGCGCAGCAGGCGGCAGCGGAGCTGGCGGCCGCGACCGCCGAACTGGAGGCCGACTTCGGCGCCCTCGGGGGGCCGATGTTCCGAGTGGGGGCCGACTTCGAAGTCCTTGCGGCCAACCAGCACGCGGAGTCATTCGGGCGTGCGCCGGTGCGGGGACGCGACGTGCTCAAGGTGTTGCCGCGACCGGACGCCGAGGCTGTCGGTGATGCGCTTGCGGCCATCTCGGCTGGTGCCGAATCGGGGGTTCGCGACGTCCATGCCGAGGACGGCCGGCTGATGCGCTGGGTCGTTTCACCGCGACGCAGCGCGTCCGGCGAGGGCCAGGGTTTCGTCGTTTATGGAGTCGACTGCACGGATCTCGCACGGCGCGAGCTTGCAGCGGGGGTCGCGCCCGCGATGGCGGATGCCACGCCCACGCCTGCAGACGAAGCGCAGGCGGCCGCGCTCGAAGCTGCGCGCACCGGCGCGGTACAGGCACTGGAAGAGGCCGAAGCCGCGCGCCGTCAGGCCGCGGCGGCCGCGACGGAGAATACCCGGCTCGCCGAGTTGCTCGAGGCCGAGCGTCAAAGTCATGCGGAGCTCGCTGAAACGCTGGAAGCAGAGCGCAAGCGGCAGGAAGAATTGGCGGCGACTCTGGAGACCGAACGCGGCGGTCGGGAACAGCTGGCGCAGTCGCTGGAAGCCGAGCGGGGCGAGCACGAGGAATTGTCGAAGGCGCTGCAGATCGAACGCGGCAGGTACGAGGAATTGTCGAAGGCGCTGGAAGCCGAGCGCGGCAGGCACGAGCAGCTGGCCGAGACCCTTGAGTCCGAGCGACAAAAGCAGGATCAGCTGGCAGCCGCACTGTCGGCCGCGGAGCAGGTGCCGGCACGCCTGCGCGCTGAATTGAGCGATATCCGGCAGGGTTTGCGGTCACACCTCGATGACATCGTGCAACGCGTGTTCGAGCCGTTACTGAAGGACTCCGAGACCGGGGCGCCCGACGCCCAGCCGGGCCAGGACAAAGACAAAGCGAGCTAAGCGGTGCACGAAACCATACAACTCCGGCGGCTCCTGATCGTCGGCAACGACGATTTCGCCTTGCAACCGGTGGATGAGGCCGCCACGGCCTATGGTCTGCTCGCGCGGCGTATATCCGGTGGCGACGGGATCGCGGATGCGGTGGCCGGTTTCGGACCGGATGCCGTCGTGCTCGATCCGGCCGTGCTGGATGGCTTCGGAAGCGAGATCCTGCCGGCGGTCGCGGCCTCGGGTGCTTTCCTCCTGTTGCTCGGCGGCCCGGACGATCACGCGATTCGTGCCGCGCGGGCCCTGGCCGAGCAAGAAGGGCTGGCGGTTGCCGGGATCCTGGCCAAGCCGGTATCGCAGGAAGGCCTGGAAGTGGCTCTGCGGGCGCTTTCCGGCGAACTCGAGTTCACCGCCGAGGACATCAGCTCGGCCGTCATGCGGGGGGAGATCGGCGCGTGGTACCAGTTGCAGCTGCTGCGCAGCGAGTCCGGCTGGCGCGCGGATGGCGCGGAGGCGCTGGCGCGGTGGGAGCATCCGCAGCACGGTATGGTGCTGCCCGACGCGTTCCTGCCCGTGGCGGAGGCGGAAGGCCAGATCGCTGCAATCACGGATTGCGTGCTGCTCAGTTCGGTGCAGCAGCTGGGTGTCTGGCATCGCGCCGACATGCCCTTGCGGGTCGGGGTCAACCTGTCCCCGGCCCTCGTGACGGACCCGGATTTCCCCGAGCGCCTGCGACGGCTGGTGGTCGAATACGACGTGCCCGCGCGTTCTCTCGTGCTGGAAATCCCGGAGCCGGGGCTCGCGCTTGCCCCGAAGGGCTTTCTCGGCATGCTCGCCCGGCTTCGCATCCACGGTTTCGGCCTGGCGCTCGAGCACTTCGGCAGCGGCAACTCATCTCTTACGGATCTGTACAGGACGCCGTTCAGCGAGATCAAAATCGACCGGAGGCTGGTGGCCAACCTCGATGACGACGAGGATGCACGCAGGCTGGTGCGTGGCATCATCCTGCTGGCGCATGAGCTCGGCCTCGAGACGACCGCCGAGGCGGTCGAAACCAGCGAAACGCTCGAGTTTCTGCACGCCGCCGGTTGCGACCGCGTGCAGGGTTTCGTTATCAGTCGCCCCATGCCGGCGACCGAATTCCAGGCGGTGGTCGGTCACTGGCTCTGAGTTCCGGTCGGCTGCGGCTTCTATAATCTGAGCGACGGGCGTCCACAGTACGTCGTTGCCGGGAGCCGCAAGCTCATGTCCAAAGCACTGAAAATCATTCTCGGCCTGATCGGGCTGCTGGTCGTCGTGGTGCTGGCCGCGGTGATCATCATTCCGCTGGTCGTCGATCCGAACGATTACCGGGACGACATCGCGCGCGCGGTGACCGAGGAAACCGGGCGCGACTTCGAAATCGCCGGCGAGGTGTCGCTGAGCGTGTTCCCCTGGCTCGGACTGGAAGTGGGGCAGATGCGGCTCGGCAATCCGCCGGGTTTCGACGATGCGCCTTTCCTGGAAATCGGTTCGGCAGCGGTCGGGGCACGCCTCGTGCCGCTTCTGTCGCGCCGGCTCGAAGTCAGCACGCTGCGCCTCGAGGGCCTGCGTCTCAATCTCGTGCGGCAGGCCGACGGTACTGCAAACTGGGAGGGTCTCGGAGCGTCTGACGAAGGCGCGGCCGGCCAGGATGGCGCTGACGCGGACCCCGGCGACGGACGCGGCCCGCCGCCGGACGTCGGGCCGGAGGGCGCGGACGGCACTTTCCGGCTGGAGCGAGTCGCCGGCCTGCAGCTGGAAGATGCACTGGTGAGCTTCGAGGATCGCGCCGCCGGGACGATCGTCGAGGCTGCGGTTCCAACGCTCTCGACCGGTGAGCTCGAGCCCGGTCAGCCTTTCGACCTCGAGGCCGAGACCGTGGTGACCCTCGGCGGCGGCGAATCGACGCTCGACGCGCAGCTGGAGGCGACCGTGCAGTTTGCCGAGGATTTCGGCGCGGTCGCGCTGCGCGATTTCAGAATCACCGGCGGTTTCGAGAGCGAGGGCCGGCGCCAGGCATTCGCGTTGCGCGTACCCGAGCTCGATGCGGACCTTCAGGCGCAGACACTGGCGGCCCCCGAAGTGTCCGCGGAGGCGGCCGGTGTCGAGGCCATGCTTGACGTCACCGGCGAGCGCATCATCGATGCGCCTTCGTTCCGCGGACGTCTCGTAGTCGCGACATTCTCGCCGCGTGAGGTTTTCGGGCGGCTCGGCATCGAGGCGCCGGAGACCGCCGATTCCGGCGTGCTGTCGTCGGCCTCGCTGCAGACCGACTATGTCGCGGATCCGTCGCAGGCCCGGCTGGCGAACCTGGTCGCCGAGCTCGATGATTCGACGCTCGAGGGCACGGCGTCGATCGGCCTCGGCGAGGTTCCGCAGATCCGCGCCGAGATGGCGCTGGATGCCATCGATCTCGACCGTTACCTGCCGCCGGAAACGGACGCGCCGCCCGAGGAAGCACCGGCCGAGGATGTCGAGCTCGCTTTCGACTGGCTGAAGGCCCTCGACCTGGATGCGTCGTTCAGCGCAGGCAGGGTGAAGCTCAACGGCCTGGTGATGACAAACGTGGAGGCGCGGGCCGTGGCGCGTGACGGTGTGCTCGAACTGCAACCCCTCGGTGCGGCGCTTTACGAGGGCCGGATGGACGGCAATTTGCGCCTCGATGCCCGCGAGACTCCGGCCCGGTTGAGCCTGGAGCAGTCGCTGGCCGGGTTCCAGCTGCTGCCGTTCGCGCGAGATCTCGCCGACTTCGAGCGCCTCACGGGCGTTGCCGAGTTCGATGCCGACCTCAGCACGCGCGCGGCCACGACGGCTGAACTGGTATCCGGGCTCGACGGTGAACTCGCGTTCGACCTGGCGGATGGCGCTTTCAAGGGCGTCAATCTCTGGTACGAGATCCAGCGTGCTTATGCGCTCGCCAAGGGGCGAACGGCGCCGACGCGCACGTCGCCGGACACCGAGTTCCGCCGGCTCGCCGGTACGGCGGTGATTCGCGACGGAAAACTCGTCAACGACGATCTCACCGCCGGGCTCCCGTTTCTCGGCGTGACAGGCAGCGGCGCGGTCGACCTCGCCGCCGGCACGCTCGATTACCGGCTCAATGCCACGGTGCTGCGCGAGGTCGAGGACGAGGCGACCGGCGAGACCGCCGAGCTGGCCGGCGCCACGCTGCCACTGCGCCTCAGCGGCAGCCTCGATTCGCCCTCCGTCAGCGTGGATATCGGCGGGATGCTCCGCGACAGGGCGACGGAAGAGGCCATGCGGCGTCTCGGGGTCGATCCGGCCGAGGGCGAGTCGCTCGAGGACAGCCTCAAGGAGCGGGCCGAGGACAAGTTTCGCAGCCTCAGGGACAGGCTGCGCAAGGACGACGGCGGCTCTTGACGAGGAACAGCGTTCCGCCACCCGCCCGCCCGGCGATCGCCGCGTTCGCCGGCGCGCTCGCGATTACGTCGCTGGCGGTTTCCCCCTTGGCGGCGTTCGAGCTGGATAGGGCGGAAATGCAACGCGATGGCCCCGCCTTCGTGCTGGAGATCGAAGCACGCTTCGAGGCGTCCCCCGAGGCGCTGCTGGCGGTGCTGACCGATTACGCGCGCATCCACGAGCTGCATCCGCAGTTGCTGGAGAGTCGCTCGCTGGGCCCGGTCGGGCCGCAGACCGAGGAGGTCTATACGCGCCTCGAGGGGTGCGTCCTGCTGTTTTGCAGGACATTGCACCGGGTCGAGCAGATCCGGCGCCGGGGCGATACCCTGATCGCCACCGACGTCCCAGGCCGCGGCTCCTTCAGCGAAGGACGCACGGAGTGGCATTTCACTCCTCACGAGGGCGGCGCCCGGCTCCATTACCGGACGCGTTTCGTGCCGGCATTCAGTGTGTCTCCGGTGTTCGGGGCGCCGGCCCTGGCGCGCTCCGTGGAGCGAATGACTCTCGAGACCATGGCCGAAGCGGACAGGCGGGCCGTGAAACGGGATGAGTGAGACCCTCGCATCGAGGCTGCTCGACTGGTATGACCGGGAGGGACGGCACGACCTGCCCTGGCAGCAGGGGCGGTCGGCGTACGCCGTATGGATCTCCGAGATCATGTTGCAGCAGACCCAGGTCGCCACGGCGATCCCGTATTTCGAGCGCTTCATGGCACGGTTTCCCGATATCCCGAGCCTGGCGGCGGCGCCGCTGGACGAGGTCCTGCATCACTGGTCGGGGCTGGGCTATTACGCGCGGGCGCGCAACCTGCACAAGACGGCCGCCATCCTGGTCGAACGGCATGACGGCCGGTTTCCCGAGGATCTCGATGCCGTCCGTGCACTTCCGGGGATCGGTCGCTCGACCGCCGGCGCGATCCTGGCCCAGGCGTTCGGCCGGCGCCACCCGATACTCGACGGCAATGTGAAGCGGGTGCTCGCCCGCGTCCATGTCGTGCCCGGCTGGCCCGGGACCGCGGCCGTGGAGCGGCGGCTCTGGGCGCTGGCCGAAGAACACACGCCTGCCGGGCGCGTCGCCGACTACACCCAGGCGATCATGGATCTCGGCGCGACCGTCTGCCGGCGCGGCCGGCCGATGTGTCCGGTCTGCCCGCTGGCGGCCCGCTGCGAGGCGCACCGCCAGCAGCGCCAGGCCGAGTTCCCCGCGCCAAGGCCCAGGCGGGCCCGACCTTTGCGTCGGGTGCGGATGCTGTTGTTGCGCGATGCGGCGGGTGCGTTTCTGCTCGAACGTCGTCCCCCGCAGGGCATCTGGGGCGGGCTGTGGTGCCCGCCCGAACTGGGCGAAGAATCCGCGCCGGAGTGGGCGACGCGCATGCTCGACGTGCCGATCGCCGCCCGGGCGCCCCTGGCCAAGCTGCGCCACGGGTTCACGCATTTCGAGCTGGAAATCGAGCCGGTGCCGGCGGAGCTCTGCGCGCCGCCGCGGACGCTGATGGAGCCGGGCCGGTGGGTCTGGTATAACGCCCGCTCCCCGGCGAAGCTGGGACTGGCGGCCGTTGTCAGCCGTCTCATAGAGGCGCATTCGCCGCATCCGGCCGCCGCTACACTGAAGGAACAGCCATGAGCAGAACCGTCCAATGCATCCTGCTGGGCCGCGAGGCCGAAGGCCTCGACCGCCCGCCGTATCCCGGCGAGCTCGGTCAGCGAATCTACGAGCAGGTGTCCAAAGAAGCCTGGCAGAAATGGCTCGCCCACCAGACCATGCTGATCAACGAGTACCGGCTCGTGGTGATCGAACCGAAGGCGCGCGAGTTCCTTCGCGAGCAGCTTGAGCAGTACTTTTTCGGCGGCGGGGCCGCCGCACCCGAGGGCTACGTGCCGCCGGCGGAGGAGTGAGGGACAGCTTCCTGCGGCACGACCAGCAGTTGGACTGAAAACAGCTGGTCGGGATCCATCCAGACCCTTTCGACCTCGAAGCCTGCGCCCTCGGCGAGTGCCTTGAATCCCGCCAGCGAATACTTGTGCGAATACTCCGTGACCAGCACCTCGCCGGGTGCGAACGCGAACTGGTTGCCAGCGATGTTCACCTGCTGTTCGCGCAAGCTGACGAGGCGCATTTCGATCCGTCCGGCGGCCTCGTCCCATACCGCTTCGTGCCGGAAGCCGGTCACTTCGAAGTCCGCGCCGAGTTCGCGATTGAGGCGTACGAGGAGGTTCAGGTTGAACTCTGCCGTCACGCCGGCCGCGTCGTTGTAGGCTCGCTCCAGCGTATCGCGGTCCTTCTCGAGATCGACGCCCACGAGCATCGCGCCGCCGGGCCCGACCTCGCGGCGCGTGGCCTCGAGCAGGTCGGCCGCCATTCCGCGCGGGAAATTACCGATCGTGGAGCCCGGGAAAAAAGCCACGTTCCGCCGCACCCTGCTCCGCGTGGGGTCCGGAAGCTCGAAAGGTTCCGTGAAGTCCGCCGTGACGGGCAGCACCTCGAGGTCCGGGAAGTCGGCGGCGATGCGAGCGGCTGCGGCGAGGAGGTGCTCACGCGAAATCTCCACGGGCACGTAGGCTGCGGTGGCGTCGAGATTGGCCAGCAGCAGCTCTGTCTTCACCGCCGAGCCGGAGCCCAGCTCGATGAGGCGCACGCCGGGCCCGAGCGCGGCGGCCATCTCGGCCCCGTGTTTCTCGAGGATCGAGATCTCGGTGCGCGTCGGGTAGTACTCCGGCAGCTCGGTGATGGCGTCGAACAGCTCGGAGCCGCGCTGGTCGTAGAAATACAGCGACGGGATGTTCTTCCGCGGCAGCGAAAGGCCCCGCAGGACCTCCGCGAGCATCACGGCGGCGTCCGGACTGAAATCGGACACGCCGCGGAGGTTGTCTGTCATGAGCCGTCCCTGGCGAGGCGCACGCCGCTGAACTGCCAGCGCTGGCCGGGGTAGAAGAAATTGCGGTAGGTCGGACGCACATGCCCGGCCGGCGTGGCGCACGAGCCGCCGCGCAGCACCGTCTGGCTGCACATGAACTTGCCGTTGTATTCGCCCAGCGAGCCGGCCAGCGGCTGGAAGCCGGGGTAAGGCGTATACGAGCTGGCGGTCCATTCCCAGGCATCGCCATACAGTTGCCGCAGCCCGTCGCCCGGGGTCGCGGGCTGCGGCCTGAAGGTTCCGCTGTCCGCCCAGTTGCCCTCGCGCGGACAGTCTCGGGCGGCCACTTCCCATTCGAATTCGGTCGGCAGCCTGCAGCCCGCCCAGCGGGCGAACGCGTCCGCCTCGAACAGGCTCAGGTGGGTGACCGGCGCGTCAGGCTCGATCGGCATGAGCCCGCCGAGCGTGAAGGCCTGCTCGAGGTCTTCCTGCCAGTACAGGGGCCGGTTCCAGCCCTCGGCGAGCACGGTGGACCAGCCGTCCGACAGCCACAGGGCCGATTCGGCATAGCCGCCGTCG
Organism: uncultured Thioalkalivibrio sp.; assembly: GCA_964441585.1. GTDB lineage: Bacteria > Pseudomonadota > Gammaproteobacteria > Steroidobacterales > XN24 > XN24. The sequence goes on from CAYTXS010000035.1 coordinate 12,632, forward strand.
TCGATGAACTCGCGAAACTCCGCATTGGTGACCAGCCGCGAGGCCAGCGCGTGTTCGCGCAACAGGACCTCGTGGCGAGGGCCCTCGTTGTCGAAGGCGAAGCCCTCGCTGTCGTGGCCGACCGCGACCCGGCCCGACTGGCCCGCCACCCAGCGCAGCGGGGCCGGGGCCTGTGCAGAGGCGAGTGGCGCGGGGGACAGGTCGGCATATGCAGGCAGCAACGGGTTCTGGGCGAACAGGTGCTTGATGTCGGTGAGCAGCAACTCCTGGTGCTGCTGCTCGTGGTTGATGCCCAGCGTGACGAGAAATGCCAGTTCCTCGTCGCCTTGCGCTCGTTCCAGCAGCGACTGGATGCCGGCGTCGACGTGGCTCCGGTAGTCGAGCACCTCGGCCAGCGAGGGCCGGGTCACCAGGCCGCGCCGCGGCCGCGCATGCATCTGCCCCGCCGTGTAGTAGTAGGAGTTGAACAGGTAATCGAAGCGCTCGTCGAAGACCCGGTAATCCGGGGCCCGCGTCGCGAGAATGAAGCGCTCGAAGAACCACGTGGTGTGGGCGAGGTGCCATTTCGCCGGGCTCGCGTCGGGCATGCTCTGGACGCAGGCGTCCTCCGCCGAAAGCGGCGCGGCGAGCGCGCGCGTGCGGGATCGCACCCCGTGATAGGCGTCCGCGATCGTCGCGGCCGGCGGCTCACGCTGAAACAGGGGGTTGCTGGAGGTCACGAGGGATCCTTCCTGACGGTGACTATGTTATTCAGGGTAGTCGTTCCGCCGCGGATGGGTCAAAGTCGAGGGGCCGTCGAACCTGCCTTGACGGGCCAGCGGCCGCCCGGGTCTAATACGCGCCTCGCACCGATGGCCAGGTAGCTCAGTTGGTAGAGCACGTGACTGAAAATCACGGTGTCGACAGTTCGATTCTGTCCCTGGCCACCATTTCCTAGCCCAGTCCGGGCAGCCCCGTGCGAGTCAGCGCAAACGCGATCAAGGCCGCCAGGCCGGCGCTCGCCGGGACCGTGAATATCCACGCCGCAATGATGGTAAGCAGGTGAGACCGTCTCACCAGGCGCCGCTTGCGCAGTTTTTCCGGTGGTTCCGCCAGCGGCATGGTCTCGAGGCTGTCACTTCCCTTGCGGTTGACCATGAATTCACGCAGGAAGCCGACGCCGAAAAGTGCCCCGATGGCGATATGTGTCGAGCTGACCGGCAGACCCAGCGACGAGGCGATGATCACGGTGATCGCCGCCGAAAGCGTCACGCAGAAAGCCCGGATCCGGTTGAGCTTGGTGATCTTCGTGCCTACGGTGCGGATCAGTTTCGGCCCGTAGAGTAGCAGCCCCGTGGCGATGCCCAGCGCGCCGATCAGGAGAATCCATGGCGGTATACGCGCGACGCTGACGACATCGCCGGCAGTGACCGAGGCATAGATCGCGGCCAGCGGCCCGATCGCATTGGCGACGTCGTTCGCCCCGTGGGCGAAAGAGAGCAGCGCGGCGCCGAAGATGACCGGGATGGTGAACAGGGTGCCGACGGCTGAGCGTGTCGAGGGCAAGCCCTGGGTCTTGCGGGCCACCACGGGTTTCAGCCAGGCCATGGTGATCAACAATACGGTCAGCCCGGCAGCCAGCGCCAGCCAGGCTGGTGCATCCCAGATTCGGGAAAATCCTTTCAACATGAGATAGGTCGTGAAGGCGCCTGCCATGATGGCCACCAGCAAGGGGACGCGTCGACGCGCCTGTTCGAGCTGGTCGGGCACGTAAAGGATGGTCAGCTTGATATACAAGAGGAAGGCTGCGGCGATAACGCCTCCCATGACCGGCGATACGACCCAGCTGGCCACGATGCGCGCGACGACGTCCCAGTTCGCAGCACCCATCCCGGCCATGGTCAGCCCGCCGCCGAGTACGCCGCCGACGACCGAGTGGGTGGTCGAGACGGGGGCCCCGAGCCACGTGGCCAGGTTGATCCACATCGCGGCCGCGAACAGGGCGGAAAGCATGGCGGTGGTGAACGCGGCGTTGCCGGGCATGGCCTCCGGGTTGATGATGCCGGCGGAGACGGTGGCCACCACATCGCCGCCGGCCAGCAGCGCGCCCGCCGCCTCGAATACCGCGGCGATCACGACCGCCACGCCGATGTGCAGCGCGCGAGAACCGACCGCAGGGGACATGTTGTTCGCGACGTCGTTGGCGCCGATGTTCAGCGCCATGTAGCCGCCGATGACGCTGGCGGCAACGATGATGACGAGGCTGCCGCTGATTCCGACGTAGGAGGCGCTGGCGAGGCCGACCAGCGCCAGGAACAGCACCGCCAGCCCGAGGGGCACGAGGCGGCGGCCGAGACCGCGGGTCGCGTCCTCGAGTCGAACGAGCCGCTTGAGGTCTTTGTCCAGCGCGGGTTTGGCCATGAAACCAGGTGCTTGCGTGACTGGCGGCGAGGCGATGCGCGCCCCGGCGGGTACGGCTACAGGCCAATGACATGGCAGCCTGTAACAAAACCGTAACAATTGCTTGATTCTGGAGAAGCCTCCGCTAAAGGGCAAGGAGCGGGCGCTGGCCGGTACCCGCGGTCAGTGCGCGCGGATGATGGCGAGAAAGTCCTCGCCGTAGCGCTCCAGCTTCTTC
>CAYTXS010000036.1:0-15050 GCA_964441585.1 uncultured Thioalkalivibrio sp.
TCGCCAACACCGCGCTGGCGCTGGGCATGGAGGTGATCGGCTTCGATCCGCGGATCACCGTGCAACGGGCCTGGCAACTCGATTCGGGGGTCCGCCAGGCTACCAGCCTCGACGAGCTGTTCAGCCGTTCGCAGATCATCACCGTTCACGTGCCGCTGGCGGAGGGGACTCGCGGGCTGGTGAACGCGGATCGCCTCGCCCTGATGAAGCCCGCCGGCATTCTGCTTAACTTCGCCCGCGGAGAAATCGTGGACGATGCGGCCGCGATCGAGGCGCTGGACGCCGGCAACCTCGGCCGTTACGTCACGGATTTCCCGACCGCCGCGAACAAGAGCCATCCGAAGGTGATCGCGTTACCCCATCTGGGCGCATCGACGCGCGAGGCCGAAGAGAATTGCGCCATCATGGTGGCGGAACATCTCCGCGATTTCCTCGAAAACGGCAATATCCGGCATTCCGTCAACTTTCCCGAGTCCATTCTGCCGCGGATGTCGGGCAATACGCGGCTTGCGATCGCCAACGCCAACGTGCCGAACATGGTCGGACAGATCTCCACAGAGCTGGCCACGGCCGGTCTCAATATCTCCGACCTGCTTAACAAGTCCCGCGGTGAAATCGCCTACACCCTGCTGGACGTCGACGGAAAGGTGCCGCCCGAAGTGCTGGAGCGGCTTGCGAGCATCCAGGGCGTGCTGTCGTTGCGGGTGGCCCCCGGAACGGCATGAGCCGATGAGTGAGTCTTCCGACGACCGCAGGCTCAGCGAGATCCGGCGCCAGATCGACTCCATCGACGCGCAACTTCAGGAGTTGATCAACGAGCGGGCGCGGCTGGCGCGGGAGGTCGGGCAGACCAAGTACCCCCAGCCGGTCGGGTTGTCATCGACGCCGCGGGATTACTTTCGCCCCGAGCGCGAAGCGGAGATCCTCCGCGCGGCGGTGGCGCGCAACACGGGGCCGCTCAAGGACGAGGAGATCGTACGGCTCTTCCGAGAGGTCATGTCGGCCTGCCTCTCGCAGCAGGAGCCCCTCAAGGTGGCATTCCTCGGTCCCGCCGGCACATTCTCGCAGGCGGCCGTGCTCAAGCAGTTCGGCCATTCGGTCCGCACACTGGCCGCACCGTCCATCGAAGAAGTCTTTCACGACGTCGCCGCGGGAATCGCGGATTTCGGTGTCGTGCCGGTGGAAAACTCCACCGAGGGAACCGTCAGCACGACGCTGGACATGCTGGTCGCCACCCCTTTGTCAATTAGCGGAGAGGTGGAACTGCGCATCCGCCAGCATCTGCTGGCACGCGTCGAGTCCCTGGCTGCAGTGCAGCGGGTGTACTCCCATCAGCAGTCGCTGGCGCAATGCCGGGCGTGGCTCGAGCAGCGCCTTCCCGGAGTGGAGCAGGTGGCGGTGGCGTCGAACGCAGAGGCAGCGCGCCTGGCCGCCGAGGAGATCGGCGCGGCGGCGATCGCCGGCGATACGGCGGCGGAGATCTATCGGCTCGAGGTGTTGATGCCCAATATCGAGGATCGTCCCGACAACACGACGCGTTTCGTGGTCATCGGGCGCGAAACGCCCGGGCCCAGCGGACAGGACAAGACGTCGCTGTTGCTGTCCTCCCGGCACGCCGCCGGCGCCCTGCAGGAATTGCTTTATCCCTTGTCGCAGCATGGCGTCAGCATGACCCGGATCGAGTCGCGGCCCTCGCGTCGCGGCAAGTGGGACTATGTTTTTTTCGTTGATGTCGAAGGGCATCGCGACGACCCGAACGTCGCCGCAGCGCTCCGGGACCTGGAAAAGGCCGCAGCCTGGTGCCGCGTACTCGGCTCCTATCCCGCAGCGATCCTGTAAACTTCGGCCTCCGCTCCGGAGGTTGCATGACAAACAGATTCCTAGACCTGGCTGCGCCGGGACTTCGCGGGCTGCGACCCTATCAGCCTGGCAAGCCGATCGCCGAGCTCGAACGCGAGTACGGCGTCACCAACATCGTGAAACTGGCGTCGAATGAGAATCCGCTGGGGCCATCGACACGCGTACTCACCGCCATTTCCGAAGCCGCCGCAGAACTGTCGCGCTACCCCGACGCTAACGGTTTTGAGCTCAAGCAGGTGCTGGCGCAGCGGCACGGCCTGCCGGCCGACCGCATCACGCTCGGCAACGGTTCCAATGACGTCCTGGCCTTGCTGGCCGAAGCGTTCCTGCAGCCGGGCGCAGAAGCGGTGTACTCCCGCCACGCCTTCGCGGTGTATTCGCTGGTGGTGCAGGCGACCGGCGCCACTCACCGCGTCGCCGCGGCCCATCCCGCCGAACATGCGCAACCTTACGGCCATGACCTCGATGCCATGGCCGCACTCGTGGGTCCGGCGACGCGCCTGGTCTTCATCGCCAACCCCAACAATCCGACCGGTACCTGGCTGGACGGCGTGCGGCTCGAGGCCTTCATCCGCTCGCTGCCCGACGACGTCATCGTGGTTGTGGACGAGGCTTATTTCGAGTACGTGGATGAGTCGGCTTACCCGGACACGAGCCGGTGGGTGACCCGCTTCCCGAATCTCGTCGTGACCCGCACGTTCTCCAAGGCCTACGGGCTGGCAGGACTCAGGATCGGCTACGGCTTATCTGGCACCGGCATCGCAGACCTGCTGAATCGCATCCGCCAGCCGTTCAATACCAGTAGTATCGCGCAGGCCGCAGCACTGGCGGCGCTGCAGGACATCGACCATCTCGCGCGCGGCGTGAAACTCAACGCGGTCGAGATGATGCGCGTGCGACGCGCCTGCGAAGGGCTCGGGCTCGGCGTCGTGCCCTCGGTCGGCAATTTCCTGCTCGTCGATATGCATGCCCCGGCACAACCATTGTTCGAGGCTCTGTTGCAGGAGGGTGTCATCGTGCGCCCGGTAGCAAACTACGATCTGCCGCATCATCTGCGCATCAGTATCGGCACGGCGGAAGAAAACGATCGCCTGGTGACGGCGCTGGCGAGGGTCATCGCGGCATGAGTGCGCCGGCTTGGCGGGCGAACCCGGCACCGGCCCTCGGCGGATCCATCGTCGTCCCCGGCGACAAGTCGATTTCCCACCGCGTCATGCTGCTGGGCGCCGTGGCGGAGGGGCCTCTCGAGGTGCGGGGCTTCCTGCAAAGCGAGGACTGTCTTGCTACGCGCCACGCCATTGAGTCTCTTGGCGCCCGGGTCGAAGACCGGGGCGACGGGAACCTGAAGGTGTTGCCGCCGGAGCGACTCATGGCTCCATCCGGGCCGCTGGATTTCGGCAACTCGGGCACGGGCATCAGGCTCATGACCGGCCTGCTTTCCGGACGCGGCGTGGCCGCCGTGCTCGATGGCGACCACTCGTTGCGACGCCGCCCGATGGAACGGGTGGCGGCGCCGCTGCGCAGCATGGGCGCCGGGATCGAAACTTCCGCCGGTCGGCCGCCGCTCAGGATCAGCAGTCGGGACCGGCTCGAGGCGATCGATTACGACCTGCCGGTGGCGAGTGCCCAGGTCAAGTCCGCCCTGCTGCTCGCGGGGCTGTCAGCGCAGGGCCGGACGGTCGTGCGCCAGCCGGCCGTCTGTCGCGACCATACCGAGCGCTTGCTGGAATCGCTCGGCTGCGCGGTGGAGCGGGGCGAGTGGGGCGCCGCCGTGACAGGCCCGAGCCGTCCTGCCGGGGGCCACGTAGTGGTCCCAGGGGATTTCTCATCCGCCGCCTTTTTCATCGTGGCGGGACTGCTGGCAGGCGGGGATACGCCGATCGAACTGCAGGGGGTCGGCATGAACCCCACGCGCACCGGACTGCTCGACATTCTGCGGATGATGGGCGGCCGGATCGAGGTACTGCGACCGCGGGAAGAGTCGGGTGAACCGGTTGCGGACCTGTGCGTCCGGCGCACGGATCTGGTCGGCGTCGATCTGCCACCGGAAGTCGTCCCGCTGGCCATCGACGAACTGCCCGCGCTGTTCGTCGCAGCCGCGTACGCGCGCGGCGAGACCCGTGTCCGGGGCGCCGAGGAACTGCGGGTGAAGGAATCCGACCGGATCGCCGTGATGGCCCGCGGCCTCGAAGCGGTCGGGGTTGACGTCAGCGAGCAGCCCGACGGCCTGCTGATCCGCGGCGGGGGCATGACGGGCGGTGTGGTGGACAGCGGTGGCGACCACCGCGTGGCCATGTCCTTTGCGATTGGCGCGGCCCGCGCCTCGGGTCCGATCGAGATCCTCGACGTCGCCAATGTGGCCACGTCATTTCCCCGCTTCGAGCATGCAGCCGGAACGCTCGGATTGTCCATCGAGTCGCTGCACGCGAGGCACGGCACATGAACGGCGCACCGGTGCTGGCGGTAGACGGGCCGGGCGGCGCGGGGAAGGGGACTCTGTGCCGCCGCGTCGCGGAACGACTGGGCTGGCGCCTGCTGGACAGCGGCGCGCTGTATCGCCTCGTGGCACTGGCGGCAGTGCGCGCGGGCGTGGCCCTGGATGACGAAGCGGGGCTCGCTGTGCTGGCGCGGGACCTGCCGGTGCGCTTCTCCGGCGAGCAGGTTTTGCTCGACGGCGAGGACGTGACGGAGGCGATTCGCACCGAGCGCTGCGGCGACGAGGCCTCCCAGGTGGCGCAACTGCCGGGCGTGCGGTCCGCATTGGTCGGTCTCCAGCGCGGATTCCGCCGACCGCCGGGACTGGTCGCGGACGGACGCGACATGGGAACGGTGATCTTCCCGGATGCTGAGATGAAGGTCTTCCTCACTGCAAGCGCGGAGGAACGCGCGAAGCGCCGCTATAAGCAGTTGAAGGGAAAGGGGTTTGATGTTAGCCTTTCCGGTCTTACGGCGGAGATTGCTCACCGTGACAGGCGGGACGCGGAGCGTGCCGAGGCGCCTTTGCGTCCGGCACCGGATGCGTACGTGATCGACAGCACCGACATGGATATCGATGAAGTCGTCGGTGCGGTGCTGGATGAATTGTCGCGGCGGCAGTTGCTGCGGCAGGAGTGAAGTTATCGCGGTCCCTACGGAAAGGGGCCTTTTTTAATGAAAGCCCGGCGAGGCAAGGATGCGACGTCGGATAACCACTGGTCGGCCTCCGAGCCGTTGGATCAACAACCCATGTCTGAAAGTTTTGCAGAGCTCTTTGAGCAAAGTTTCGCGAGTCAGCAGATTCGCCCCGGCGCCATCCTCAAGGGACAGGTCGTCGAGATCAACGATGATGTCGTCATTGTTTCCGCCGGACTCAAATCCGAGTCCGTCATTCCCGCCGAGCAATTCAAGAACGAGAAGGGCGAGTGGGAAGTCGAGGTCGGTGACGAGGTCGAAGTGGCGCTGGACGCCGTCGAGGACGGATTCGGCGAGACGCGCCTGTCGCGCGACAAGGCCAAGCGCTCCCGTACCTGGACCGTGCTCGAGGAAGCCTTCGAGAAGGGCGAGATCGTCGAAGGCATGATCACCGGCCGCGTCAAGGGCGGTTTCACGGTGGAACTGGAACTGGTGCGCGCATTCCTGCCCGGCTCGCTCGTGGACGTCCGTCCCGTACGGGATCCCGGCTACCTCGAAGGCAAGATGCTCGAGTTCAAGGTCATCAAGCTCGATCGCAAGCGCAACAACGTCGTTGTTTCGCGCCGCGCGGTCGTCGAGGCCGAACACAGCGTCGAACGCGAGGAGCTGCTCAAGAACCTGACCGAGGGCGCCGTGCTGCCGGGCATCGTCAAGAATCTCACCGACTACGGTGCGTTCGTCGATCTCGGCGGCATCGACGGCCTGCTGCACATCACGGACATGGCCTGGCGCCGTGTGAAGAATCCGTCCGAAGTCGTCAATGTCGGCGACGAGATCCAGGTGAAGGTTCTCAAGTTCGACCGCGAGCGCAATCGCGTGTCGCTCGGCCTCAAGCAGTTGGGCGAGGATCCCTGGCAGGACATCGCGCGACGTTATCCGACGAACACCCGCCTCTTCGGCCGCGTGACCAACCTGGCCGATTACGGCGCCTTCGTGGAGATCGAGGACGGCGTCGAAGGCCTGGTACACGTCTCCGAGATGGACTGGACGAACAAGAACGTCAATCCCTCGAAGATCGTCCAGATCGGGGACGAAATCGAGGTCATGGTGCTCGAGATCGACGAGGAGCGCCGGCGCGTCTCGCTGGGCATCAAGCAATGCATGCCCAATCCCTGGGACGAGTTCGCCACGAGCTTCAACAAGGGCGATCGCGTCAAGGGCGTCATCAAGTCGATCACCGATTTCGGCATCTTCATCGGTCTCGACGGCGGCATCGACGGACTGGTGCATCTGTCCGACCTTTCCTGGGACCTGGCCGGCGAAGACGCCGTGCGCAACTATCGCAAGGGCGAGGAAGTCGAGGCCATCGTGCTGTCCATCGACCCGGATCGCGAGCGCATTTCCCTCGGCGTGAAACAGATGGATCGCGACCCGATGTCGGCCTGGCTGGCCGAGAACCCCAAGGGCAGCATCGTCCGCGGCGTGATCACGGAAGTGGATGCCAAGGGTGCGCTGGTCGACGTGGGTGGCCTGGAGGGCTACCTGCGTGCTTCCGAACTCTCCCGGGAACGCGTCGAGGACGCCCGCACCGTGCTGAAGCAGGGTGAAGAGGTGGAGGCGCGGTTCATCGGGCTGGATCGCAAGAGCCGGCAGATCTCCCTGTCCATCAAGGCCAAGGAAGTCTGGGAAGAGGCAGAGGCGATGCAGAGCTACAAGAAGTCCGATACTACGACCGGTACAACGCTCGGCGACCTGCTCAAAGAGCAGATCTCGAGCCAGGAAAACAGCTGACGAAAATTCGGGCGGGCCGCCATAGGGTGGCCCGCCCGTTCTCGAATTCGCATGGACTCAGATCGAGGCGCTGACGGATCAACACCATGACAAAGTCTGAACTGATCGAGGCAATAGCTCATCGCCAGAATCACCTTAATGCCAAGGACGTGGAACTGGCGGTCAAGTACCTGATCGAGGTGATGAGCAACAGCCTGGCCAGCGGCGAGCGCATCGAGATCCGCGGCTTCGGCAGCTTCTCCCTGCATTTCCGCCCGCCGCGCATCGGCCGCAACCCGAAGACCGGCGAGGCCGTCGCGTTGTCTGGCAAGTATGTCCCGCACTTCAAGCCCGGCAAGGATCTGCGCGAGCGTGTGAACTCCGGCCGGCACCTGCCGATCAAGGCCTGATCGACCCGGGAGCGCCGGGCGCTTCGCCCGGCTGCGTGCACTGATACAATCCTCTCTGGATCGCGCCTGGGCGCGCTACGAGCCGGATTGTCATGATCAAACGGATTCTGACCGGAATCATTCTTCTCGCCGCCGTCGCGGCTTCAGCGTTCTTCACTTCGCTCAATCCAGGGAGCATCTCCGTGGACGTCGGCTTCGCGCAGTTCCAGGCACCGCTGGGCCTGGCCTTCGTGCTGGCGCTGGCGCTCGGCTGGTTGCTCGGCACGTTGTCCGCGGTCCTCTGGATCGCGCGAATCGCGGCGGATCGCCGCCGGTTGCGCCGGCAGCTGAAACACTCGCCCGCGGACACGGCCCTCGCGGTGAGAGATGAGCGCGGCTGACACGCTGCTCCTGCTGCTGCTTTTTGCTGTCGCGGCGGGTCTTGGCTGGTTCTTCGCCCTGCGCAGTGCCGGCCGGGCGCTTGCAACCGCCCCCCGGCAAGTCAGCGCGGAGTATTTCCAGGGGCTTAATTACCTTCTGAACGAGGAACCCGACAAGGCGCTCGAGGTGTTCATCCGCATGGTGGACATGGATGCGGACACCATCGACACGCACTTCGCCCTCGGCGCGCTGTTTCGTCGTCGGGGCGAGACGGAACGAGCGATCAAGGTCCACCAGAACCTCGTCGCGCGCCCCGACCTCCCGCGGGCAGCGCGGGCCCGTGCCCTCAACGAACTCGCCGAGGATTATTTCAAGGCCGGCTTGTTCGATCGCGCCGAACAGGTCTATGCCCAGGTCGCCAGGGGCAACGCACAACGGGAGCAGGGGTTGCACGGACTCGTGCGAATTTACGAGTTGCAGCGCGACTGGGAGAAAGCGATCGGAGCGATGGACCAGCTCGTATCCGTCTCCCGCGAGGCGAACGGCGCCGTGGTGGCCCATTATTCGTGCGAACTGGCGCAGGAAGCCCTCGACCGAGGCGATCTGCTCGCGGCCCGCCACTGGTTGAAGCGTGCGCAGGCCGCGGATCGGCACACGGTCCGCGGGGCCATGATGCGCGCCTCGGTGGCGCAACGGGAGGGCGATCATCGCCTCGCGATACGCCTCTACGAGCAGGCTCTGGAACGGGACGGCGGCTTCCTCGTCGACGTTTTGCCCGAGTTGCGGCGCAGCTATGTCGAACTCGGCAAACCTGCGGCTTTCGAGCAATGGCTGGACAATGCGATCCAGAATCATCCAGCCTGGCGGCCGGGCGTCGCCTTTGCCGCGATCACCGATGGGAGTTTCGATGACGCCGTGACGCGACAGGCCGTCGTGGACTTCATCGCCGGCAATCCCATCCTGACCGACATTCTCGAGACCTTGCGTCCCACCCTGGAGAGCGATGGCGGCAAGGACGCGGCGGTACGGCGGATCAGCGGGGCGATGCGGCGCATCGCGAAAGCCAGTCCGCGCTATCTTTGCCGAGTATGCGGGTTTTCCGGCAATGCCCTTTACTGGCAGTGCCCGAGTTGCCGCAGCTGGGACACGACGCGCCCCGTAACCAAGTTCCGTTTCGAAGCGATGCTCGATGCGCGGGCCTTGCCGCCGGAATCTGCGCGCAAGCGCTGAATTCTCTATCTCCCGTCTGACAGGATTCCAGCGGACGATGAATGCCGCGGCTGAACCGGCTGCGCGTCATCTTCAACAAGGAGTCCATCATGATTCAAATCGCCAAAGCACTTCTGGCAACACTGGCGGTGCTGCCGATCCTGGCCTGGGCAGGACCCGTCGACATCAACACGGCTGATGCCGCGACGCTCGCACGAGAGCTCAAAGGCATCGGACCCGCCCGTGCCGAAGCGATCATCGCCTGGCGGGAAGACAACGGCCCGTTCCGCTCGCCGGACGAGCTGGCGCTGGTGCAGGGCATCAGCGAGCGTGTACTGGAGGATAACCGGGAACGGATGGTGGCCAGTTCGCCCGAAGAGTCCGAATAGGGGCGAGAGCGGGCGACAGCCGGAATGGCCCCGGCTCCAGCTCCAGCTGTCGCCCGCCGCATTGCGCCTCTCGCCGCCGGTATGCCAGCATTGCCGCCTGCCATGGAGCCAGCGCCGCAGGAGGCAAAAATTGAAGAAGAACATCCGGTACGCCGTATTTCCGGTTGCAGGCAAGGGGACTCGATTCCTTCCTGCGACCAAGGCGAGTCCCAAGGAAATGCTGCCTGTCGTCGACAAGCCCCTCATCCAGTATGCGGTCGAGGAAGCGATCGAAGCCGGAGCAAACAATCTCGTGTTCATCACGGGACGAGCCAAACGCGCGATCGAGGATCATTTCGATGTGGATCCCGAGCTGGAGGCCCTGCTCGAGAGCAAGGACAAGGAATCTCTGCGGGACATGGTGCGTAACATCGTTCCTTCCCGCGTGAATTGCATTTATGTGCGGCAGGGCGAGCCGCTGGGGCTCGGCCACGCGGTGTTGTGCGCGCGACCGGTCGTCGGCGAACAGCCTTTCTTCGTGCATCTCGCGGACGACCTCATTGATGCGGACGAGACCTGCCTCGGCCAGATGGCCCGTGTTTTCAACGACTACGGCGGTAGCGTGCTCGGCGTAGAAGAGGTGCCGGCCGATCAGACCCGGCAGTACGGAATCATCGATGGTGAGCGGGAGGAGAGCGGCCTGCATCGCCTTCGGGGCATCGTCGAGAAGCCGCAGCCGGCGGATGCGCCTTCCAACCTGGCCGTGGTCGGCCGGTACATCTTGACTCCACGTATCTTCGATTTGCTCGAGCAGACCCAGGCGGGCGCCGGAGGGGAGATCCAGTTGACCGACGCCATCGCACGGCTGTTGAAAGACGAACCGGTCTTCGGCCTTGCTTTCGATGGCCAGCGCTTCGATTGCGGCAGCAAGCTCGGCTATCTGGAAGCCACGGTGCATTTCGGCCTGAAACACCCGGAACTCGGGTCCGAGTTTCGCGCACATTTGAAGACTTTATCGGTATGACCCGGTCCCTGCGGGGCCCGGATGTCGTCGTGTCATGGGTCCGGCGCAGGCGGCTTGCGCCCCGACGGCACGCAATCCCTTGCTTCCAGGCCTGTCCGGGGCTGAGGAAGGCTTGTTTTTCCGTAGCTTAGGTATAAACCCGGATATGGAACCCGGACCTTATAAACTGAAATGTAACAGGCTGGCTCCGTGACCCGGAGCCCCGCGCAGCATACGCGTGCGGTTTGAGTCGAGATGGTCAAGGGGATCACCATGGTTGGGCTTTCGGAAAGGCTTTCGGGCATACCAGCGCTTCTGGCGCTCGCCGTTATCTCACTGGCGCTGGCCGGTTGCGATGGCGATGACGGTCCGGCGGGCCCTCCGGGTCCGGGCGGAGATCCGGGCGGCCAGGGACCGGAAGGGCCGGAAGGTCCCCAGGGACCCAGTGCGCCGGGCGCCGGTGGCGACATCGTCATAGGCAACGGCAGCCGTTTGAGCCAGGAGACCGTCGATGCGGCCGGACGCCTGCTCGCCGAAATCACGACGGTGTCGGTGCAGAGCCCCCCGACCGTCGAATTCACCTTGCAGACGTCGGCGGGCGGGAACGTGCTGGGGCTCGCCCCCAATGTCATCAGTTTCACGCTGGCCAAGCTCGTCCCGGCCCAGGGCAGCGAACCCGCTCAGTGGGTGAGCTACATCAATCGCCTCGCCTCCCCGAGCAGCGGTTCACCCCAGGTCCTCGACCAGGCGCTGCAGGCGACCACCGAGTCCGGCTCCGCCGGCACCCTCGAGGAACTCGGGGAAGGACGGTACCGCTATACGTTCGCGACGGACCCGGCGAATGTGACGACCCCTGTGGCCGTAAGTTACGAGCCCGAGCTGACCCATCGCGTCGGTTTCGAGCTGCGCATGGCCGCCCCGGGGAACCAGATTTTCCCCGATAACCCGGTTTTCGACTTCATCCCGGCGACCGGGCAGGCTGTCGTGCCGCCCGCGCGAGCGATTGCTGCAGACGCCAATTGCAACGACTGCCACCTGCGGCTGGAAATCCACGGCGGCCCCCGCGTGACGGTGGAGTATTGCGTGACCTGCCACAATCCGCGGACCATCGACCCTGACTCGGGCGAATCGCTGGACATGGCGTACATGGTGCATTCGCTTCACCTGGGCGAAAGCCGCGCCGAACCCTATGTTATCTACGGTTTTGGCGGATCCGAACATGATTACTCGGAAGTGACTTACCCGCAGTCACCGCTGTTTTGCGAGAACTGCCATGCCGCCTCGGAAGCCACGCCGCAGGGCGATGCCTGGCAGTCCACGGCGACGGCCCCGACCTGCGGCGGCTGCCACGTCGATGGCCTGTTGACGAGCGCACCGGACACCGTAACGGGCATCGCGACCTACGCCTACCAGCATGGTTTCGGCGGTCCCATCGCGGACGGCACCTGCGTCAATTGCCATGCCGAAGGCGGTGCCGTCGGTGGCGGTAACGTTGCCAATCATCTTGCAGGTCCGCGGCTGGCCATCGAAGTGGCGCGCAACGAATTCGCGTTCGAGATTCTCGATGTCACTAGCTTCGCCCCGGGTGAAACGCCGACGGTGACCTTCGCCATCAGCAACCCGAGCGACGGCACGCGGTACGACATCAATACGGACCCCGCGTTCACCACCGGCGGAGGAGTGGCGACGCTCAATCTCGATATCGCATGGCCCACCAGCGACTACACGAACGAGGGGAGCGGCAGCGCGACCGTGGATGCCGGCGCGCCGGCCCAGCCGGTTCAGCTGAATCTCGCCTTCCTGCAGGCCAATGCCACGCGTAACGCCGACGGGAGTTACACCGTGACGGCAACCGGCAGCAACGCCGATCCGGTGCCGGCCGACGTCGATGGCGCGATCGCCGTCGCAATGGAAGGTCATCCGGCCGGGGACCTCGACGGCGACGGGGTGTACAGCGACCGGCTGCCGGTCAAGGGAACGGTGTTCTTCCCGGATACGCCACGGCGGAATATCGTCTCCATCGCTCGTTGCAACGATTGCCACGAGAGCCTCTCGCTACACGGCAATAATCGCTCCGACGACGTCCAGCTCTGCGCGACGTGCCACAATCCGGACGCCACCGATGTGCGCCGTCGGGTCGGTTTCGATTGGGACAACCCTTCTCCCCTGGACGGCAAGGGCGAGGAGAGCGTGGATATGCGCTTCATGACCCATGCCTTGCATGCGGCGCAATACGTGGCCTACGGTTTCGGCAACCGGCCCCACGACTATTCCGGCCTCACGTATCCCCAGCCGCTAGGCAACTGTCTCGCCTGTCATGAGCCCGGCACTTACTACGGCTCGTCGGACGACCGCTCGGTGACCATTAACACCGGTGCTGACCGTTCCGACTGGCGCGATGACGTGGCGATCACGTCGACGTCTGCAGCCTGCTGGTCTTGTCACCAGGCGGCACCGGACTTCCTGCTGAATCCGCTCCGGGCGCATATCGAACTCAACGGCGGTTACCTGCCTTCTCCGACGGATACCACCATCACCAAGGAGATGTTGGAGTCGGGGAGCAGTTCGGCCTACCTCGAGACCTGCGACCTGTGCCACGGCCCGGGCCGGATCGCGGACGTCGAGATTGTTCACGGCGTATTCTGAGTGTGTCGTCCGGCGCATATCCGGACGTCCAGGAACGCCCCGCGCGGTGATAGCCGTTTTTCAGGGAGAGCCCAGGTGATTCGCCTGGCTTTCCCCCACGTGCACAGGTCCCGACCGAGCACCTAGTTTCGGATCGGGGCCGCCTCATCGGAAGGGAAGCAAAATGCTGTCGAGAATGAGCGTCGTTATATTCGCCCTGCTGCTGCTCGGCTTGGCCGATGCAGTCGCGGTCGCGGACGAAGAGCCCAGCTTCAGCCGGCGCGGCGCGGATAGCTGTATCGGGTGTCACAGGAACTGGGATCCGCCCATCATGGGCCTTTTCCAGAACCCGCACGGCAACCCGCACGACGCGCGCTCGCCATTCGGCGAGCAGCAACTGCAGTGCGAAGCCTGCCACGGTCCCGGCGGCGCACACGCCGGGCGGGTTCCTCGCGGGGAACCGCGGCCCGCGATCATCAATTTCGGCTCGGAAGCAGGGACGCCGATTCCCGAACAGAACGCGATGTGTCTCGCCTGTCACGAGGGGCACGTGGGCGAGCAGTGGGGCGGCAGTATCCATGATCTCAACGACGTCGCCTGCGCCGACTGTCATAACTCGCACACCCCGACCGATCCGATGCTGGACGCCCGGACCCAGTCCGAAGCGTGTTACGCCTGCCATGCGGAAGTGAAGAGCGACTTCCTCAAGCCCTCGGCCCACCCGGTGCGGCAGGGAGAGCTCGCTTGCACTGATTGTCATGATCCTCACGGTTCGGCTAATGAAGCCTTGCTGAGCCGCACGACCATCAACGACACCTGTTACGACTGCCATGCCGAGAAGCGCGGCCCGCTGGTCTGGGAGCATGCGCCGGTGGCCGAGGATTGCACCATCTGTCACGACGCTCACGGTGCAGTGCATCCCTCGATGCTTGCCCGACGTGCGCCTTTGCTGTGCCAGTCCTGTCACACCGCAAGTGGGCACCCGTCGGTGCCCCATGACAGCAGCGGCCTCGCCGACGGCACGGCATCGGCTTATCTGCTTGCAGGCAACTGCCTGAGCTGCCATACGCAGGTCCATGGCTCGAACCACCCGTCCGGCAAGGCGTTGATGCGCTAAGCGCCGCAGGAGTCGAACGAGATGAACGAAAATCGAATTCTCAAGATCATGGTGGCGTCGCTGCTTGGTGCCGGAACGGTCGCAAGCCCCGTCCTGGCTCAGGAACTTCCTGATTTCGAGCAATGGTCATGCCGGTTCTGCCCCTTCCCGGAGCAAGGCGTGGAAGGCAATGTCGATGCTGAGGCACTGCACGTGTCCGACGATTCGGCGCGCTTCGGAGACTACACCGGACTGGACGAAGAAGGCGCCTATCTCAACGCAGGAGCTGACATGCTCTATCGGGCGGGAGAGGGCTATGCCGTGGGTTTCGAAGCACGCAACCTCGGCCTGGACTCTCGCGAGCTCGCCCTGCGGGCCGGGCGGCAGGGCAGCTGGATCGTGGACCTGTCATGGGACGAATTGCCCCGCCGACTCGACGATTCGGTGCAGACACCTTACAGCGGGTTGGGCACCAGCAGACTGGCCCTTCCCTCGAGCTGGATCCGGGGCAATTTCACCTCCGGATTCACGGCGCTGGAGACCACACTCAGGGACTTCGAGCTCGGGTGGGACCGTGAAACACTCGGCCTCGGCATCGAGTTCGTCCAGAGCGAACGGCTACGCTACGAAATCGACTGGAATCAGCAGACGAAGGAAGGGCGCGGACTGACCTGGGGAAGCTTCCTCGGCACGGCCGCCGATCTCGTCAAGCCGCTGGATTACCAGACCGACCAGGTTGATGCGGCACTGGTTTACGCAGGCGCGAACTGGAATGTCCGCCTCGGCTATTTCGGGTCGTTCTTCAGCAACAACGACACCTCGCTGACCTGGGACAACCCCTTCAACGGCCCGGACCTGGGACGCCTGGCCATGGCACCGGACAATCGTTACCAGCAGGTGCAACTCGCAGGGGCCTATCGCTTCACGACCTGGGACACCACGCTCAATGCCAGCTACGCCCAGGGGCGCATGGAACAATCCGATGCCTTGCTGCAGTACACGATCAATCCCGCGATCGCTGCACAGGCTTTGCCCGTGGAAAGCTTTGAGGGCGAAGCCGATACCATGGCGATGAACCTGCGCCTGACCACGCGGCCGACGGACCGGTTGCGCCTCTCCACCGAGTATCGCTACAACGAGCGCGATAACACCTCGGGACAATACGACTGGGCGATCGTCCAGGCCGACTCGTTCCAGTCGGTTTCGTTCGTCAATCCAGCCTACAGTTTCGAGAATCG
>CAYTXS010000037.1:0-13032 GCA_964441585.1 uncultured Thioalkalivibrio sp.
GCTTCGACTTGTTGTTGCGCTGGCGGCTGCCGGTCTTGTAGCCCTGCAGGCGGCAGAATGCATTCAGCGCCTTTTGTGTACGGCAGCTGCCATGGGCGTAGCACAGGTCCAGCCAACGCCCGCCGACCAGCGGATCCTTGAACACCTTGGTGCGTACCTGCCGCCGCGGGGGCGGCGCAGGCGGCGGCAGGGGCTCCACTTTCGGCAGCATCGATTCACTGCTGAGGGCAGTGGTGTTGCGTTCGAGGTAGGCCCCCACTGCACGCTTCAGGTTCGCACGCACACTCTGGTACACCTCGG
Source organism: uncultured Thioalkalivibrio sp. (assembly GCA_964441585.1). Lineage (GTDB taxonomy): Bacteria > Pseudomonadota > Gammaproteobacteria > Steroidobacterales > XN24 > XN24. The sequence goes on from CAYTXS010000037.1 coordinate 301, forward strand.
GCTCGCCAGGAAAGTTCATCGGGTTGAGCAACTCGTATATGGGGCGCAGGTCGAGCAGGATCGGGTACGGCGTGCCGCCGGCGCTGTAACCGCCCTGGTCCCAGGAGCCGTTGCCGCCGACCGCCACGAAGGTCGCGCCCTCGTTGCCGACCGTGCCGCGGGAGCCTGTCTGAGTGCCTGCGAGCTGGCTGTGATGTGCGGAGCCGCCGTTGCCGAACACCTTGGCGCCGCCGTATTCGCTGAAGCCTTCCTCGCTGCGCTCCTGCTGCGCGTAGGACTCCTCGGTGAACAGCTGCGTCATCTTGGCGCTGGCGCCGTAGGTGACGGCATAGGGATAGTGAGTGCCGAAGCGGTCGATCAACGACTGGTAGCGATGAAAGCGCCGCGCGTCTTCCACGGCGTCGATAAACGCGCTGGATAGCGTGATGTAGGGGTGATCCAGCACCAGCGCGTACTGCTTGTGGCGCGAATAGGCGGCCGCCTGCGCGACGGACTTGCTTTCCTGCATGCTCGACATCGAGGCGCGCGTCGACTCGTAGCCGGCACTGGCCTCGAACACGCTCACGCCAGGGATCTTGGTCGAGGGGACATTGGCGCTGAAACTGTTACCGAAGGTGTGGGTGCTGGTCTGTTGCAGCTCGGTCTCGCTGGCGACGAGGGTCTTGCGGTACACCGTGCCTTGCTGGCCGTCCTGGATGAGGGTGAGCCCCACGGGCACCGTGCGACCCTCGGTGATGGAGTACATGGTGGGGTCCACCGGGGCCAGGATTTCTTCTTTGTGGTTCTGCAGCAGCAGGAACGGATCCTGGCTGACTATGTCGTAACCCCGCCGGTTCGCGGCGACGTTCATCAGGTAGGCGCTCAGCAGCCAGGAGTCGTCGATGCGAACGCGGCTGTCGGCGCCGGCGCGTGAGGCGCTCGGCTCCGGCCGCACGAACATGGCACCGTCCAGCGTCAGGCGCACGCTGCCGCTGCGCGTCACGTCCAGGGTGAGTGTCGTACCGTACGGAAATGGCCCGGTTGCGCGGTAGGTTTTCACCGGGCCAAGCCGCTGCAGCACGTCCCGCAGGGCCAGTCCGTCGGTGCTGACGAAGCGCACGAACGGCGCCTCCTCGATTCCGGTCGCCAAGTGCAGCCCTGTTGCCGGGTCGGCTGTCTCGACCACGACGAGATACCGCGGCGTCGTGTAGTTGCCGTTGGCCATCGACACCAGCTCCGGGGAATCGCTGCCCCAGATCCCCGGGTCGTCACGGGAGCGGTCGAGCGTGATCGTTCCGGTTTCGCGCCATACACCGTCAAGCCGCGCCCAGCATAACGAGGCCATTTCATCGGGCACGCCGGCATCGAGTTCGTCGAGGCTGAGGCTCGCGAACGAACGCTGGGTGATGCGGTCCACACGTGGCGCGGCAGCGCCCACTGGCGATGGCGAAGCAGCGTTGGGTGCGACAGCCGGCTCGTCACACCCGGCGAACACGTCCCCTGGTGCACGGCCGAAGTCTTGCGCACCCGCCGGAGCCGCCGTTGCGAGCAAGCTTGCGAGCAATATCCCCCGCATCATGCGCAGATGGTCAGGCCGGTGTCGGGATCGATGCCGATCGGCGTGCAGTTTTCCGGCACGGGCGCCGCCGGTACGCCCGGTGGCGCCGCCGCAGGGGGCGGTGTCCATGTCGGCGGTGGCGCGGGCTGCTGGACAGGTGCCGGCAGTGGCATCGGGGCGGTCACCGGCATCCCCGGCAACGGTTGGCCCGGTGCGGAGCCAGCGCCGGCGCCGGGCTGGATTGGGGAGACGGGCGCCACGGGGGCTGCGGGCTGCGGAGCCATGCCCGGCAGCGGCGCGACGGGCGGCGGCGCGAATGAGGGTGGGGCTGCGCCGCCGGCCATTGCGGTGAGTTCGTGGGACAGGGCATCCGGGTACTGGGCGTCCAGCCGGATCAACTGGTAGCGCGCCGGCCCGAGCTTGCCCTGCACCGCGACGTCGAGGTGCCCCTCGCGGTTCAGTGTCAGGGTCGCGGGGCCCAGCAGCGGCAAGTCCTCGGCCATGTAGACCCCGGCCCCGGTGCGGCGGAAGTCCTGCATGACCACCATGCCCGGGCTGATCTGCAGCACGAACAGGTGTCGCCAGGAATCGATCGCATACGCCCGCCCCTGTTCGATGCGGATTTTCTTGTTGATGGTATTGACGCGCCAGACGCCATCGATCGGCAGCGGCTCAGTGCGTGCCACGTCGTACTGGTTGGGCAGAAACGCCCCGACCTTGGGTACGCCGGCGGCATCGAGCGCTGCCTCGACCATGTCCTGTGCCGCAGCGGGAGCAAGCCAGCATAGCGCCATGATAATCACAGGCACGGACAGGACTTTGGCCCGGCCTCGTTGCCGGCGGACTCGGTGAGAACTGGGGATGGTCTGCATCAACGGTAGATCTCCTGGGAATCTTGCAATTCTTCGGCTTCATACCGTCTAACGTCAGGAACGGGATTTTTCCCTCATCCGGGGCGAAAAAAATTTTTTCATGCCGCAGGGGCCCGTGTCTCGATTGGCGGCGACTGGCTCAAGCGCTGTGCGAACCGACGAGGCGGAACGCTAGCGGGGCGGCACAGCTCTCGTTGTGTCTTCCCGCCCTGCCCGCGCCGTATTCAACACTTCCGCCAATCCGGCGACGGCGCCGCCGATGTTGCTCAGCTCGGCCGGCAGGATCATGGTGTTGTTGGTCTTCGCGAGGTTGCCGAACTCGCGCACGTACTGCTCGGCGATGCGCAGGCTCACCGCTTCGCGGCCACCCGGGATATTGATCGCGGTGGCGATCCGCTCGATACCGAGGGCCGTCGCGTCGGCGAGCATCTGGATCTCGCGCGCCTTGCCCTCGGCCTCGTTGATCTGCTTCTGTTTCTGGGCTTCGGAGATGTTGATGATCTGGATCTTCTCGCCTTCGGAGACGTTGATCTGCTCCTGGCGCTGGCCCTCCGAGCGCGCCACCACCGCCCGCCTTTCCCGTTCTGCGCGCATCTGCTGCTCGAGCGCGTCGGTGATCGTGGTGGGCACCACGATGTCCGCGATCTCGTAACGCAATACCTTTACGCCCCAGGGGTTGGCGGCCTCATCGAGCGCCTTGACCACTTCCTCGTTGATCTTGGAGCGTTCCTCGAAGGTCTTGTCCAGCTCGATCTGGCCCACCACGGAACGCAGCGTGGTCTGTGCCAGGCTGGCGGTCGCGTAATGATAATCAGCAATTCCGTAACTGGCCGCATGCGGATCCACGACCTGCAGGTAAAGCACCCCATCCACCGACACGCTGATGTTGTCGCGCGTGATGCATTGCTGCTGGGGCACATCGATCGCCTCTTCCTTGAGTGTCTGGCGGTAGGCGACGCGATCGATGAACGGGATCAGGATATGGAAACCGGCGTCCAGCGTGCGGGCGTAACGCCCGAGACGTTCCACGATGTACGCAGAGCGCTGCGGCACGATCTGCGCGGTCTTGAACAGCGCCACCACGATGATGCCGAGAAACACCAGTGATATCAGGGTCATGATGTTGATGCTGTCCACGCGGATGCTCCTTTGAAAAAACTGAAGCCGGGCCTACTCGGCCGGGCGCTGACTGCTGACGTTCAAAACCAGCCCTCGCCGGCCCGTGATCCAGAGTCGTTGGCCGGCGGTGACCGGTTCGCTGCATTCCGCGTTCCACCGGGCACCGCGATAAGAGACGACGCCGACACCATCGACGAAATCCTGCTGGGCGGTGACAGGCGTGCCGGGCACCAGCACTTCGACGCCGTCGCTCGCGAGTTCCGACTTGCCCAGGAACCAGCTCTTGACGCGTTTACGCGCCACAAGCAACAGGCCCACGGCGAGCAGCCCGAACAGCAGGATCTGCGTATTCAGCGTCATGCCGACCCCGAACCAGAGCGCGATACCGATGAGCAGGGCGGCGATACCGAAGAACACCAGGATCACGCCGGGGAAGGCGAATTCGGCCAGGATCAGGAGCACGCCGAGCAGGGTCCATGCCGCCGCCGGCGAAACGCTGAAGTCGATATTCATTCCCAGGTCCTGGCACGCCCGCAGCGTGGGCAACCGCCGCAGTGTAATCGCAGCAGCGCGCGCTGGGTACCTACCGGTCGGACAGTACTTCTTCCCGTCCCAGGAACTGCAGCAGATTCACCCGTTCCAGTGCCGCCTCGTAGCGTGGATCTTCTTGCAGCGGCGCGATCAGCGGATCGGTGAGCAGCTGGGACACGCCGGTGTCACCGGCCAGGAACGCGCGCTCGAGCGACCGGAAAGCCAGGTCCAACGCGCCGCGCTGCGCCGCCAGCTGGGCCTGCTGATAGGCTGCCCCGTCCCCGTAATTCTCCACCAGTTCCGCCTGGACCTGATCGGCCTCTTCGATTCGTCCGAGCTTGTAGAGCGCCAGCGAGCGCCCGGTGACATGCATCCAGCCCAGCGGCTCAGCCTCAAAATGAGCCAAGGCCTCCGCATGGTCGTCGGCGAGGTACTCGCACACGCCAAGATAGTAATGCGCCCGGTTGAATCCAGGATCGACCGCCAGGACCTGTCGCAGTACCGGCTTGGCTTCCGGGCATCGGCCGGCCGTCATCAGCATGTTGCCGAGAAAGACCTGGTTGACCAGGTTCGTCGGCTCCAGCTGCACTGCCCGGCGCATCGCCTCCACGCCTTCGTCGTGATATGGCAGGCCCCGCAACAGTATGGCGTAATTGAAATTGACCGCGGAATTGCCCGGCTCAAGTTCCACTGCACGGCGCATCAGGGCCCGCGCCTCGGACCACTCGAGATCCCGGTAGGCCAGCAGATAACCCTCAAGCATGTAGCCGGCGGCGATCTGCGGGGCATGCCGGCGTGCCTGGATCGCAGCCTCGTCGAGCCGTGCCCAGCCTGCCCCTGATTCCATCCAGCCGTTGGCTACCAGTGAGATCAACGCGTTCCCAAGTGCGAACCAGCCGTCGGCGAACGCCGGATCTTTCTGCAGTGCGCTTTCGAGGGCTATCACTGCCTCCTGCAACGTATCCTGGCGGGATCCCTGGTTGAGCAGGTACCTTCCGCGCAGGTAGTCATTGTAGGCCTCGACATTGCTAGTGCCGCCGGCCTGCATACGCACCGCGTCCTCGCCCAGCAAAGTTACCTGTAGCGCCTCAACCACCTGGCCGGCGATATCCGACTGGATGGCAAAGACGTCGGTCAGTTCGCGGTCGTAGGTTTCCGACCACACGTGATAGCCGTCCTCTGCCTTGATCAGCTGTGCTGTGATGCGCAGGCGGTTGCCCGACTTCCTGACGCTCCCCTCCAACAGGTGAGCGACGCCGAGTTCCTCACCGATGACGCGCAGGTCCGCGTCCCGGCCCTTGTAGGCGAAGGAGGAAGTGCGCCCGGCCACCTTGAGTGCGCGCACCTTGGCCAGCGCATTGAGCAATTCCTCGGTCAGGCCGTCGGAAAAATACTCGTTATCACCCTCCGGGCTCAGGTCGGCAAAGGGCAACACCGCGATGCTCGACTCCGATGCGGGGCTTCGAACGACCGCGTCCACCCCCGGTTCGATATCCGTCGGAGCGACGGTCCCGGCTACCTGGTCCGCCGGCGCTTCCGCACCCCCACCGGGTCCAGCCGCCGACCCGGTCACAGGCGACGCCAGCCGGTCCGCCACCCCGAGACCGATGGCGATCAAGAGCAGGACGATGATGGCGACGTTCATCTTCTGCCCGGTCCGCGCGCTCAAAGGTTCCGCGGCATCGACCTCGGAATCACGCCGGATGCCTTCCGGAGTCAACTCGTAGACCCACGAAAACACGAGCGCCACCGGAAAGCCGAGCCCCAGCAGCAGCAGGACCATGCGCCCGGTCCATTCCGGGAGGCCCAGTGCAGACATGCCCACGTCGGCCGCCTGCAACAGCAGCCACGCCGTCACGACGTACAGAATCGCCACGCGAATGACGTTGCGCCGCTTCAGTTCGGCCAGCAGACTCATTATCCGCCACGCTCGCAGGGGGTTCGGCGCGAGTCTAGCATGAGGCTCGCGCACCTGAGTTCACTGACCTGGCGCCGAGCTGGACGGCAATGTTCCGCCGCCTTATGGCGAGAGGCGCGCCGGGCCGGGCCCCTAACCTCCGACCGTCTCCAGCATCCCCACCAGATCGTCCGCATGCTCCTCCTCGTCCTTGAGGATGTCCTCGATGATACGTCGCGTTGTTGGATCGTCGTCGCCGAGCCAGCGGACCATCTCTGAATAGGTCTCGATCGCAATCCGCTCGGCGATCAGGTCTTCCTTGATCATGTCGGTCAGTGTCTCGCCCTCGGAATACTGGGCATGGGCGCGGCTGGCGAGCCCGTCCGGGGACCAGTTGGGCTTGCCTCCCAGCTGGGCGATACGCACGCTCACCCAGTCCGCATGCTGCTGCTCTTCCTCGGCATGCTCGAGAAACTCCGCCGCCACCGGCTCTGCGTGAATGCCGGATGCGCGGTAGTAATGATTGCGGTAACGCAGCGTGCAGACGATCTCCGTGGCGAGCACTTCGTTCAGCACGTCGATGACTTGTTCGCGATCCGCGTTGTAGGCGGAAGTCACGGCCCCGTCCATCATCTTCTCTCGCGCCCGTTTCTGGATGGCTTCCATGTCGGCCCTGAACGGCTGTTTCATGGTGATTCGACCTCCGGTTGGTTGGTGGAGCTGATATAAGACCTCGTCTCGAGTATAGACAGCACAGAGTCATCTTTCGGGACGCCGGGGGACGCCAGGGCACGCCGGTCAGCCGCATCGATATGCCATGGCAACTCTACGGATGACAATCAGTTTTCAATGGGAGCAAAATCAATCTACTATCGGGCCATAAGACGCCCTTGCCGCGAAGGTCCTTACCGGCGAGGCACAGGCCTCTTGCCGGGACGGCAATCAATTCGACCAGGTAGCTGGCGTTCTCTCCAGCTACCCGGCGCATGACAGGAGGTCAGGCATGCAGGATGACTCAGGGAGAAACGGGCGCAGCGCCGCGGACGGCAACCCACGGCGCATCGGGCGGATAGCCGCGACACGGGCGAAACGCAGGATCGCGCCGCCCGTCGTGCTGGGCTGGGTCTCTCCCATGGTGATCGTGATCCTGGTCGCCGTCTTCTTCTGCACCGCCTTCTACGTGCTGGACTCGCTGCTGTTCGGCGCCGGCCCGCGTAGTGCAGGCGGCATGCTGGAGCACTACCTGTCTTTCGATCCCCTGCTCATCACCGATGCCCTGCCGGCCCTGGGCATGACGATCGTCGCAGTGCTCGGCATCGTTCTGACCGTGGTCGCCATCATCGTGCAGTTGTCTTCGGAGCGCTACACGAGCGTGGCGATGATGTTCCTGCGCGAGCCGGTGCACATCCTGGTCATCAGTTTCTACATCGTCGCCAGCCTGTGCGCCGTGTGGCTGAGCGTCACGCTGCGGCCCGACTTCGTGCCACGCAGCCTCCTCCTGCTGGTCATGGTTCTGACCAGTTTCGGGCTCGCTGCGATGCTGCCCTATTTCGCATATACCTTCTGGTTCCTGGAGCCGGGCAACATCATCGACCGTTTGCGCGGCCACGCGGTCCGGCTCACTGCGCGAGGATTCCAGGTGCAGGCGCCTGACAAAGTGGATCGGCTGCAGGGACGCGTGCTGGAGAAGATCGAGGAAATCACGGACATAGCGAACAATTCCATCGAGGGCCGGGACAAGATCATTGCCGGCCAGGCCATCGACTCCCTGTGCGAGTTCGTCGTCGAATACGTCGCGATGAAGCCACTCGACGAACGGCCCTGGTATCGGCTCGGTGACGAATTGCGCTTCCATCCGGATTTCGTGGGGATGGATACGGAGCTGCAGCAGGAACTCGAGACGCGGCACCTCTGGGTCGAATGGAAGATCCTGCACGAATTCCTGCGTATTTACTGCGAAGCGCTGGAATCCATGAGTGACATCGACTCCCAGGTCGCCATCGATACCCGCTACCTCGGCGAGGCGGCCGCCGCCACGCGGCGAACGGACCTGATCCGGATGGTGTTTCGTTTTTTCAACTCTTATCTCCGCACCGCGATCGACATGCGGATCGAGACCACCACCAATTCCGTGTTGCTCCAGTACCGGATGCTCATCGAGGAGCTCTTGCGGCAGGATCTCTGCGAGGAAGCCTGCGAGGGTGTGCGCTTCCTGAAGAGCTATGGGTTTCTTGCCTTCGAAGACGAATTGAGCTCGATCACGGAGATCGTCGCTTACGATCTGGCCAGCCTCTGCCAGTTCGCCCATCGCGAGCAGCTGGGCTGCGACGAACCCATGCTGCGTGAACTCCTGGCGCTGGATGCCGAGGACGCCAGCCAGACGCATCGGCACTATCGGGGCCTGCGAGGGGTACGCAAGGCACAGACTCGCCTGGCGGTGTATTACCTTTCGAAGGGCGAGGAGATGAAGGCACGGCTGATCGCCGACGACATGTCCGACATGGCCGAGGAGTTCAAAATCCAGATGCATGATGAGCTGTTACGCCAGGCACCACCGCACTTCTGGGAAATCGTCGATCGAGGCCGCAACCTGCATTACCTGGCAGAGAACGAGCGCGCCTACCTGAATCGATTCCTCGATCTCATCGGCGATACCGCCAGGTAGAAACTTCCGCTACTGCGCCTCGGGTCCGCCTTCCCAACTGTGTTTGAGCCTATTCGCCGGCCGTCATGTGCTAGTGTGAATCGGGATGAAACACGACGAAAACAGGCAGTTTTTCCGCGACTGGGAACCGCCGTTACCCCCGGTAAGCGAGACAGCGACTGGCGAGGCCCGGCGGGTCGGCGTCGAACTCGAGATGATCGGTCCCGGAGTCGCGGACGTCAGCAGCATCGTCGCCGACCAGGTCGGCGGACGCTGTGAGAAGAAGAGCCACTACGAGCACATCGTGCATGGCGACGATGCCGGCGAGTGGCGCATCGAGCTCGACTGGGAATATCTCAAGCGCAAAGGCCGCGAGGAAGCGCCCGACACCGACCTCGCCGCCTTCGTAGACGAGACCGCGGAGCGCCTGGTCCGGGCAAGCGCGGAGACCATCGTCCCCGTCGAAGTCATCAGCCCCCCGCTACCCATGCGCCGCCTTACCGATGTGCAGTCGCTGATCGTGTGCCTGCGGGACGCCGGAGCGCGCGGAACGGGCGCCGGACTGTCATACGCATTCGGACTCCAGCTGAATCCGGAGCTGCCGTCGCTCGATGCGCGCACCATCGTTTCCTACCTGAAGGCGTTCTTCTGCCTGTATGAATGGCTTGAGAAGCGCTCCGCGCCGGATCTCACGCGCAAACTGACACGCTTTACGGCCCCGTTCCCCGCCGACTACGTGCGCACTGCGATCGATCCTGAGTACTGGCCGCCGCAGGATCGCCTCATCGGCGATTACCTGGCTGAGAATCCGACGCGAAATCGCGCTCTCGACATGCTGCCCTTGTTTCTTCACCTGGACGAAGCGCGCGTGCGCGCCGTCGTGGAAGATCCGCGAGTAAAACCACGCCCAACCCTCCATTACCGCTTGCCGAACTGCAAGATCGACGAGCCGGGCTGGGGAATTCATCTCGCATGGGGCGACTGGCTGAAGGTCGAGATGCTGGCGGCGGATCGCGACCGACTCGAGCACATCTGCCGCACATACGCCCGCTGGCTGGACAAGCCGCTCGGGCATTTTTTCGAAACATGGGTCCGGGAGGTCGAGTCGTGGCTCGGCGAAAAGGCCGCCCCGTAATCGGCGTCACGGGGCCACGCCGCGGCGCCTGGGGACCGCGGGTCTGCGTGCATCTCGGGCTGCTCATCGCCGGCGGCCGAGCGCTGCATCTGCGGCCTGGAGACGAACTGAGCACCCGGCCGCTCGACGGCGTCATCGTCACCGGTGGCCACGACGTCGAGCCGGTGCTGTACAAGGCGGAAGCGGAAGTCGAGGGCCGTTACGATCCGGAGCGAGACGCCTTCGAATCCGAGATCATCGACTGTGCCCTGGCCGACGGCACGCCGCTGCTCGGCATCTGCCGGGGTGCACAGCTTTTGAACGTGCGACTGGGGGGCACGCTGTTCCAGGATCTCCATCACCGCCGCCACAAGACCTCCAGGCGACGCACATTGCTACCGCTGAAAACGCTGTGCATCGCGGGCGGCACGAAACTCGCCGGCATCCTCGGGCGCGAGGAACTGAAAATCAACAGCCTGCATAACCAGAGTATCGATCGTCTCGGCACCGGCCTACGAGTCTGCGGCCGTGACATCGACGACATCGTGCAGGCCGTGGAACATCAGGAACGCCTGTTTCTCATGGGCGTGCAGTGGCATCCCGAGTTCCTGATCTACCTGTCGCGCCAGCGCCGACTGTTCCACACCCTGGTTGCCGCCGCGCGCGACTACCGCTCGGGGGCGAATTCCGGTTGAGCGTCTACGTCGGGCTGTTCTTCACGTCGTTGCTCGCGGCCACGCTGCTGCCGGCGTACTCCGAGATACTGTTCGGCGGACTGCTCGTCCAGGGTTACGACCCGCTGGCGCTGTGGCTGTGGGCGAGCGCAGGCAACACGCTCGGATCTGCCGTCAACTGGGCGCTGGCGCGGTTTTTCCTGCGCTACAAGGACCGCCGCTGGTTCCCTTTCCGGGAGACCGGGCTCGCACGCGCCCAGCGATGGTTCCAGCGCTACGGCGTCTGGTCGTTGCTCATGGCCTGGGCGCCCATCGGCGGCGATGCACTCACCTTTGTCGCCGGGCTGATGCGGGTCCGCTTCTGGCTCTTTCTCGTGCTCGTCGCGATCGGTAAGGGGACCCGCTACGCCGTGGTGCTGTGGCTGGTGGCCGGAGCCCAGCAGGCGGCGGGATAACCCCTGCTTTATGGCACGACCTGGTCCGGCCGGCGCCGACGGGCCTGGCTGCGACTCACTCGGCCGGCTCCATCCCCGTCGGCGGCGCCATGAACTCCGGGCCCACCGGTTGCTCGATGTGCTCCGCCAGGATGCTGTCGACCGCGGACAATGTGGCGAGATCCATCGACCAGCCGAGGATTTCATCGATGGGCTCCATCTGTGACGGCTTGCGTCCACCCCAGATCGCGATCGCGACGTCCTGCTCCAGTATCCAGCGCAGGCTGAATGCGAGCAGCGAACGGCCATACTTCTGCTTCGCCAGGGATTCCAGGTCCGCTGCAGCGGCAAGGTAATGTTCGAAGCGGGGCGCCGCGAACTTGGGGTCCTCCTTGCGCAGATCGTCGCCTTCGAACTCACGGTCTTTCGACATCTTCCCCGACAGCAGGCCGCGACACAGGGCCCCGTAGGTCATCAGGGCAATATTCCGTCGCTCGCAGAAGGGCTTCACGTTGGTCTCGATGTCGCGCTCGAGAATGTTATAGGGTGGCTGGCAAAGATGGACCGGGCACTCGTCGAGGAACGCGGCGATCTGGTCGGGCGTGAAGTTGCTCACCCCGACAGCGCGGATAAGTCCCTCGTCGAGAAGTTCGCGCATCGCCCGGGCCGTCTCGGCGACGGGTCGCCCGGAATCCGGCCAGTGGACGAAATAGATGTCGACGACGTCTCTTCCCAGGCGTTTCAGCGAGGCATCGATCTCGTAGCGGATGCGATCGCGGCTGCCGTTGCGGACAATCTGCTCGTCCTCGGTCCAGTCCAGGCCCACCTTCGTCGACACATGGATGGGACGATCGCCGTCGTACTCCCGCAATGCCTCACCGACGATCTCCTCCGACTTGCCGAAGCCGTAGACCGGCGCGGTATCCACGAGGTTGACGCCACGCTCGAGCGCTGCATGCACGGTCTCGATCGAGCGCTTCCGTTCCGTGCCGCCCCACATCCAGCCGCCGATGGCCCAGCTGCCGAGCGCGATGCGGGAGACCTCGAGATCGGTGTCGGGAATGCGGAAATAGTCCATTCGGGTCCTCCCTTATTTCGCTTCTGCAAACTGGAATCGGGAAACAAACTAGGTCATTCGCTGTGCCGGAACATTGAGAATCTTCAATGCCAGGACGACGACTTTCGAACATAGTCAGCTGCGATGGCAATCCGCAATCTCACCGCAGCTCTCCTGACTGTTTCGAGCCTGCTACTGGTAGCGTCCGGTGTCGCCAGCGTGACAGCCGCTTCGCCCCCTGCGCTCGCGGCGCGAGGTATTGCGGACCTGTCCACGCTGCAGGATGGCGAACGTATCTATGCAGAGGCCTGCGCCGCCTGCCATGGCGCCGACGGCACCGGCGTCGGGCAGGAGCAACTTGGATTCGCCGTGCCGCCGCCGGATTTCACGGACTGCAACTTCGCCACTCGTGAAGCGCAGGCAGACTGGGTGGCGGTGGCGCATGACGGCGGGCCGGTCCGTGCCTTCGCCCGCTTCATGCCGGCCTTCGGGAAAGCACTGAGCGAAGAACAGCTTCGTGCCGTGGACGGCCACATCCGGACCTTCTGTCGCGACGACGCCTGGCCGCGGGGGGAACTCAATCTGCCGCTGCCTCTGTATACCACCAAGGCATTTCCCGAGGATGAAGTGATCCTGCAGAGCACCGTCGCCACGGAAGGGCCGGGCAGCGTCACTCTCGAAGCGATATTCGAGAAACGCATCGGGGCACGTCACCAGGTGGAACTGGCAGTCCCGATCGCCTGGCGGGAGTCCGTCACGACGACGGGCGATGGCACGGGCGACTGGCGGTCGGTACTTGGCGATCTCGTCCTGGGATACAAGCGTGTGATGTATGCCAGCCTGGATCGCGGCA
>CAYTXS010000037.1:13132-14798 GCA_964441585.1 uncultured Thioalkalivibrio sp.
GCGCAGGAAGTCGTGGGAGAGCTCTTTGCCACCAGCGACAACTGCGTCGCCTGCCACAACGGCCTCATCACCGCTGACGGCCGGGATGTCTCCATCGGCGACGACTGGAGCGGCTCGATGATGGCGAATTCAGCACGGGATCCCTACTGGCAGGCCGCGGTGCGCAGGGAGATGATCGACCACCCGGAAGCCGCGGCAGAAATCCAGGACGAGTGTTCCGCCTGCCACATGCCCATGGCCCGTTACACGGCGATGTCCGCGGGCGAACAAGGCCAGGTTTTCGCTCACCTGCCCGTGGGCCCGAACCCCGGCGAGCGGGCCGCACTGGCTCATGACGGAACCTCGTGCACGATGTGCCACCAGATTCAGCCGGACGGTCTGGGCGACGAGGAGAGTTTCACGGCGGGTTTCGTGGTGGATGAGACGACACCACGGGATGGTCGCACGATCTTCGGACCCTTCGTCGTGAGTGAAGGACGCCGGCACATCATGAACTCCGCCGCGCTGTTCGAGCCGCGTGAAGGTGCTCACGTCCAGGATTCAGGCCTCTGCGGAAGCTGCCACACACTCTACACGCACAGCCGCGGCAAGGACGGCGAGGTGATCGGCACGTTGCCGGAGCAGATGCCCTACCTGGAGTGGGAGCACAGCAATTACCCTGGCCGCGAGAGCTGCCAGAGCTGCCACATGCCGACCCTGGAAAAGGAAATGCGGGTCAGCGCTGTGCTGGGCGAACCGCGCGAGGCGTTCTCGCGCCATGTTTTTCGCGGCGGCAACTTCTTCATGATGCGAATGTTGAATCGCTACCGGGGCGAACTCGGTGTGACGGCAGCCGCCGGCGACCTCGAGGAGAGCGCACGCCAAACCATAGAGCATCTCCAAAGCGCCTCGGCGGAGATCGAAGTCACGGCGCGCAGACGGACCGCAAGCACCGTGGAAGCCGTCGTCCGGATTCGCAACAAGGCGGGCCACAAACTGCCCTCCGCCTATCCCTCCCGACGCAGCTGGCTGCATGTCACCCTGCGCGACGCAGACGGTGAGATCGTATTCGAGTCGGGCCGCCTTAAACCGGACGGATCCATTGCGGGCAACGATAACGACATGGATCCCCGGCGATACGAACCGCATTACGAGTCCATCGACGATCCTTCAAAGGTGCAGATCTACGAAGGCATTCTCGCCGGCCCGGACGGCCGCGTGACGACCGGCCTGTTGACCGCCACCCGCTACGCCAAGGACAACCGGTTGCTGCCCGAGGGCTTCGACAAGGGGACCGCCCCCGCCGACATCGCGGTGCGCGGCGTCGCGTCCGAGGACGGTTCTTTCCGCAGTGGCGGCGACACGATCGACTACCTGATGGATGTGGGGGACACCCCCGGACCGCACACGGTCGAAGCAGCGCTGTGGTACCAGCCGATCTCCTTCCGCTGGGCGCACAATCTCGCCCCTTACGATGCGTTCGAGACCCGTCGCTTCCTTCGCTACTACGAATCTATGTCTGCGGACTCGGGCCTGGCCCTCGCGAACGTCCGGACGGTGGTCCGCTGAGCGACCTCCGAGCTACGGGCTATCGCCATTTGCTTGCCGCACGCTACTGCGCGTGCGCCGCTCGCCGCTTCTTCCACTCGAACCAGCCTTCTGGCGAAAGCCTGTTCATGAAGCGATC
>CAYTXS010000038.1:0-14551 GCA_964441585.1 uncultured Thioalkalivibrio sp.
GCGTGTTCGGCTATGCCGTCGGCTGCGACCTGACCCGGCGCGACGTGCAGGCGCGTGCCAAGGCCGCAGGCATGCCCTGGGCGCTGAGCAAGGGCTTCGACCAGTCCGGCCCGGTCGGACTGATCCTGCCGGCCGATGAATGGCAGCCCGACGAGGCCCGGCAGATCAGTCTCCACGTCAGCGGCGAGCGGCGTCAGCAGGCGGTATTGGGCGACATGATCTGGCCGGTGGCCGAACTGCTGTCCCGGTTGTCGCGTGAAGTCACGCTGCATCCCGGCGACGGGGTGTTTACCGGCACTCCGGCGGGGGTTGCCGGACTTGCCGTGGGCGATCTGGTGAAGGTCGAGATCGACGGGCTGAGCGCGCTGAATTTCGAGATCGTACCGCGCCGGTGAATCCCGCCTTCGGCATCGCCACGCTGGCTGCCGTCGGGGTCGGCTGCGCGATAGGCGCGGTGTTGCGCTTCGAGATCTCGCGCCGGATCGTAGAGCGCGCGGGCGACACCTTCCCCTGGGCCACGCTGGTGGTAAACCTGACCGGATGCGCGCTTGCCGGCGTTTTGCTGGTGGCGCTGCATGCCTTTGCGTCGCCGACCTGGATCGCGTTTCTCGGCGCAGGCATGCTGGGCGGCTACACCACGGTGTCGTCGTTCAGCCTGGAGACAATGCTGCTGTTCCGGCGGGGTCATGCCGCCGGGGCGCTGGCCTATGTTGCCGCTTCCGTGTTCGGCTGCATCGCCGCGGCCGGACTGGGCGCAGGGCTGGCATGGTGGACCGCGACGCTGCTCGGTGCACGCTGAGATGCTTTGGCATCCGCAGCTGAAGTTCTCGCGGCGGCGGCCTGTTCGCGGCCACTGGGCAAGTAGTGAATAGGGCGGCCTTGTACGCCTCGATCGCGCTGGCCGCGGCACTGGGCGGCGCTCTGCGCCATGGTGTTTCGGTCGCCTGGCTGCAAATTGCCGACCTCGGCGCAGCGGGTTCCGATTGGCCCTGGCCGACGCTGATCGTCAACGTGCTTGGATCATTCCTGATCGCCGTCTACTGGCGCCTCGCCGGTCCCGACGGGCGTTTCGAGGCATCGCTACAGCGGCGAACGGCCGTGATGAGTGGTTTCTGCGGCGGGCTGACGACGTTCTCGATGTTCGGCGTCGAGACCTTTGAGTTGCTGGAAAGCGGACGTTGGGCCGGCGCGGTTGCCTATGTGGTGTTGACGGGTATCGGCGCACTTGCCGCGGCCTGGTTCGGGCTGGGCGGCAGGCCGCGCAACGTGCAGGAATAGACTTACCAGCCGCCGCCCCCGCCGCCGCCCCCGCCGCCGCCGGAGGATCCGCCGCCACCGCCGCCGGATGAAGACCCCGGCGGCGAGGCCGAACCGGAAATTCCGCTCGAAAGCCCACTGGCCAGCGAACTGGAGATGGCCGAGCCGCTGAGTGCGCCGCCCGAGACCATCGACGGCGAGTACCAGCTGCGTTTCTGGATCGTGCCGTCGATCTCGGCCTGCCGGATCGCGTCCTCGAAGCGTGCCCCCCAGGTCTCGGCACTATCGAGCGCAATGGCATAGGGCAGCAGCCGCTCGAACTCCTCGATTGTGACCGGGTGGCTGCCGCCATGGCGTCGCTCCAGGTCTTCGCGCTCGGCGATGTTGAGATAAAGCTGCAGGCCCTGGATGGCATCCAGCAAGTCGCGACCGCGCTGGGTGGGCGCCTTCATCAGCTGGTAGAACGTTGCCGTAATCGCGACATGGGCGAGCAGGATCAGCGTCGGCAGCGGGCCGATCTGCCAGGCCAATGCGCCCAGCACGGCGACGCCGGCCGCGAGGAACGGAATCATGAACGCGCCGGCCAGCAGCAGTGGCACGACGGCCAGGCCACTGGCCTGTTTCCAGCCCTTTAGAAGGCCGAAGATGAACAGGCCGACGATTCCGTTCCACACGGTCGCGAAGAACGCCAGAAACAGGCCAAGCCCCGGCTCGTCGGCGGGCGTCATCGCGACCATCGCGATCACCGTCGCGCCGCTGATGATCAGGCCCGGCACCCACCAGCGACGATTGCGGTCGAAATAATCGCGATCCAGGCGGCCGCGCAAGGCCTTTTCGTGGGCCTTGACCGCCTTGCGCACGCGGGCGTGTTCGGATTGCTTGAAGGTCAGCGAGCTTCTTCCGCCGGCGAACAGTGCGTCGAACAGTTTGCGTTCGGTCTTCGATTCCGGCCGCCCGTCGCCCCGGGTGACCACATAGTGTTTGTCCGGCTTGTCGAGCTTCAGGTGATTGTTCACCGCCAGATGGACCAGCGCGGCCGCGGTTGCGGTCTTGTCATAACCGTATTTCAGGACGTAGCGAAGCATGCCGGGCGAATAGCCGGCAGGCGCTTCGTAGCGCGGATAGATCGCGCCCGGCAGCGGGTCGCGACCCACCCGGCTCCAGGCCCAGGCCTGCCAGCCGATAACCGCGAGCAGTCCGATCAGGCCGAGGATAGATCCCGTACTGTCGCTCAGCAATCGCGTGCCCCGGTCCAGCATCGAGGGTTCGGGTACCAGGCCCTTGGGGAATCCGACCGCGACGGTCATGCCCTCGTACGGGCGCAGCCTTCGCTGGCTCCTGAACCTGACGACGCCTGCCGCGGGAACGTCCGAAGTCCACTCGGCGCCCCGCGCGCCCGCCTCGCCGAGGTATGCGTCGATGCGAATCCGATCGCGCGGAACGTCGGCCGGGAGTCGCACGGAGGCCTCGACGGCGTCGATGGG
The DNA here is from genome assembly GCA_964441585.1 of uncultured Thioalkalivibrio sp. Classification (GTDB taxonomy): domain Bacteria; phylum Pseudomonadota; class Gammaproteobacteria; order Steroidobacterales; family XN24; genus XN24. The sequence continues at coordinate 2,742 of CAYTXS010000038.1, forward strand.
AAATGCCCAGTCGTTGCCGGTGACGTTCCAGTAAAGCTCGTCGTGCTCGTCGAAGAAACCGAGCTGGCGATCCGTGGTGTATTCGATGCGGTAGCGGTACCGGCCGGGCTGAAGGTAGGTGTCGGCGTCGCCGATATAGAGCCGGGTGCCGCCGGTCACGCCCTCGGTGTGCCAGGGTTCGGGGTTGCCGTCGCGCGATACGGTGACGACATCGAAAGGCACGGTGACCCGGTTGCCCAGCGCATCCCGGTAAACGGTCGGAAAGTCGCGATAGATCCCGCGCCGGATATTCTGTCCTTCGGCCTGGACGTCGATGGTTTCGATCACCAGGAGGCTGCCGTCGGGCCGGATATCGATTTCGGATGCGAATCGGTTGATGCGCTCGTCGGCCGGCGCGCCGGCGGCGATCGACAGCAGCGCGATCATCCACAGCGCGGCCCACGGTTTCTTCATGAAATTTCTCCGAGTCCTTCGCCGACCCCGGGAACCTGCCTTGTTTCGATGCCGGCCGAGAAGAAGGTTTCGGGTGCGAATCCGAAAGCGCCGGCGACGAATCGGTCGGGTACATGCTGGACCCGGTCGTTGAGCTGGCGCACCGCGCCGTTATAGAAGCGCCGCGCATGGGCGATGTGATCCTCGACCTCGGTCAGCTCCGTGACCAGCTGGCGAAAGTTTTCGCCGGCTTTGAGGTCGGGGTAGGCCTCGGCCAGCAGTACCAGCTTGCCCAGTCCGCCGGCCAGCGCCTGCTCGGCTGCGTCGCGGTCGGCGATGTCTTCGGCATCGCGGGCGCTGCCACGCAGCCGCGTTACGTCCTCGAGCACGGTCTGCTCGTAACCGGCGTAGGCGCGCACGGCCTCGACCAGCTGCGGCACCAGGTCGTGGCGTTTCTGCAACTGGACATCGATGTCGGCGAAGCCGGCGCGAACCAGGTTGCGGGCCCTGACCAGCTTGTTGAAGACCACGATGCCCCAGACCAGGACAGACAGCGCGATCAACGCGGCGATGACGAAGGCGATGGCATTGGCGAACCACATATGGCGAGTTTAGTGCACCCCGCCCCTCCACGCGCGGAATGAGGTATCTTCACCAGCCGTTCCGAAATTCAAGCAATTCAAATGTGGGTCGACCTTCTGATCTCTGCGCCGGTGACACTCTTTCTGCTCTGGCTCTACTGGTATTCCGCGCCCGATCGTGCGCCGCGCTGGTCGCGGCTGATCGATCGCGCGGTGTTGCTGCTTTCGCCGCTGGCGGTGGTCCTGATCATCGTGCTCGGCCACGCTCGTATCGATTTCGTCGGCATGGGCCTGAACGTGATGCTGGTGGCCTCGGCCTACCTGACCCTGATATCCGTCCTTGGCCTGGGCTGGCTGCAGCGTGCGCTGGCCATTCGCCCGGGTTGATCCAGCGGGCGACAGTCGGCCGCTGAATTCCAGGAGAAACACAAACAACATGGCCATCCGAATCCTGATCTGCGTCTTGCTGGCCGCAACGCTGGCCGCCTGCCAGCCTTCCGATATCGAGAAAGCCGATCCGGCGCTGCAGGCCGAGGGTCCCGGCAACCCTGCGCCGGCGCCAGCCCTCCCGCGCGGCCGCCTGGGCGATGCGGTTGTGCCGCAGCGCTACGAACTGGATCTGACCATCGTGCCCCGGCGCGAGCGCTTCTCCGGCCGGGTCGGGATCGAGGTCGATATACGCGAGCCGTCCAGACTGATCTGGCTGCACGGCAACCGGCTGAACGTCACCGAAGCCTGGCTGGAGCAGGGCGAGGTCCGGATCGACATGCGATACAGCCAGGCCGACGACACCGGCGTCGCCCGCCTCGACCTGGTCGCCGTTCCCGAGGCCGGGCCGGCCTCGCTGCATTTCGAATACGACGCGCCGTTCGACCAGGCGCTGGAAGGGCTGTACAAGGTGGTCGAGGAGGAGCGTGCCTACGCGTTCACCCAGTTCCAGGCCACCTCGGCCAGGCTTGCCTTTCCGGCATTCGACGAGCCGGCGTTCAAGACGCCGTTCGAGATTCACGTCGTCGCGCCGGCCGACGAGGCGGTAATCACGTCCACGCCGGAGATTGCGTCTCGTGCGGTCGGCGACGGGCTGGTGCGCAGAAGCTACGCGGTCACGCCGCCGCTGCCGACCTATCTGATCGCATTCGCCGTGGGTCCGCTGGACGTGGTCGACTGGGCGCCCGTGCCGCCGAACGAAATTCGCGACTGGCCGCTTCCGCTCAGAGGTGTGGCCGCGGCCGGCAAGGGCGGGCAGCTGACCTTTGCGCTCGAAAACACCGCGCGTCTGGTGCACGCGCTGGAGCGGTATTTCGACTACGAGATGCCCTATCCGAAGCTCGATATCATCGCGGTGCCCGATTTTGCCGCCGGGGCAATGGAAAACGTCGGAGCGATCACCTATCGCGAGCAATTGCTGCTGCTCGACGAGAACGATTCGGTGAGCCGCAAGCGGGCCTACGCCTCGGTGCACGCCCACGAACTGGCCCACCAGTGGTTCGGCAACCTGGTCACCCCGAAGTGGTGGAATGACATCTGGCTCAACGAGTCGTTCGCCACCTGGATGGCGGCCAAGGCGGTGCACGAGGCGTTTCCCGATCTCGGGTTCGAGGACCAGATTCTCGGGCGGGCCATCGGCGTGATGAATGCCGACGCGCTGGCCGCCGCGCGCCAGGTGCGAGAGCCGGTGGAATCCAACCACGACATCGCCGGCGCCTTCGACGGCATCACCTATGCCAAGGGCGGCGCGGTGCTGTCGATGTTCGAGGCATGGGTGGGCGCGGACGCGTTTCGCGACGGCGTGCGGCTGCACATGAAACGCTTCGAGAACGATGTTGCCGACTACGAGGATTTCCTCGACTCGCTGGCCGAGGGGTCGGGCCGACCGGAACTGGTGCCCGCGTTTTCCAGCTTTCTGTTCCAGCCCGGCGTGCCGCTGGTCTCGGTGCAACTGCAATGCGGCGGCGAGCGTCCCGGGCTGCGCGTGAGGCAGAGCCGATATCTGCCGCTGGGTTCGACCGCCAGCCGCGACCACGACTGGCAGCTGCCCCTGTGCGTGCGTTTCGGCGGGCAGGATTCCAGCGCGCGCCACTGCGAACTGATCGACCAGCGCGAGGCGGAGATCGAACTTCCGACCGAAAGCTGTCCCGAATGGGTGATGCCCAATGCCGACGGCAAGGGCTACTACCGCTTTTCGCTGGACGACGCCGGGTGGGTCGCGCTGGTGGCCAGCATCGACAGGCTCAACGACGCCGAGGCGCGCATGTTGCTTGGCTCGGTATCTGCGGCCTGGCGTTCGGGCGACACGAGTACCGGCTCGCTACTGGAAGTCGCCCGCGAACTGGCCGCCGCCGATGACCGCGAAGTGGCCACCGCACCCATCGGCGACCTGGAGACCATGCACGCGCGCCTGGCCGCGACCGACGCGGCCCGCGCCGGCATTGCGGCGATGTTGCGCGAAATGTATGCCGAACGGATGGCGGCGCTGGGACTGGCCGCACGTGATACCGATTCCACCGACGATGCGCTGCTGCGCGCCACGCTGGCTTCGGTGATGTCCGACGAGGGTCGCGATGAATCGCTTCGCGAATCCCTGAATGCCGCGGCCGACGATTACCTGGAAGACCAGGTCATTGCACCCGGCGAACTCGATCCCGGCCTGGTCGGCACGGCGCTGCGCGTGGCTGTCGAGATGCGCGACACCGAATTCGCAGAGAGCCTGTTCCAGCGCGTACTGACAAGCACAGACGCGACCTTCCGCGGCCGGGCGCTGGGCGCGCTGGGTGCATCGGAAGACGCTGAAATCGGCGCCATGCTGCGCGATCATATCGACGACACGCGTCTGCGCGACAACGAGGCCATCTCGGTCGTCTATCGCCAGGCCGGCAACGAGACCCAGCGCGAGGCGATGTGGCAATGGGCCCAGGACGAGGCCAACCGACAGGCGTTGCTGGACCGGATTCCCACCTGGCGCAAGGGCAGCATTGTTGCGCTCGGCGCGGGATTCTGCAGCCGCGAGCGGGCCGACCAGGTCGAGGCCATGTTCGAAGACCGCGTCAACGATCTCGAGGGCGGGCCGCGCGCGCTGGCCCAGACGCTGGAGCGCATCCGGCTGTGTGCTGCGCTGAAGGACGAGTACGTCGACGAGGTGACCGAATTGTTCACCGCTTATGCGGCTACCAGGGAATAGCGTAGCCCGGGCAAACAAGCGAAGCGAGTGCACCCGGGGGGCTTGGCCGACGGCGATTTCTCGTGCCGGGTGTCAGTAAACGGCGGGCGGCGTCCACAGGCCGCTCCTGGATTCGCCGCCGGCATTGCGCCTCGGCGCAAGCGCGGCCGGAATCGAGGTGGTTGTTCGCCAGAGCTTGCGTCCCCTGCCGGTAAATACCCGATCGCCCAGTGCGTCGGGACCGCGCCGCACGATCTTGCGGCCGATGTCCCGGTAGACTGCGTGCGCCGTGGCGATGGCCCATGCCGCGCGCCGGGGCAGGGCGCGGATGCCCAGCGATGCGGAGTCGTAATAGGGCTCGGCCGCTTCGACCAGCCGGCGGACCAGCGGAAACGCTTTTTCACGGCAGCCCTCGTCGGCCAGGTCGGCGACGTCCAGGCCGGCCGAGTCGAGCCAGTCTGCAGGCAGGTAACAGCGATCGGCCAGCGCATCCTCGGCAACGTCGCGGGCGATGTTGGTCAACTGGAACGCGAGACCGAGATCGCAGGCGCGGTGCAGCGTGGTCTCATCACGCACGTTCATGATCAGCGCCATCATGATGCCCACCGACCCGGCCACGTGGTAGCTGTACTGCAGCGTGTCGTCCAGCGACGCCGGCCGCCAGCCCTCGACGTCGAGTTCGAATCCCCTGACGTGGGCTTCGACCAGTGCCGGGCTGATCGGGTGGCGGCTGGCAACGTCGGCGAGCGCGCGATAGGGCAGGGAACTCGACGGCGCGCTGCTGAGCGCGGCCAGCGAGTCTGCCCGCAGGCGCTCGAGCGCCTCGGCGCTCGCGGTCTGTAGCTGGCCGCGGCCGAATTCCTGGCCGTCGGTCAGGTCGTCGCAGTGGCGGCACCATGTATATAGCAGCATCACGTCGCGGCGCATTGCCGGACGGAACAGCCGTGCCGCGGCGGCAAAGCTCTTGGAGCCTCGGTCGATGGTGGCCTGGGCCTGCTGTTCGAGCATTGTGTCCATCGGCGTCTCCGGCGGGCCGCCCGGTCAGCGAGCCGGGACGGGCATGCCGAAGTCTTCCAGCATCAGGCCGGCGGTGGCGCGCGCCGAGCCGACCACGCCGGGGATGCCGGCGCCCGGGTGGGTGCCGGCGCCGACCAGGTACAGATTGGGAATCTTCGGGTCGCGGTTGTGCGGTCGAAACCAGGCCGACTGGGTCAGCACCGGTTCCACCGAAAACGCCGATCCGAGATGCGAGTTCAATTCGTCTCGGAAGCCGAACGGATGCAGAGTTCGACAGGTCACCAGGTCGTCCTTGAGCCCGGGAATGTGGTGCTGCTCCAGGTAGTCCAGGATGCGGTCGGTGTATTTGGGGCCCACCTCGTCCCAGTCGATGTCCGCCGTGCCCAGATGCGGCACCGGCGACAGCACGTAGTAGGCGCTGCAGCCTTCCGGGGCCAGCGACGGGTCGGTGAGCGTCGGCGCGTGGAGGTACAGCGAGAAGTCATCGGCCAGGTCGGGGGAATTGAAGATGTCGTTGATCAGTTCCCTGTATCGCGGCCCGAACAGCACCATGTGGTGCTTGAGGTCCGGGTGCACGCGCTTGAGGCCGAAGTAGATGACGAACAGCGACATGCTCCAGTTGCGGTTTTCCAGCACCTTTTTCTGTTTGCGGCCGCGCTCGGTGTGGCCCAGCAGCTTGCCGTAGGTGTGGAGCACGTCTGCGTTGCTGGCCACGGTATCGAAATCGGCCGAATATCCGTCCGTTGTCGTCAGCCCGGTGATGCGACCGTCGGCGGTGCGGATCTCGGCCACTTCGCTGTTCAGCCGGAGGGTGCCGCCCAGGTCTTCGAACAACTTCACCAGGCCGCGCACCAGCGCGCCGGTGCCGCCGCGCGCGAACCAGACGCCCCATTCACGCTCCAGCGCGTGGATCAGCGCGTAGATCGACGAGGTCTTGAACGGGTTGCCGCCGACCAGCAACGGGTGAAAAGAGAACGCCTGGCGCAGGTGTTCGTCGGTGATGAATTTCGACACCTGGGCATAGACGCTCCGGTAGGCCTTGAGCTTCATCAGCGCCGGGGCGACCTTTATCATCGAGCCGAAATTCAGGAACGGGACGTGGCCGAGCTCGAGATAGCCTTTCTCGAATACCGCGCGCGAATAGTCCAGAAATCTTCGATACCCGTCGACGTCGGCCGGGTTGCGCTTGCGGATCTGCGCTTCCAGCCGGTCGGCGTCGTTGGTGTAGTCGAACACGTCGCCGTCTTCCCAGCACAGCCGGTACATCGGGTCGACCGGCATAAGCTCCACGTAATCCTTCATTTCCTTGCCGGCGATGGTGAACAGTGCCTCCAGCGCCGATGGATCGGTGATCACCGTCGGCCCGCCGTCGAAGATGAAGCCCTGGTCCTCGTAGACGTATGCACGCCCGCCGGGCTTGTCGCGTTTTTCGAGGATGGTGGTATCGAAGCCGGCGGCCTGGAGCCGGATCGCGAGGCTGAGCCCGCCGAATCCAGAGCCGATGACGGCGGCGCGTTTGCTGGATGTCATGTTGTTTCTACTGCTCCCTTCGCATGAACAAGTCTTCGCGCACCAGTGGTATGGCCTCGGTGACCGGAACCGGCGGTTTGCCGATCAGGATGCGCGCCTTTTGACCAAGTGTGAGTTTAGCCGCGTAAAAATTCGTGATGATGTCCTCGGAAAGTCCGTAAAAGCGTTCGAGCACCCGGTAGCGGTGGTCGGGGCGCCCGGCCCGGAACAGCATGCGGTTGAGCAGTCGGAAGAATCCGGTACGTGCCCAGAAGTCGCGGGTGAAGCGGCGCGTGAACGCAGCCAGGGCAGGTCCGTCCATCGGCCAGCAGGCTGCGATGGCATCGGCAAGCGCCATTGCCTGGGGCAATGAATAGCCGGTGGTCGGATGAAACAGGCCGGCGCGCAGCCCGGCGCGCGCCACCGGGTCGCTGGCCGGCCAGAAGCGATCGAAGTCGCCGGCCATCAGGATAGGCAGCACGCCGCGTTCGGTGCGTACGGTCTGTTCGATGACCCATCCACGGCTTGCCGCGTACTCGTCGATGGCCGACGACAGATCCTCATCCGACAGTTCGGCACCGTCGCTGTAGCGCGTGTCCTCGACCAGGATCGTCGTCTCGTCGAACGGCAGCAGGTAGATGAATCGGTATCCATCGGCCTGCGACACCGTGGCGTCCATGATCACCGGGCAGTCGATGCCGTGGGCGCTTGCAGTGCGTATCTCGCGCCCGAAAAACTTCTGGAATCCCAGCACCAGTCCGTCCGCGGAGGCGGGGCCGCGGCCGTCGAGCACCGCGCCGGCCGACAGGCGCCGGCCATCCCCTGTGCCGACCCACTGCGGCGCGAGATCGGTGACCGCGGTGCCGGCATGAATATCGATTCCGGGCCGGTCGGACATATACTTGCTGAGCGCGTCGGAGGTGATGCTGAAATATCCGGCCGAGAGTTCGCGCCGCCGCCCGGGGAATCGCACTTGCTGGCGCGGCCAGGCATGCTGAACCAGCGGCGCCATGAAGGCATGCTGCGCCGGTGTCAGGTCGCCGCCGTGGAACGACCAGGTGTGGTTTCCACCCACCGCCGGCGCCGCTTCGACGATTGCGATCCGGCTTTCCGGATGGCTTTCGGACACGCGGAGCGCGACCAGGCAATTGGCAAGGCCGCCACCGGCCAGCAGCAGGTCTGTCGAATCGGCGTTCATTGGCGTATTGTGCTGGATTGGAGTTCACGCGCGATTCACAATGATCCAGCGTATAGTGCTTTTTCGTGAAACCGTAGCTGAAAGAAGGCGCAGCGGTCGCTTTTTTGTTTCGAGCCGGCGTTTCGAACTCCACCTGCAGGGAGCTGATTGATGGTCGCGATAGCCGATGTCGCTTCGGTCGCGGAAAAGCGAAGCGGAAACACGTCCGAACCCGCGGCGCGCACGATCCGCGCCTGGCGAGATCGGGTCAACGACAGGCTGAAGGCGTTGATACGCGCCGACGAAGACGCTTGCCCGACGCTGGTCGAGGCGATGCGCTACAGCCTGCTGACCCCGGGCAAGCGTGTCCGCCCGCTTCTGGCGTTGCTGACGGCGATGGATTTCGGCCGCGACCCGCGCCCCCTGATCGATTTCGGTTGCGCGCTCGAGCTGGTGCATTGCGCGTCGCTGATGCTCGACGATCTGCCGTGCATGGATAACGCGCGGATGCGTCGGGGGCAGCCGGCCGCGCACATCCAGTTCGGCGAGGCCACGACGACGCTGGCGGCGATCGCGTTGCTCAACCAGGCGTTCGGGGTGATTGCAGCCAGCCAGGCCCTGCCGGAACAGGTGCGCTGTCAACTGGTGGCCAGAGTCAGCCAGGCCGTCGGCACGGCGGGTCTGGTTTCGGGCCAGTCGCGGGATCTCGTCGAGCGCAAGGGCGGCGTGGACAGCGACGGCCTGGCGCGTATCAACCAGCAGAAGACCGGCGTGCTGTTCGAACTGGCCGTGGTTGGCGGCGGAACGATCGTCGATTTGTCGAACGATCGCCTCGACGCGCTCAACCGCTATGCCGGGCACGTCGGCCAGGCGTTTCAGGTCGCCGACGATCTGCTGGATTGCCGCAAGCACAGCAAGCATTCGGGCAAGGACTGCGGTGCCGACGTCGACAAGGCCGGTTCGGTTCACGAAGTCGGCGAAACCGCGCTGCGCGAATCATTGCAGCGCGAATTGTCGGCGGCAGACGCTCAGCTCGAGCGCCTCGGTCTCCACCAGAGCCTGCTTCGAGCGTTCGTGCTTTCCCTGTTCCAGCGACTGATCTGACATCGCGTTGCGATGAGCCGGGCCGACAACGAACCGATCCTCGAGATCGAATCGATCGCGTTTGCCTACCGCGACAAGCCGGTGCTGCGCGAAGTCAATCTCGATCTCGCCCCGGGCCGGATACTGGCGCTGCTCGGGCCCAACGGCGCCGGTAAATCGACGCTGATCCGCTGCATCTGCGGCCGTCTGCAACCCGACTCGGGTCGGGTACGGGTGGCCGGGAACAATCCCCTCGAAAATGCCGCGGCGCGCGCCGCGACCGGGTTGGTGCCCCAGCAGATCGCGCTGTATTCGCATTTGACGGTCGCCGAGAATCTGGCGGTGTTTGCGCGCCTGGCGGGCGTGGCGCGCAAGGCCGTCGATTCGGCGGTGGCAGAAACCGTCGATGTGTGCGACCTGGGTGCCGTGGCCACGCGCCCCGCCGGCAGGCTCTCGGGCGGCTGGCAGCGCCGCGTCAACATAGGCTGCGCGATGAGCCACTCACCGCGCCTGCTGATCCTCGATGAACCCACGGTGGGCATAGACCCGCCGGCCCGCGAGGAGATCGAAAAGCTGCTGACGCGTCTGGCCGGGAATGGACTGGCAGTGCTGATGACCAGCCACGACCTGACCCAGCTGGAGACGCTCGCCGACGGCGTCGCGTTCCTGTCGGAAGGCCGGATTGCGGCCACCGGTACGCCGTCGGGCCTGATTCGCGAGTTCTTCGGCGCGCGCCGGGATTGTCGCGTCTCGCTGGCTGATCCGCCGACACGCGAACTGGCGCAACGGCTAGGGGCGCTGGGTCTCGCCAGCGGCGACCGAGACGCACTGCACTGGGCCGGCCTGCTCGACGAGCAGCCCGCCTGGAAACTGCAGTCGGCGCTGCCGGCCGAGGCGCAGGTCACAGAGGTCCGCGTGCGTCGGCCGGGGCTGGATTCGTTGTGGACGCGTCTCTACGGGCGCGACCCGGAGCGGGCGGCGTGATCGCCGTTGTCGCACGGGTAATGTGGCTGGGCCTGCTGCGCGACCGCGGCGCGCTGATGCTTGCGTTCGTGCTGCCGCCGCTGATGTTCCTGGTTTTCGCGGAAGTCTTTTCCGGCGCCGGCGACAGCGACCTGGAAATGCGGGTCGCCGTTTTCGACGAGGTCGGTACCCCGCTGACCGGGCGGATCGCGGACGCGATCGTCGAGCTGGACGGCATCGTGCCGGTAGCCGCCGGATCGGACAGCGGTACGCCATCCATCGAGCGCCTGGAAGCGCTGGTTCGCCAGGGCCAGGCCGATGCCGCGGTATGGGTGCGCGCCGAGCCGGACGGCAACCTGGATGCCGATCCGCCGGTGGTCGTGATCGGCGACGCGTCGCGCGCGCTCGCTGCCGCGGTGGTGACCGGTCGCGTGCAGCGGGTGCTGCAGTCGGAATTTCCGTCGCTGGGCGTGGCGCGCGCCGCGTCGCTGATCGATGCGCTGGCCGGTCCATACACCGAAGACCAGCAGGAGGCACTGGACCTGGCGCTGTCCGAACTGGATCCGGCTGCCCTGGAAGAGCAGGGCGGCGATACCTCGCAGGACGGGCTGGTCGCGCAGCGCCTGCTGGGCGGCGGCCGCGAGATCGACGACGGCGTGAGCTACTACGCCGGCGCCGTGGCCATCCTGTTTCTGCTGTTCGCCGCCATGCAGGGCGCCATTTCCCTGATCGACGAGCGAAACTCCGGGATTGTCGACCGGCTGGTCGCCGGGCCGGGCGGCTATACCGTGGTGGTCGTGGGCAAGGGGCTTTTCCTGATCCTGCAAGGCGTGGTGCAGGCGGCGCTGATCTTCGTCGTGGCCTGGTGGCTGTACGGCCTCGACTGGTTAGGCCATTTTGGACCCTGGCTGATCACCGCCGTGCTCGCCGCGGCCGTCTCGGCGTGGCTGGGTCTGCTGCTGGCCTCGCTGTGCAGCTCGCGTCAACAGGCGCAAACGGCATCTGCATTCGTGGTGCTTATACTGTCGGCCGTAGGCGGCAGCATGATGCCGCGCTTCCTGATGCCGGGCTGGCTGCGCGAGCTCGGCTGGTTCACCCCGAACGCCTGGGTGATCGAAAGCTGGCAGGGCATCTTCTGGCGCGGCGACGGACCGGCGGAGCTGGCAGCCGGTTGGGGCGTGCTGGCCGCCACCGCGCTGGGCGCGATGCTGATCAGCGTCTGGCTGGCGCATCGGTTGGCGCGTGAAAAGTAATCTGCACATTGTTCAGGCATGCTTGCAGCATCGACTGAACCTGAAACATGAATTTCGAGCTATCCCGGACTGATACGAGATGAACATCGCCATCAACGCATTTCTGTTCTTTGGCACCGTCGTCGCCATGGAGGGCGTGGCGTGGTGGACCCACCGCTACGTGATGCACGGCTGGGGCTGGGGCTGGCACAAGTCCCACCACGAGCCGCGCACAGGCATGTTCGAAAAGAACGACCTGTTCGCCGTGGTCGGCACCGCGATTTCGATGACGCTGATCGCCTACGGCGCCGAAAACCTCGGCCCCACCTGGTGGATCGGCTGGGGCATGGCCGGCTACGGCTTCTGCTACTTCGTGTTCCACGACGGCCTGGTCCACCGCCGCTGGCCGCTGAAGTGGCACCCGAAGAGCGGATACCTCAAGCGCCTCATCCAGGCCCACAAGATGCATCACGCGGTGCACGAAAAGGACGGCGCGTTCTCGTTCGGATTTCTCTACGCGCGTCCGTTGCCGGAGCTGAAGCGGCAGTTTCAGGCGGTGCAGGAGGGGAAGGTAAGAGTAAATGGTGAAAGGTGAAAGGTGAAAGGTGAAAGGTGAAAGGTGAAATTCCTAACGCTTAATCCTCCGTGATTACCTGGCT
>CAYTXS010000039.1:0-14335 GCA_964441585.1 uncultured Thioalkalivibrio sp.
CCCCAGGCCGGCATCCACTTCACGTCCTTGATGGCGTCCAGCGCCTGGGCGCGCAACGCCTTCCTGTCCATGCTGATGAACCACTGCGGCGTGGCGCGAAAAATCAGCGGGGTCTTGTGGCGCCAGCAATGCGGGTAGCTGTGCTTGAGGGGCTCATGGTGCAGCAACGCCCCGTGCTCCTCGAGCAATGCGACGATCGGCGCATTGGCGTCGAACACCTTCAGACCCGCCACGGCCTCGGTCCCGGCGCGAAAACGCCCGTCGTCCTGCACCGGATTCTCGACCGGCAGCTGGTAACGCTGGCCTACGATGAAGTCGTCCTGTCCGTGGCCGGGCGCCGTGTGCACGGCCCCGGTTCCGGCCTCGACCGTCACGTGCTCGCCGAGAATCACCGGCACCTCCCGATCCAGGTAGGGATGGCGCAGCAGGAGTCCCTCCAGCGCCGCGCCACGACAGATCGCCAGCTCCTCGAACTGCTCGATGCCGCAGCGGCGCGTCACCTGGGTCAGCAGGTCGCGGGCCACCACGATTCGTTCCGCGCCTGCCGGGCCCTCGAATGCGATGAGGGCGTACTCCAGCTCCGGATGCAGCGAGACCGCCTGGTTGGCGGGCAGCGTCCACGGTGTCGTCGTCCAGATGGGTACGGAGGCCGGTCCCGCCGTATTACGATCCGCCCCGGACCCGAAGGCCTCGAGCAGCGCCGCCTCGTCCACCACGCGGAAGCGCACGTCGATGGCCGGCGACTTCTTGTCCGCGTACTCGACCTCGGCTTCCGCCAGCGCCGAACCGCAGTCGAGGCACCAGTGCACCGGCTTGAAACCCTTGTAGACGTGGCCGTTCTCGAAGATCTTGCCGAAGGCCCGCAACTGCTGCGCCTCGTAGGCGGGATCCATGGTGAGATAAGGCCGGTCCCAGTCACCCAGCACGCCGAGGCGGCGGAAATCGCGCCGCTGTGCATCGACCTGCTGCCGGGCGAACTGCCGGCAGGCTTCACGGAACGCCTTGGCGTCGAGCCGGGTGCCGACGGCACCGTGCTCGCGCTCGACGACCAGCTCGATGGGCAGGCCGTGACAGTCCCAGCCCGGAATGTAGGGTGCATCATAGCCATCCAGCGTTCGGGAACGGATCACGATGTCCTTGAGCACCTTGTTGACGCAGTGGCCGAGATGGATGTCGCCATTCGCGTAAGGGGGGCCGTCGGGCAGCAGGAACGCCGGCCGCTCTTTGCCCGCCGCACGCAACTTGCCGTAGAAGTCACGTGCTTCCCAGTCCGCGAGCATGTCGGGTTCGCGCTTGGCCAGCGCCGCGCGCATCGGGAAATCCGTGCGCGGCAGGTTCAGCGTGTCCTTGTATTCAGCCACCGATTCGTCCTCTTCAATAGCCTGCGTCGGCGAGGATTCGCCGCGCAAGTTCGGCATCGCGATGCATCTGCGCCGTGAGGCACTCTACATCGTCGAAGCGTTCTTCATCTCGTAAGCGCGCGACGAACTCGACGGTGAGACGCCGACCGTACAGGTCGCCCGAGTAATCGAACAGGTGCGCCTCGAGCAGCCTCTCGTGGCCGTCCACCGTGGGGCGCGTGCCGAGATTCGCGACGGCTGGGCGTGCCTGTGGTCCCACGCCTCGCACCACCACGGCAAACACGCCACTCATGGGCACCACCCGGCGTCCGGGGCGCAGGTTCACGGTCGGGAATCCGAGCGTGCGCCCCAGGCGCCGACCCCTCACGACCCGGCCCGTCATGCCGTAGTGTCGCCCGAGCAGGCGCGTGGCGAGTGCCAGGTCGCCGGCGGCGAGGGCTGCGCGCACTGCCGTGCTGCTGACGCGAATCCCTTCGAGCAGGCACGTCGGCGTGTCCTCGACCTGGAAGCCGTGCCGTCGCCCTGCCGCGAGCAGCGTCGCGAAATCACCGGCCCGATTCCTGCCGAAACGGAAATCGTCCCCGATCGCGAGGTAGCGCGTGCCGAGCCCGTCCACCAGGTATTCATCGATGAATGCCTGCGGTTCGAGCGCAGCCATTTCCGCATCGAAGCGCACGCAGAACAGGCGATCGATGCCGAGGGACTGCAGGCCGCCGAACTTCTCGCGAAAGCTGGACAGGCGCGGCGGCGCCTCGGGGCCCATGAAATATTCGCGCGGCGTGGGCTGGAAACTCATCACCACCGACGGCACGCCCAGCGACTTCGCCCGGTCGGTCAGGCGCGCGAGCACGGCGCGATGCCCGAGATGAAGGCCGTCGAAATTGCCGATCGTCACCGCGCAGCCCCTGTGGCCAGGACGCAGATTGTGCTTTCCCCGAATCAGTTCCAAGGTGAGGGTTCCAGGTCTCGTCGCGCGCGGGACGCCAAAGATCCCGGATTATACGGAATGGGAGGACGGTGGCGCGCCCGGCCGGCTGCGCAGGTGGCGGGGCCGCATGCCGAGCGCGAGCAAGGCGCCGACGTACACCACGAGCCCCAGCCCGATGCAGGCCGCCAGCCTGAGTCCGCGCGCATGCCAGGCGGCCGCCAGCCAGCCGTCCAGGGGGCCGGCGACCAACCAGAGCGCGACGCCCATGGCCAGGTTCGCCAGCAGCACGCGGACTGTCAGCGCCCGCCAGCCCTCGCCGGGGACGTAGATTCCGGTTCCGCGCAGCCCGGCGTACAGGGCGCTGGCGTTGTAGATCGCCGCCAGCCCGGTGGCGGCGGCCAGGCCCGCATGCGCACCGGGAATGCCCAGCATGATCATGGGCACGACGAACACGACGTTGAGGCCGATGTTGACGAACATGGCACGGATGCTGACGCGCACGGGGGTGCGGATGTCCTGGCGACTGAAATAACCGGGCGAAAGCACTTTGACCAGGGTGAACCCCACCAGGGCCACCGAGTAGGCCATGAGGCTCAGCCGTGCCATCTGCGTATCCGTCGGCGTGAACTCGCCGTACTGGAACAGGGTCGCGATCATCGGGCCGGCCAGCATGAACAGGCCCACGGCGGCCGGCAGCGCGATCACGGCCACCAGCTTGAGCGCCCAGTCCAGCGTGGCCGAGAATGCCGCCATGGACCGCTCCGCGTGGCGCCGCGACAAGCCGGGCAGGATCACCGTGGCGAGTGCAATGCCGAAGATGCCCAGCGGGAACTCCAGCAGGCGGTCCGAGTAGTAAAGCCAGCTGATGCTGCCCGTCACCAGGAAGGAGGCGATGACGCGATCGACGATGAGGTTGATCTGTGCCACGGACGAACCGAGGATCGCCGGCAGCATCAGCCGGCCGATCCGCCGCACGCCCGGGTGATGCCATCCCCAGCGCGGCCGCGGCAGCAGCCCCAGCGCGCGGAGAAACGGCAACTGGAAGCCGAGCTGCACGATGCCGGCAACGAAGACGCCGATCGCCAGGCCGAAGATCGGGTCTTCGAAACGCGGTGAAATCCAGATCGCCGCGGCGATCAACACCAGGTTGAGGAACACCGGGGTGAACGCCGGGACGCCGAACCTGCCGTAGGTGTTCAGGATGCCGCCGGCGAACGCGGTCAGGGAAATGAAGAACAGGTAAGGGAAGGTCAGCCGCAGCATATCGCTGGCGATGCCCAGCTTCTCCGGGTCGTCCGAGAAACCGGGCGCGAACAGCAGGATGAACAATGGCGCTGCGACGACGCCGACCAGCGTCACGAGGAACAACAGCGCGCCGAGGGTGCCGGCCACCCGGTCCGCCAGCACCTTGACGTCCTCGTGTGACCCGCGCGACTGCGTTTCCGCGAGCACCGGGACGAAGGCCTGCGAGAATGCGCCTTCGGCAAACAGGCGGCGCAGGAAGTTCGGGATCTGGAAAGCCACCACGAACACGTCCATGCCTGCGCCCGCCCCGAACATCCGGGCGAACACGACATCACGCGCGAACCCGAGCACGCGCGAGGCCAGCGTATTGCCGCCGACGACGGTGGTGGACTTCGCGAGGCTCATAAACAATCCGACCCGGTTGCGATGGGCGGCATCATAGTGCAGTCGCGCAGCCGGCGGCGACTCGCGTCGCGCCCCGGGCGATTCGCGCCTCGTGCTTCGAGTTCGCCGGCTCGTTCAGCGGCGGCGGCCGGCAAGCTTCCCGAGCACGTCTTCCAGCGCGACGCCGCGGATACGCAGCAGGACCAGCAGGTGAAACACCAGGTCGGCCGCCTCCGACGCAAGGCCATCCGCGTCGCGCGTCACCGCGGCGAGGGCCGTCTCGACACCCTCCTCGCCGACTTTCTGCGCTGCGCGGGCGGGGCCCGCGGCGGCGAGCCGGGCCACATAGCTGTCCTCGGGCCGCTGGGCGAGTCGGGCCTCGATGACACTTTCGAGTTCGTCCAGCAGGGTCGCCGTGACCGGTTCGCCGAAGCAGCTGCGCGTCCCCAGGTGGCAGGTCGGGCCAGCCGGCTCGGCGCGCAGCAGCAAGGTGTCATGATCGCAGTCGCTGCGGATCTCCACCACGCGCAACACGTTGCCCGAGGTCTCTCCCTTGCGCCAGAGCTCGTCACGGCTGCGGCTGAAGAACACGGCCTCGCCGCAGGCCAGCGTCGCCTCGTAGGCTGCCCGGTTCATGTAGCCGAGCATCAACACGCCGCCCGTGACGGCATGCTGGACGATCGCCGGCACCAGGCCGTCGCTCTTCGCCCAGTCGACGCTGTCGATGTCGGGAGCGTTCATTGCCGCACCTCGACACCGCTGGTGGCAAGCAGGGCCTTGAGGTCGGGAATGGCGATCTGACCGGAATGAAAGACGGTCGCGGCGAGCGCGCCGTCCACCCGGGCCTGGTGAAAGACTTCGATGAAATGACGCGCCTCCCCGGCACCGCCGGAGGCGATCAGGGGAACGGTGCAGGATTCGCGCACCGCGGCCAGCTGCTCCAGGTCGTAACCGTCCCGCACGCCGTCGGAATCCATGCAGTTGAGCACGATTTCCCCTGCGCCTCGCTCCTGGACCTCACGCACCCAGTCGAGGGTCGCGCGCCGGCCATAGCGGGTACGCTCAGGATCGCCGGTGTGGCTCGCGACACGCCATTCGCCACCCTCGCGGCGGCTGTCGATCCCGATCACGACGCACTGGCTGCCGAAGCGGCGCGCCAGGGTATCGACCAACTCCGGCGTCTCGAGCGCGGGCGTGTTGATGCTGATCTTGTCCGCGCCGTCGGCGAGCACCGCCTCGGCGGCCGCGACGTCGCGGATCCCGCCGGCGACGCAGAAAGGAATGTCCAGCAACTCCGCGACCCGCGTCACCCAGCTGCGATCCACGCTGCGCCCGGCCGGGCTCGCCGCAATATCGTAGAAGACGAGTTCGTCGGCGCCCTCGTCACGGTAACGTCCCGCCAGTTCGAGGATGCCGCCCATGTCGCGGTGGTCGCGGAACTTGACCCCCTTGACGACGCGTTCGCCGCGCACGTCGAGGCAGGGAATTATGCGTTTTGCAAGAATGAGCGGATCTCCTCGTCCGTGATGCGGCCATCGAGCAGCGCCTTGCCGATGATCGCGCCGCTCGCTCCCGTGGCGCGCAGCGCCTCGACGTCGGCGATGTCGCGCACACCGCCCGAGGCCTGCAGGCGAATATCGGGATAGCGCGTGGCGCAGTCCGTGTAGAGCGCGATGTTGGGCCCGGTCATCGCGCCGTCGCGTGCCACGTCGGTACACAGCAGGTGTCGCAGCCCGGCTTCCCGGTAAGCCTCGATCGCATCCCACAGGGACAGCCCCGCGTCCTCGGTCCAGCCGCGCGTCCTGCACCAGGGCACCCCTTCCCCATCGATCTGCACGTCGAAAGCGAGCACCAGCCGCGCCGCGCCGAAACGCGGGAACCACTCGGCGACTTCGTCCGGCCGCTCCGCCGCCGCGCTGCCGATCACCACCCGGCCAACGCCTGCTGCGAGCATGGCCTCTACGTCCTCGGCCGTGCGGATGCCGCCCCCGACCTGGATGCGCCCCCGTGCCAGCCCGGCCATGCGCGCGATGACTTCGCGGTTGCCGCCCGCACCGTCCCGCGCGCCGTCGAGATCCACCACGTGGACCCAGTCCACGCCCAGCGAAAGATAACGCCCCGCCAGGTCTTCGGGGCGCGCCTCGTACTCGGAGACCTGGTCGAAACGCCCCTGGTACAGGCGCACGCAACGGCCGTCCTTGAGGTCGATGGCAGGGATGGGTTTCAGTGGCATGGCGGGACGGGATTCCTGTGGATCAGAGCGCGAGGAAGTTCTGCAGGACCCGCGCGCCGGCGGGCCCCGAGCGTTCCGGGTGAAACTGGGTGCCGTGAAAATTGCCGTGCGAAACCACGGCGGTGAATTCCCCGCCGTAATCGGCCACGGCCACCGTATCGGGAGCGACCGGCGCGGCATAGCTGTGCACGAAATAAAAATGTGCGGCCGCGGGCAAGCCCGCGAACAGCGGGCAATCCGGCGAGAGCTGCGTCAGGTTCCAGCCCATGTGCGGCACCGGCCGGTCCGGCGCGGCCAGCATGCGCGCGACACGCCCCGGAACCAGGCCCAGGCAATCGCGCCCGCCGTCCTCGTCCGAGGCCTCGAACAACAGCTGCATGCCGAGACAGATGCCGAGCACCGGTTGGGTGAGGCTGCGCACGACTTCGGCCAGCCCGTTGCGCTCGAGCCGGTTCATGGCGTCGTCCGCGGCGCCAACGCCCGGGAGAAACACGTGGCTCGCGCGCCGGATGAGGTCCGGATCGGCGCTCAACGGCGGCGTGCAGCCCAGGCGCCCGAGCGCGAAGCGCAGCGAACTGATATTGGCGCCGCCGGAATCGACGATCACGGATTCGCCAATGCTCATGCCAGGATCCCCTTGGTGGACGGAATGCCGCCCCCCTCCTGGCGAAAGGCGTCGCGCAGCGCGCGCCCCAGCGCCTTGAATGACGCCTCCACCTGGTGGTGGTCGTTCTCCCCTGCCAGCCGCACGTGAATCGAGGCTCGCAGGCTGTCCGACAAGGAGCGATAGAAGTGCGGCACGAGCTCGGTCGGCAGTTCACCGACCCGCTCGCGCTGGAACTCGCCCTCGAATACGAGGTACGGCCGCCCGCCGAGGTCCACCGACAGCTCGGCCCGGGCCTCGTCCATCGGCAGCACGAAACCGTAGCGGCGGATCCCGCGCCGCGCCCCCAGCGCCTCGCGCAGCGCTTCGCCGAGGGCCAGAGAAACGTCCTCGACCGTGTGATGCTCGTCCACATGCAGATCACCGCTGCACTCGATCTCCATGGCGAAGCCACCGTGCTTGGCAATCTGCTCGAGCATGTGATCGTAGTAGCCGATGCCGGTGGCCGCGCGCACCGGGCCATGCGGATCGTCCAGGTCGACCTCGACCCGGATACGGGTCTCCGCCGTGCCGCGCACCACGGTGGCGCGCCTCAGCCCGCCCAGCACGCGGCGGGCGACCTCCGGCCAGGTGAGGCTGTCGCCCGTCCCGTCGCCGACCTTCAGCCCAACCAGCCCGAGGTTCTCCGCGAAGGCGAGATCGCTGTCCCGATCGCCGATGACGAAACTGCGGTCGAGATCGGGCGGATGGCGCGCGATGAAACGCGTGATCAGCCCGGTGGCCGGCTTGCGGCACGCGCAGCCGTCACCGGGAAAGTGCGGGCAGATGAACTCCGCCTCGAAACGGATACCCTGGCTGGCGAACAGCGCGATGATGAAATCGTGCGTGCGCTGAAAATCCTCCTCGGGGAAAGAGTTCGTGCCGCGCCCGTCCTGGTTGCTCACGAGCACCAGCCGGTAGCCGGCATCCACGAGTCGGAGCAGCGCGGGGATCACGCCCGGCAGCAACCGCACCTTGGACACGGCATCGACCTGCTCGTCCGCAGGTTCCTCGACGAGCGTGCCGTCGCGATCGATGAACAACAACAGCGCTCTATCCATT
Organism: uncultured Thioalkalivibrio sp.; assembly: GCA_964441585.1. Lineage (GTDB taxonomy): Bacteria > Pseudomonadota > Gammaproteobacteria > Steroidobacterales > XN24 > XN24. The sequence goes on from CAYTXS010000039.1 coordinate 7,857, forward strand.
CACTTGTCCCCTGGTCGCGCCACCGGGACGGCCGAGCGCCCTCAGCAGCCGGCGATTCTCGGCGGCCGTGCCGACCGTGATGCGCAGGCAACCGCGCAGGCGCGGCTGGCTGCTGAAATCCCGCACGAGGATGCCAGCCGCCTCGCAAGCCGACATTGCACGGGATGCATCGGCGAAGCGTACCAGCAGGAAATTGCCTGCGCTCGGCCACACCCGCTTCACCTCCGGCAGGCTTCGCAGCGCGGCGGAGAGTTGTTCCCGGCGTCGCACGACGCCCGCCGTGCGACGGCGTGCGCCGGCCAGCTCGGCCGGTTGCAGCCGCCGCAAGGCGGCCTCGACGGCCAGCGAAGGCAAGGGATACGGTGGCGCGAGCCCGCGCAGCGCCGCGATCAGCTCGGGGGCCGCCAGGATCGCACCGATGCGCGCACCCGCCAGGCCCCAGGCCTTGGAAAGCGTGCGCAGCAACACGAGGTTCGGCAGCGCCGCAAGCCGTGGCGCAAGACCGTCGAGGGGGGCGAACTCCACGTAAGCCTCGTCCACCACGACCATGCTGCGCCCCTGCAGTGTGCGACACAGCCGCTCCACTACGGCCGGCGCAATCGTGTTGCCGGTCGGATTGTTGGGCGAACAGAGAAACACCAGTTTTACGTTCGGGCGAGCGTCAGCCGCGCTCACCACGGCCGCGGCGTCCAGGGCGAAATCGCGCTTCAGGGGCACTTCCACGACGGCCGCACCCTGCAGGCGCGCCGCGACAGAATACATACCGAAAGTCGGCGGACAGACGAGCACCGCATCCTCGCCCGCGCGGCAGAAGGCGCGCACCAGAAGATCGATCGCGTCGTCGCTGCCGCGGGTGGCGAGTATGGCTTCGATCGGCACCGAATAGAGTCCCGCGAGCGCTTCGAGCAAGGCCGCGGGACGCGGATCCGGATAGCGGTTGAGGCCGTCCTCCGTGTCATCCCAGGCCGCTCGCCAGGATGACTCGTTGGCATGCAGTCGCAGCACGCCCCGACGTGGGGAGCCGGCCGCATACGCCGCGAAATCCCGCAACTCCGGGCGCAGCAGTTCTATGCTCGAAGTCACTGGCTGGTTCCCGGCCCGGGTTCGTCCGTGGCATGCATTGCCAGCGCCTTGAGTCGCAGCTTCACCGCGAGAGCGTGGGCGTCGAGCCTCTCCAGTTCGGCCAGCGTGCGGGCGGTCGGCCCGATCAGGCGGAATCCGGCCGGGCTGGCCTGCTGCACCGAAATGGCCAGCTGGAAATCGCCCACCGACAAACCGCTCCAGGCACGGGCATAGCCGTAGGTCGGCAAAACGTGGTTCGTGCCGCTGCAATAGTCTCCCAGGGATTCCGGCGTCCAGTCCCCGAGGAACACGGAACCTGCCGTCTCTACCTGGGGCAGCCAGGATTCGGCCTCGGGCACCTGGACTATGAGATGCTCCGGCGCATAGCGATTGCTGATGGCGAAGGCCTCGTCCAGGTCCGCGGCCAGCAGCGTGCGGCCGTGTTTCAACGCCTCGAGCACGACCGCGTTGCGCGGCAGCAGGGCCAACTGGGTCGCGATCGCCGCATCGACGGCATCGGCCAGGCCGGCCGAGGTCGTGACCAGCATCACCTGGGAATCGGGACCATGCTCGGCCTGGGAAAGCAGGTCGGCGGCCACAAAGCCCGGGTCGGCCCGCTCGTCCGCGATCACCAGCACCTCCGACGGCCCGGCCGGCAGATCGAGCGCCGCCCCGTCGGGATCGCGGGACACCTGCATCTTGGCCTCAGTGACCCAGGCGTTGCCGGGGCCGAATATCTTGTCCACGGACGGAATCGATGCCGTGCCGTACGCCATCGCCGCAACCGCCTGGGCGCCGCCGGCAAGGTAGACCGCATCGATGCCGCAATAGCGTGCCGCCGTCAGCACGGCCGGATCGGCCCGCCCGTCCTTCTGCGGCGGTGTGCACAGCACTCGCCGCGGACAGCCCGCGAGCGCAGCCGGAACCGCGAGCATGATCACGGTGGACGGCAGCGGCGCCGAACCCGCCGGCACGTAAAGCCCCACGGCACGGATCGGCCGGGTGATGCGGCGGCAGACCACGCCCGGCATGGTCTCGACCTCGATCGGCGGCATGAGCTGTGCGGCGTGGAATGCGCGCACGTTGTCGATCGCGATGCGCAGCGCGCCGCGCCGAGTCTCGTCGAGCGACGCTTCTGCCGCATCGAAATCCGCCGGCGGCACGCGCAGCGCGTCCAGGGATACGCCGTCGAACCGGGCTGCGAACTTCAGCAGCGCCGCGTCGCCGTCGCGGCGGGTCTCGGCGATGATCGCCGCGACCTCGTCGGCCAGCGCTTCGCGCCGTGCCGCCTCCGGGCGCGCCAGGGCCGCCGCGCGTCCGGGCTCGTCGAGTTCGGTCCAGCGATAACGACGGAGGATCGGATTGGTCTCAGGCAAGCATCTTCTCCACGGGCAACACCAGCATCGAGCTTGCGCCCGCGGCCTTCAGCCCTTCGAGGGTTTCCCAGAACACGTTTTCGCGACACACGGCATGCACCGCAACCTTGTCCTCCCGTCCTTCGAGCGGCATGACCGTCGGCGATTCACTGCCGGGCAGCAGGCGACGAATCTCGGCGAGGGCAGAGCGCGGCGCGTGCAACATTATGTACTTGCTCTCCCGCACGCTCAGCACGCCGCGCATGCGACTGACGAGCCGCGCCGGCCAGCCCTCGGCCGGGCCGCCGTTGCTGGAAATCAGCGCCGCCATGCTCTCGAACACCACCTCCGCTTCCACGAGATCGTTCGCCAGGAGCGTCGAGCCGGTGGACACGAGATCGCAGATGACATCGGCCCGCCCAAGGCGCGGCGCAATCTCGACCGCGCCGGACAACATGACGATCTCGGCATTCACCTGCTGTTCGTCCAGCCAGTTTTGCAGGATGCGCGGGTAGGTCGTGGCGATGCGCAGCCCCTCCAGGCTTTGCGGCGAGTTGTAGTCGAAACTGCGGGGCACGCCGATGGACAGGCGACAGCGGCCGAAATCGAGTTCCAGTTCGGGTCGGACGTCCATGCCGTCGGCGACTTTCTCCCGGAACACGTTCATGCCCACGATGCCGAGATCGCAGATGCCCTCCGCCACCAGTTCCGGGATATCGTCGTCGCGCACCAGCAGCACGTCCACCGGCATGTTCTCGCCGAAGCAGATCAGCTGGTCGCGACCCCGGCTATAGACGAGTCCGCAGGTCTCCATCAGGTGAAGGGAATTATCGGTAAGCCGACCGGATTTCTGCACCGCGATCTTGATGCGCTGCTGTGGCGGGACCGTCATTTGTTTTCTCCATCCAGTCGTTCGGCCACGGCGAGGTAACCCCCGTTACCGTCGGCCAGGAAACGGGCGACACGCCCGATCGTCGTGACGCTGATTCCGGTCTGCTCGTTGATCTGCCGGTAACTCAGCCCCCGCCGCAGCAGGCCGACCACGCGCCATCGATCGACCAGTGCCTGGAGCTCCGCCGGGGTGCACAGGTCGTGGAAATAGCTGCGGGCCTCGGCTGCGTCGCGCAGGGCAAGCACGGAACGGTACAAAGCCTCCTCGGCACGCTGCTCATCGAGCTTGGATGGTGCGCTGCGATTCTTCATAATGGGGGCTAAGCTGGGTTATGTGCTCAAAGGCTTTGCGTTGTCACAGCGTATTAATACGCTAGTACATTGAAACTGGCAAGCCCGGAAAGCCGAAAGCAGCTACGATCCCCGGCCATTCGGCATCCCCGACCGATGGTCCGACATCCGATTTCCCCCCAGGAGTTATAGGCATGCGCAAGTTATCCCTCACGGTCGGCATGGCCGTTCTCTGCCTGCTTTCAGCCCAGGCCGGTGCGGCCGACGTTGAAGCCGGCAAGGCCAAGTTCCAGCAACTCTGTGCGACCTGTCATGGGCCCGCCGGGGCCGGCGACGGTCCCGCCTCCGCCGCGCTGAATCCGAAACCCCGCGCACTCTCGGACGCGGAATGGCAAGCCTCGGTCGATGACGAGTATCTCGCCAAAGTGATCAAGGAAGGCGGTCCGGCGGTGGGCCTCTCGCCGATGATGGTCGCGCAACGCGGCCTCAGCGACGAGGAACTCGCCAACATCATCGCCTACATTCGCAGCCTCGGTGATTGACCGTCGCGGCCCGGCCGGCCGATGCCGGCCGGGCCGCGTTGGCTTGACAAAGCAATGCGCCTCGACGACGATATGCGGCTCCGCGCGGCGGACCAGCAGGTCTCGCGCACACTGACGATTCAACGGGAGTCGGTACTTTGGCGAACATCAAGTCGGCCCAGAAACGCGCTCGGCAGAACATCAAGAACAGGGCCCATAACATGGCGATGCGCTCGAAGATGCGCACGTTCCTGAAGAAAGTATCGACCGCGATCGAGTCGGGCGACCGGGCCCAGGCCGAGGCCAGCTACAAGGCCGCGGTACCGGTGCTCGATTCCATGGTCAACAAGGGCATCGTGCACAAGAACAAGGCGGCACGGCACAAGAGCCGGCTGAATGCGCGCATCAAGGCTCTGTCGGCCTGAAGCGCCGCCCGGGCAGGGCCGTTCCCAGACACTGAAAAGCCGGCGCATGCGCCGGCTTTTTGTTTTCCCGACCGCGTCGCGGCGGTCCTAGACGGGACGCCCGTCGCGCTTGCCCGGCGGCAATTTCGCCAGTGCCTCCGCCCTCGCCCTGGCCTGGGCCTCGAGAAATTCGCCGACGGCCGTCACGAGCGCCGCAGTACCTTTCCCCGACAGCGCCGAAACTACGAACACCGGACCCTTGTGATCGATCGCCACAGCGACGCGGCGCGCCAACTCCTGTTCCTCGCCATGCACCAGCTTGTCGATCTTGTTGATCACCAGCCAGCGCGGCCAGGCGGCGAGTTCGTCGCTGTAAGCCTTCAGTTCGTGGATGATGTCGCGCGCGCCCTGCTCCGGGGACTGCTCGCCCTCGTGCGAGGACGCATCGACGATGTGCAGCAACAGCCGGGTGCGTTGCAGATGGCGCAGGAAGCGCGTACCCAGTCCATGACCCTCGGCGGCGCCCTCGATCAGTCCCGGAATATCCGCGATGACGAACGTCTTGCCTTCCTCGAGTTCCACGACGCCGAGATTGGGATGCAGGGTGGTGAACGGGTAATCGCCCACCTTGGGGGTGGCCGCGGTCACGGCGCGCAGCAATGTCGATTTGCCGGCGTTCGGCAGGCCGAGCAGCCCCACGTCGGCGAGAAGGCGCAACTCGAGTCGCAGGTGACGCAACTCGCCCGGCGTGCCCGGTGTGAACTTGCGGGGCGCCCGATTGATACTGCTCTTGAAATGAGTATTGCCCTTGCCGCCGATGCCCCCCTGCGCGACCAGCAGCTTCTGCTCCGGCTCGACGAGGTCGCCCAGCACTTCGCCGGTGCTTTCCTCATGGACTACGGTGCCGACGGGCACCGGGATCTCCACCGACTCGCCGCCGCGACCCGAGCAGTTGCTGCCCATGCCGGGCGCCCCGCTGGCGGCGCGAAACCTGCGCTGGCGGCGGAAATCGGCCAGCGTGTTGAGGCCGGCATCCGCCACGAGCCAAACGCTGCCGCCGTTGCCGCCATCACCGCCGTCGGGACCGCCGAAGGGAATGTACTTCTCCCGTCGGAAACTGACGCAGCCATTGCCGCCGGCGCCGGCCTGCACGGTGATGGTGGCTTCGTCTACGAATTTCATCTGCTGCCCCTTGCGCTCATCCCTTCCTGCCGGCCGCCGCCTCGATCGCGGGGCCTGTAAACGAGAAGACCCCGGACCAGAGGCCGGGGTCTTCTCAGCTTAACAACAACGGGCTGGCCTACTCCGTGACGATGCTCACGAACTTGCGGTTACGCGGCCCCTTCGTCTCGAATGCCACCTTGCCGTCCGCCTTGGCGAACAGTGTGTAATCGCGGCCGCAGCCTACGTTGACGCCGGGATGAAAGCGGGTGCCGCGCTGACGCACGATGATGTTGCCCGCCAGTACCTGCTCACCGCCGAACTTTTTGACGCCAAGTCGCTTGGACTCGGAATCGCGGCCGTTGCGAGTACTGCCGCCTGCTTTCTTATGTGCCATTTCGCATTACCTCCGCGGTATCCGCCCCAGCTCAGCTGGCGGCGATGCCGGTGATCTTGATCTGGGTGAAATTCTGCCGATGGCCCTTCGTCCGCCGGTAATTCTGGCGACGATGGAACTTCACGATTTCCACCTTGCGCGCCTTCCCCTGGGACATGACGGTGGCTTGCACCTTGCCGCCCTCGAGGTAAGGCTTGCCGACGCTGACGTTGTCCCCGTCGCCGACCAGGAGAACCCGGTCGAACTCGATACTGGCGCCTTCCTCGGCGTCCAGCTTCTCGACACGCAGGACAGCGCCCTGGCTGACCCGGTACTGTTTTCCGCCTGTGGCGATCACGGCGTACATGGATGCTCCCATAAACACGCGTCCAGGCCGGATTGGCCCGGAGAAAGCCGG
>CAYTXS010000040.1:0-14307 GCA_964441585.1 uncultured Thioalkalivibrio sp.
ATCGCGCGCACGTGGTTCTCGAACTGGCTCGTCACGGCGCCTTCGATGGTCCAGTGGCCGGAGTTGTGGACGCGCGGTGCCATCTCGTTGGCCAGCAGCCGGTTACCCACACAGAAGAACTCGACAGTGAGCACACCGACGTAATCGAAGCGCTCGAGCAGGGCAAGGACATGGCGTTCCGCATCCGCCTGGAGGCCGGCATCGTTCCACGGCGCGCGTGTCTGTCGCAGCATGCCGTTTACGTGCACATTCTCCGCCAGCGGCCAGAAGGCGGTTGCGCCGTCGCGCCCCCGGACCCCGATAAGCGACAGTTCCCGGTCGAAGCGCACCAGGCCCTCGAGAATCGCCGGCACCCCACCGAGCCCGACGAAGGCGTCGTTCAGGTCTTCGGGCGTGTCGATGCGAACTTGTCCGCGCCCGTCATAGCCCAGCCGACGGGTCTTGAGGATGGCCGGCAGGCCGAGCGACTCCGCTGCCTCGACCAGCGCCTGCTGCGAGTCCACCGGCGCGAACGGCGCCGTCGGAATGCCCAGCGAGTGGAACAGATGCTTTTCGTCGAGCCGGTCCTGGCCGGCGCCGAGCGCCTCTGGCGGCGGGTAGAAAGGCACCTTCGCCGCGACGGCTTCCGCGGCCGACTGGGGCACGTTCTCGACGTCGAAGGTCACGACGTCGACAGATGCGGCGAGCGCAGCCAGGGCCGCCGGACTGTCGAAGCGCCCGCGAATGATTCTTCCCACCTGCGCGCCGGGGGCATCTTCATCGACGTCCACGAACACGAAGCGCTGCCCGAGCGGATAGCCGGCCAGGGCCAGCATGCGCCCCAGCTGGCCTGCGCCGATGATCCCGATACTCATGCCGGAGCTTGGGATGCCGGATCCGGATCCGCGAGCACCTTGCGCGTCTGCTCGGCGCGGTAGCGTTCCAGTGCCGCGAGCACGTCGGGGTGTCCGGCGCCGAGGATCGCCGCGGCCAGCAGCGCGGCATTGATGGCGCCGGCGCGACCTATGGCGAGCGTGCCCACCGGAATACCGGCGGGCATCTGGGCGATCGAAAGCAATGAATCGATCCCGTTGAGCGCTTTCGACTGGATCGGCACGCCGAGCACGGGCAGGCTCGTCTTGGCAGCCGCCATGCCCGGCAGGTGGGCGGCGCCGCCGGCCCCGGCGATGAGGGCCTCGAGGCCGCGCTCCCTTGCCCGCCCGCAGTATTCGAACAGCAGGTCGGGTGTGCGGTGTGCGGAGACGACGCGGGTCTCGAACGGGACGCCGAGTACTTCGAGCGTCTCGGCCGCATGTTGCATGGTGCTCCAGTCGGAGCGCGATCCCATGATGATTCCGACGAGCGTGTTCATCGCGTCATTCTAGCAATGTTGGCGGCCCCGGGGCGCCGTTTTCGGCCGCTGCGTGATCGATGCTGGAGCGAAGCGCGCGGAACAGTCGCCTGGGCGCACCGCTGCGCCCCGCGCGCGCATCGGCAAGCTCGCTCTCGAGGGCGATCGCGTCAGCCTCGGGATAGGCGGCCAGGAAAGCGCGCAGGGCGGGTTCACCGCGCTCGCAAAGGAGGTCACGCCAGGCCTCGGTGATGCGGAACAGCCTGGCGGCTTCCCGGGTAGGCCGCTTGCGCGCGTCGATGAACGCCTGCAGCGGCGCGGGATCCACGTCGCGCATCAAGCGCCCGATGAACTGCCGGTGGCGGCGTTGCGCCTCGTGGGAGCCGATGGCGGCGAGTTCGTCGATGGCCTGGCGCAAGCGCTCCGGCAGCGCCAGAGTATCGAGCGCTTCGGCGGGCAGTTCCGCGAGTTCCTCGCCCAGCGCCTGGAGCGCCTCCGCTTCGCGCTTGCGCCGGGTCTTGCTCGGTGGATCGTCGCGCTCGCTCATAGCGCGGTGTCCAGGGCGGCAATCAGGCGCTCCACTTCCGCGTGCGTGTTGTAGTGCGCAAGGGAGACCCGCACCACGCCTGTCGCGCGCTCGAGGCCGAGTGCCTCGACCAGCCGCGGGGCGTAGAAATGACCGTGGCGGATGCCGATCTGCGCGCCGTCGGTGTGCGCCACGACCGCGCGGGGGGTGGCTCGCGAAGTGACGAATGACACCGTGGGCAGGCGCCCGGCGCCGGCCGTCGGTGCGCCGACGACACGGATGCCGGGGCGCGCCGCGAGCCAGTCCAGCAACCGCGCCGTCAGGGCGCGTTCGTGCGTCTCGATGGCCGCGAAGGCGTTGCCGCCGTGGCGGGAGCCGACCTCTTGCAGGTAGTCCGGCACGGCCGCTGCGCCCCATGCCAGTTCGTAGGGGTAGGCACCGGCTTCGAGCCGGCCTGCTGCGTCGGCGGGCTGCATCCATTCGTGATTGAGGTTCGCCAGCATGCCGGCACCCTCGGGCGAGCTGCACAACACTGCGCAGTGCGGCCCGAAGACCTTGTAGAGGCTGAAGGCGTACCAGTCCACTCCCCAATCGGCGAAAGCCAGCGCACGATGTGGCGCATAGGCGACGCCGTCCACGCAGCATCGCGCGCCGGCCGCGCGCGCGCGGGCTGCGATGGTTTGGATATCGAGGGCGCTGCCGAGCAGGTTGGAGGCATGTGTGCAACATAGCAGCCGTGTGCGGGGCGTCAGCAGGGCATCGAGGTCATCCAGTTCGAGCTGCATGCTGTCGGGCCGGATCCGCCACCAGCGGATGACTACGCCCTGAGCCTGCAAACGCAACCACGGCCCGATGTTCGCCTCGTGATCGGCGTCGGTGACGATGATCTCGTCACCCGTGGCCAGCGTCGGCGCCAGGGAACGAGCGAGGCGAGAAAACAGGGAGGTCGTCGAAGCGCCGATGGCGACCTGCCCGGGACTCGGCACAGGGCCGCCGCCGGAGGCGAACAGGCCCGCCAGCGCGGCGCGGGCCTCGGCCTGCAGTTCGCCGGCCTCCGCCGAAGGGACGTAGCTCGCGCCCAGCTGGACGGGCCAGTGGCGAAGATACTCGGCGATGCGGTCGACTGCGGTGCCCAGCGGCGCGGAACCGCCAGCGTTGTCCATCAGCACCCAGTCACTGCGCAGTGCGGGAAAACGACTGCGCACCCAATCAAGATCCAGCGGTGCAGCTTCGGTCAGGCTCACGCGATTCGTGCTCAGCGGTAATCCGCGATCATAGCACGGGGGTTTGTTACACTGCCCCGCTCAGTAGTGGCCGGCATCATCCGGCAGGAAGCAACACATGTCATCGGCAGATTTGAGTGATCTCGGCGCGGCCAGGCAGCGCCTCGAGGACCTGGCGGCCGATGCCCTGGCGCGCGCGGCGACATCCGGCGCGGACGCGACCGAAGTCGGCGCAAGTCTAGGCACGGGACTCTCCGTGACCGTTCGCAAGGGCGAGGTGGAGACGCTCGAGCACCAGCGCGACCGCGGTTTCAGCGTCACCGTCTATTTCGGCCAGCGCAAGGGCAGCGCTAGCACCTCCGACCTGTCGGCCGCGGCCCTCGCGGAGACGGTGGACAAGGCCTGCACCATTGCGCGATACACCGCGGAGGATACCTGCGCCGGCCTGGCCGACGCGGCCTTGATGGCGCGTGATATTCCCGACCTGGACCTGGACCATCCCTGGGAGCTTGATCCGGACCACGCCGTCGTGCTGGCCCGCGATTGCGAAGCGGCCGGACTCGACTCGGACGAGCGAATCTCGAACACCGAAGGCGGCTCCTTGTCCTCGCATCGCTCCCTGCGGGTGTACGCGAACAGCCACGGCTTCTCCGGCGGCTACGCCAGCACCAGCCACAGCCTCAGTTGCTCGTTGATCGCCGGGCGTGGCGACGAGATGCAACGCGATTACTGGTACACCGTGGCACGGCGGGCGGAGGACCTCGAGTCTCCGGCGGCGGTCGGTCGTCGCGCCGCAGAACGTGCGCTGCGCCGCGTCGGCGCGCGCCGCGTCGGCACCCGCTCCGTACCCGTGATCTTCGTCGCGGAACTGGCGCGTGGCTTTCTCGGGCACCTCGTAGGCGCGATTCGCGGCGCCGCACAGTATCGCAAGGCGAGTTTCCTCCTCGATGCTGCCGGCACGCAGGTGTTGCCGGAGTGGTTCGACATCGACGAGCGGCCCCACGTGCCGCGCGCGCTCGGCTCAGCACCTTTCGACGCCGAGGGCGTGGCCACCCGGGACCGTGCGCTGGTGGCGGGAGGCATCTTGCAGGGCTATGTGCTGTCGTCCTACTCGGCCCGCCGGCTTGGCCTGCAGACCACCGGCAACGCCGGCGGCATCCACAACCTGCTGGTGCGTCCCGGCGAGGCGGGGCTCGAGGACCTGATGCGCCAGATGGGTCGCGGCCTGGTCGTCACCGAGCTGATGGGGCATGGCATCAACGCGGTGACGGGCGATTACTCGCGCGGCGCCAGCGGCTTCTGGGTGGAGGGTGGTGAGATCGTCCACCCGGTCCAGGAAGTGACGATCGCCGGCAATCTCAAGACGCTCTTTACGGATATCCAGGCGGTGGGTTCGGACGTCGATCGTCGCGGCGTCATCCAGACCGGGTCGCTGCTGATCGGGCGGATGACGGTCGCCGGCGACTGAATCATCCCGACGCAGGCGCGTCGTCGCGAGCTACCAGGTCGGCGAGGCTGTGCCCTTCGAGGTGGTCTGCCTCCGCCGCGCGGACTTTGCCGAGTACACTCCACACGGGGCCCTGGTCACCCGCAGGGTCTTCACCGCGTACCGCGGAAAGAATGGATTCCAGCGAGATGGATGTGGGGTCGCGACCCGGAAGGAGGCGGCCTTCCTCCGTCTGGGTCAACAGGCCGGCCTGCTCGAGCGGCGCGGTGATGTCCTCCAGCGACCTGGCGGACTGGCCGAGCGCTTCCGCGAGTCCTTCGAAGCCGAGATGCTCGCCGCGCCGGAAGCTGCGGCCCACCTCGCGCATGATGCCGAGGGCGAGGTACTCGGCGCGGGCGATCGACACCTGCGCCTGCTCGCGGCCGAGCCGCTGCCGTTCGGGATGCTGCACGTAAAAGGCGATCTGCGCGCCGATCAGCAGGATCAGCCACGACAGGTACAGCCAGATGAGAGCGAACAGGGCGATGGCGAAGCTCGAATAAATGGCGTCGTATCGCGTGGAGCCGGAAATGCTGGAGGCGAACAGCGATCCGCCGAGCGTCCATGCGGCGCCCGCGATGGCCGCGCCCGCGATGGCCGCGCTGAGCTTCACGCGGGTATTGGGGATGAAGGCATAGACGAAGGCGAACACGAGGACGACGATGACCATCGGCGCGAGCCGTCCGACCAGTTCCAGCAGCATGCCGAAGGGCTCGACATCCGCGATTGTCTGCATGATGGTGCTGGAGTTGATGGTTGCCAGCAGGCCCATGGCCGTCACCATCAGCACGGGGCCGACCAGCAGCACGCTGAGATAATCGCTGAAGCGGCGGCCGAGGCTGCGGGAACGCTGCACCTGCCAGATGTAATTGAACGTGTCTTCGATCTTCTGGATCATCGAGATCACGGTGAAAAGCAGGAAGGCGAGGCCGATGCCGCCGAGCACGCCGCCGCGGACGTTCTCGACGAAGCCGATGATCTGGTCGGTGATCTGGACACCCTGCTCGCCCAGCGGTTGCAGGAATTCATAGAGCAGCGGCTCGATCTGGCGGTGCACGCCGAAACCCTTCAGCACGGAAAACGCGAAGGCGAGCAGCGGCACCACGGACAACAAGGTCGTGTAGACGAGGCTCATCGCGCGCAACGTGAGTTGGCCCTGGGCCACGTCGCGTGCGACCGCGTAGGCGACCCGGGCCGGTTTCAGGGCGGCGCGCCCGTAGCGGGTGACATGGCTCGCCGGCGACCCCCAGAGCCACGACTCGATACGCGCCTGGATTGTGTCGCTCATGATTCGAAAAGTGTTTCGTCGCCCGTCAGACGCCGGTACGCCTCGCGGTATTTCGCGGCGGTGCGTGCGACGATGTCCGGTGGCAGCGCGGGGCCCGGCGACTGCTTGTTCCAGTCGAGTGTCTCGAGGTAATCGCGCACGAACTGCTTGTCGAAGCTGGGCGGACTCGTGCCCGGCTGCCAGTGCTCCGCTGACCAGAACCGCGAGGAATCGGGCGTGAGAATCTCGTCGATGAGATACAGCTCGCCAGCTGCGTCGAGACCGAATTCGAATTTGGTGTCGGCGATGATGATGCCTCGCTCCCGGGCATAGGCGGCCGCCCGTGTGTAGATCTCCAGCGTCAGCGCGCGTACGCGCGCAGCGAGCGCGGGACCGATCCGCTCGACCACCTGAGCATAATCGATATTCTCGTCGTGATCGCCGGCGGCGGCCTTCGTGGCCGGCGTGAAGATCGGCTCCGGAAGGCGATCGGCGAGACGCAGGCCGGGCGGCAGGGCCACGCCGCAGATCGATCCTGCAGCCTGGTAGTCCTTCCAGCCGGAACCGATCAGGTAGCCTCGCGCGACGGCTTCGATCGGCAGGGGCCGGAGCCGCCGCGTCACGCTGCTGCGCAGTCGGTAGGCGGCGCGATCCACGCCCGCCGGCAGCACCGAGTCCAGGGATCGGTCCAGCAGATGGTTCGCGACCAGGGGGCGCGTGCGATCGAACCAGAAGCGCGCGGTCTGCGTGAGGATCTCGCCCTTGCGCGGAATCGGATCGGGCAGCACGACGTCGAAGGCCGAGAGCCGGTCGGTTGCCACGATCAGCAGCGTTTCATCGTCCACGGCGAAGACGTCCCGCACCTTGCCGCGGTGAAGCAGTTCGAGTCCCGGCAGGTCCGCGACAGACATCGCGGCAGCATTCCGGTCGGTCCCCGGGGCACCGGGCTCGCTGGCGGCGGAATCCGGTGCTGGTAACATTTGCGTACTTCCTTGGAGGCACATGCCGTGATTGGCCGAATTCTCCCAGCGGGCCGCGCCGCGCGTCAAATTCTTTGCCGAGGGCCGCGCGTTGGCGGCCGGCCGCGATGAACTGGACCGGCAAACTGGTGGGCGCGATCATCGGGTCGATGGCCGGCCCGGTCGGCGCTGCGGTGGGCCTGTTGCTCGGCCACCAGTTCGATCGCGGCGTGGGTGGCATCCGGCGCGTCAGTTTCGACGGCGTCGGCCAGGTGTTCTTCGAGACCACCTTCGCAGTGATGGGACACGTGGCCAAGGCGGACGGTCGCGTCAGCGAGGCAGAGATCGAGGCGGCCCGCGGCATCATGGCGCGCATGCGTCTCGACCCGGGGCAGGTGCAGCAGGCCATCCGCCTGTTCAACACGGGCAAGCACCCCGACTGGCCGATGCAAAGGGAGCTCGGTCGCCTGCGCGAGGCGCTCGGTGCGCGCCATACCCTGCGACGGGCATTCCTGGAGATCCAGATGGAGGCGGCGCTTGCTGACGGACAGCTCAACCCGGCGCGGCGGGATGCCTTGTGGCGGGTCGCATCCTCGCTGGATCTCGGGCGTGTCGAGATGGCCCAGATCGAGGCCCTGTTGCGCTTCGGTCGCGGTTCCCGGGCCCAAGGACCGGGAACTTCGCCCCAGGCCTCGGCCACCGACGCTTATCGCGTGCTGGGGCTTGAGCCGCAGGCCAGCGACGCAGACGTCAAGCTCGCCTACCGGCGGCTCATGAATCAGCACCACCCCGACAAATTGCGCGCGCGCGGGATGCCCGAATCGATGATTCCTGTCGCCGAGGCGAAAACGCGGGAGATCCGCAGCGCATGGGAAACGCTGCGGGCTGCACGCGGCATGCGCTAGCTCTGCCGTGCGATATTCGGCATGAGTCGCCCTTCGGTTAGAGTGGCAACGTAACCTTCAATACAACCCCGGGAACTCCCATGCTGGACTATCGCATCGCTCCCTCGATCCTGTCGGCCGATTTCGCGCGTCTCGGCGCAGAAGTGGATGCCGTGCTGGAGGCCGGCGCGGACATGGTGCATTTCGACGTGATGGACAATCACTACGTGCCCAACCTCACCATCGGCCCGATGGTGTGCGAGGCGTTGCGCAACTGGGGCGTCGAGGCGCCGATCGATGTGCACCTGATGGTCAAGCCGGTCGACCGGCTCATCGAGTCGTTCGCGCAGGCCGGCGCCAGCTGGATCACCTTCCACCCCGAGGCCAGCGAGCACGTCGATCGGAGCCTGCAGCTGATCCGTGATCTCGGCTGTCGTGCCGGCCTCGTGTTCAATCCGGCCACGCCGCTCACCTGGCTCGACTACGTCGCCGACAAGGTGGACATGGTGCTGATCATGTCGGTGAATCCCGGTTTCGGCGGCCAGAAGTTCATCCCGGCCGCCCTGCGCAAGGTCGCCGAGGCGCGACAGTTCATCGATGACAGCGGCCTGTCGATCCGGCTGGAGGTGGACGGGGGTGTCAAGGTGGACAACATCGCTGCCGTGGCAAGCGCGGGCGCGGATACCTTCGTCGCGGGATCCGCGATTTTCGGCTCGAGCGATTACGCGAGCACCATCACGGCCATGCGCCGGGAACTGGCCGGCGCGGATTACGGCGAATAAGGCGCCGGGCAGTTCAGGAGATCTGTCGCGCCCGCTGCTCCGGGCGCACGCCGTTGACGACGATCGTCTTGCCTCGCGCGTGCAACAGGCCCTGCTCCTCGAGCACCTTGAGCACCCGGCCGGCCATCTCGCGCGAGCAGCCGACGAGGCGTGAAAGCTCCTGCCGGCTGACCTTGATCTGCATGCCATCGGGATGGGTCATGGCATCCGGTTCCTTGCACAGGTCCATGATCGCGTGCGCGATCCGGCCCGTGACGTCGACGAAGGCCAGGTCCCCGAGCTTCCGGTTGGTGCGTTCCAGCCGCGTGGCGAGCTGGGTCGCCAGCTCGAACAGCAAGGCCGGGTTGTCCTCGGCCACCTGCCGAAAGCGTGGATAGGTCATCTCGGCGAGTTCGCAGGCGGTTCGGGTGCGTACCCACGCGCTGCGGGTCGGCTGCTCGTAGAACAGCCCCATCTCGCCGAAAAACTGTCCCTTGTTGAGGTACGCCAGCACCATCTCGTTGCCTTCCTCGTCCTCGATCATCACTTCGACGGAGCCGTCGATGATGTAGTAGAGGGTGTCGGGCAGGTCGCCCGCGTGGATGACGACCGTCTTCGAAGGCACAGAGCGGACCCGGCACAACTCGATAAATCGATTCATCGCGGGGATTTCGGCTCCCCCGCCCAAGGGCTCACCCATTCGCTGGCCTCGCTCGTTATTTATGTTAAGCCGTGCGGCAGGTGCCCTTTTAACCCACAGAGGTTGCGAGGGCAAGCCGCGGGCCCGTCGCCACGCCTTAAATCCAGTATGCGGTCCGCGTCATGATCTTCGAAACCATGGCCATGAAACGCCGTGCGGGCGCAGGCAAAGGCAGGCCGCCTGCCTCGCGCGCGACTTCGCCGTGATGCGCCTCGTCCAGCTTCATCTGACCGATGATCGCTCTGCTGCGCTGGTCCGCCGGAGGCAGCCGGCCGAGGTGCTCCTCGAGATGACTGATGACCTGCGCCTCGGTCTCCGAGACGAAGCCGAGGCTCCAGCGGTCTCCGGCCAGCCCGGCGCCAGCGCCGAGGACGAAGGCGCCCGTGTACCACAGCGGCCCGAGCCGGCTCGGATGATCCCGAAGCTCAGCGAGGCGCTCCTCGCACCAGGCAAGATGATCGAATTCCTCTACCGCGGCCTCTTCCATGGCGCCCCGCACCGTGTCCAGCCGGGCAGTCAGCGCCTGTCCCTGGTAGAGACCCTGCGCCATGACCTCTCCCGCGTGGTTGACGCGCATCAGTGCGGCGGCATGGCGGCGCTCGCGCTCCGTCATGGTCGCCTCCGGGAGGTCGGCCGCGGGATTCGGCCGCGAGGCCGGTGGCGGCGGCGCCAGCACGGTGCGCACCGCCTGGTCGACTTGTTCGAAGATCCGGTCCACCGGGCTGAGTCTGCGAGTCGTCATGGCGACTATTTTAGCGCGTCGCGCGCCACGGAGGCAGGATGCAGTACGGGAATGGGCAGCCCGATACGCGCGAGTCCTGCCACAAAGTGCATGGCACAGCCGATGTTGCTGGTCACGAGGGCCTGCGGCGGGTCCTGGGCGAGTCGCGCCAGGGCCGGTTCGAGCAGCGCGTCCGCCTGGCGGGGATGGCTCAGGAAGTGGGTGCCGGCGGCGCCGCAGCAGCTGGTGGGCAGTTCGCGCACTGCCAGGTCCGGAATGCGCTCCAGCAGGCGTCGCGTGGCGTCGGCGGTGCCGGTGACGTTGCGCTGCGTGCAGGGCACGTGCAGCACGACGGAGCGATACCGGCTGCGGCCGAACTCGAGCGGCGCATCCGCCAGCAACTCCGCCGGGTCACGGATGCGCCGCGCGAAGCGCGCGCCCGGCTCGCCGGCCAGGCGCGCATACTCCAGCAAAGTGGCGGCGCAACCCGAGGCGCAGGCCACGACGGGCCCATCGCCCGGAAAGGCGGCGAGATTCTGTGCCGCGAGCCGGCTGGCGACCTCAGGGTAGCCCGCATGCAGGTCGATGGCGCCGCAGCAGCCCTGGCGGGGCGGGCGGCGAACCTGCCAGCCTGCCGCTTCGAGCAGGTGGCGGGTGTCATCGAGCGAACGGCCGTCCATCGCGCCGGTCACACAGCCGGCGAACAGCTGCGCTTCGCCGCGCGGCGCCGGTCCGGTTGCCTGAGCATCCCGCAGGCGCGCCGGGCCGGCGTCTCCGGGCAAGAGTGACATGGCACGCGCAGGCAGGCCGCCGAGACCTTTTGCGGCTGCGCCGGCGCCGGGCAAGCGCGCCAGTCTCACCGCCTTGCGCAACCACGCCGGGCGACGCAGGAGGGCGGCAAGAGCGCGCTCCTGCGTCGGCGGTGGGTGGCCGCGCGCCACCAGCAAGGTATGCCCCGCATCGATCAATTCGCCGTACGGGACATCGGCCGGGCAGACACGCTCACAGGCGCGGCAGCCGAGGCATTGATCCAGGTGACGGACGAGCCCGGGGGTCGGATCCAGCCGGCCGGTGGCCAGGCCCTGCATCAACGCGATCCTGCCGCGTGGCGACTCGCCCTCGACACCGGCCAGCTGGTAGGTCGGGCAATACGGCAGGCAAAGGCCGCACTTGACGCAGCGGTCGGCCAGATCCAGCGGAAATTCCGCGGGCTTGGTCATGCTTCGCTGCGCCTCCTGTTGCGCCCCGGCGGTGAATTATTTGGTATTCTCCCGGGCCCGAATTCGGCTGCGGCGCCATGGTGGCTTCCGCGGTACCCGATACCAGAAAGGAGTTCGTCGTGAAGTCTAAGGGATTGTTACTGGCTCTGGCAGGGCTGACGGGCGGCCTCGTCGCCCCGGCGGTCTTGCATGCCGAGGAAGTCGAGACAGGGTTTGGCGGCCAGGTCGGCTTCGGTTATGCCGAGGCAAGAGGCAACACTGACACGCTGTCGGTCACCGGAAATGCCGACCTGCAGTATGTCACCGGCGGTCCGTGGCTTTACGACGCCAAGCTTCTGTTCGTGACGCGCGAGGAAGCTTCGGTCGCGACCGAGGAGCGCTACGAGGCCCGCGGTACCGCGAACTACTACTTGACCGATGGAGATTACTTCTACGGTCGCCTCGACTGGCGCAAGGACAATTTCGGCGGTGTGCGTGAAGAGTGGGTCCCCAGCGCCGGTTACGGCCGGGTCCTCCTCGACACCGATGCCCACTCGCTGAAAGGTGAGATCGGCCTCGGTTACCGCTTCGCGGACCTGGCCGACGGGACCTCGGAGGAGAGCGGCGTGGTGAGCGGCGGCCTGCGGTACGGCTGGCAGATCTCGCCGTCGGCCCGCTTCATCCAGAACTTCCTGGTCCAGTGGTCCTCCGACAACACCTACGCCGAAAGCGAGACCGGCCTGGAGACGACGATTGTCGGAAACCTGGCCGCCAAGATCAGCTACGTCGTGAAGCACAACACCGACGTGCCCGCGGGTAACCGGAACTCGGACTTCTATACGACGATCGGCCTCGAATACAAGTTCTGATCATGGGCTGGTACCAGCGACACCTGTTCTTCTGTACCAACCGCCGCGAGGACGGGCGACCTTGCTGCCAGGAGGGGGGCGCCGAACCTGCGCGTGCCTGGGCGAAGTCCCGGGTCAAGGAACTCGGGTTGGCCGGGCCGGGCAAGGTGCGGGTGAACACGGCGGGTTGCCTGGACCGATGCGAGGAGGGGCCGGTGGTGGTCGTCTATCCCGATGGCGTCTGGTATACCTATGTGGACCAGGAGGATCTCGAGGAAATCATCCAGGAACATGTGGTCAACGGCCGCATCGTGGAACGGCTGCAACTTCCTTCGGAACCCCCGGGCGAATAGGTCGCGTCGATGGGAGTTGCTGAATTAGCGAGGGATTTACCGGCGAGGTGCGCCGGAGCCCGGGGACGACGCTTGCATGGCGAGAGGCAGTGCCTTATATTTGCCTGCTTTTCGCCTGCCGCTCATCTTTCTGGAGCTGGGACATGAAGACTTTTACCGCAAAGCCGGCCACCGTCCGCCGCGACTGGTATGTCGTGGACGCCGACGGCAAGACGCTCGGGCGCCTTGCGACCGAACTGGCGCGCCGCCTGCGCGGCAAGCACAAGCCGGAATACACGCCGCACATGGACACCGGCGACTACCTGGTCGTGATTAACGCGAGCAAGGTGCACGTCACCGGCAACAAGATCGCGGACAAGACCTACTATCATCACACCGGTTACATCGGCAACATGAAGTCGGAAACGCTCGGTAAGAGGCTGCAGCGGGCCCCTGAGCAGGTGATCGAGGAAGCCGTAAAGGGCATGTTGCCGAAGAATTCCCTCGGTCGGCAGATGTTGACCAAGCTGCGCATTTTCGCCGGCGGCGAACACACTCACCAGGCCCAGCAGCCCCAGGCGCTGGAGATCTGAACCGGTCAGGAAAGATTATGAGCATGGACATGAACTACGGCACCGGCCGACGCAAGACCTCGACGGCTCGCGTGTACCTGCGCCCCGGCAAGGGCGCGATCACCGTGAACAGCAAGCCCCTCGACGAGTTCTTCGGACGTCGCACCGCACGCATGATCGTGCGGCAGCCGCTGGAGCTGATTCACATGGATGACCGCTTCGACGTGGAGGTCACCGTGCACGGCGGTGGCACGACCGGACAGGCGGGTGCCATCCGGCACGGACTGACCCGGGCGCTGGTCGATTATGACCCCGCTCTCAAGTCGGCATTGCGCCAGGCCGGGTTCGTCACGCGCGATGCTCGAGAAGTCGAACGCAAGAAAGTGGGCCTGCGCAAGGCGCGTCGCGCCACCCAGTACTCGAAGCGCTGATCCGGGCGGATCGCGCCTCCCGAATTGGGGGATCGTCTAGCGGTAGGACTGCGGACTCTGACTCCGCCAACCTAGGTTCGAATCCTAGTCCCCCAGCCACTACGAAACCAAACAGGGCCCCGCGAGGGGCCCTGTTTGGTTTTGTCGTTAACTGAGGGGGCGAGGATGAGAACCTGGGTTCGAGCCGAGGCCGGCTAGCGAGGTTCGAGACGCCGTACACCGTCCTTGCCGGCCGCCAGCACGAGATCGGCCTTGCGCCGGCCGAAGATACCAACGGTCACGACGCCCGGAATCCGGTTGATGCGGTCCTCCACGTCGACGGGGTTCACCAGGTCGAGATGCCTGACATCGAGGATGACGTTGCCGTTGTCCGTGACGAAGCCCGCGCGATACTCGGGCAGGCCGCCGAGTTTCACCATCTGTCGTGCCACATAGGAACGGCCCATGGGAATGACCTCGACCGGTAACGGGAAAGTGCCGAGAACGCGCACGAGCTTGCTGTCGTCCACGATGCAGACGAACTTCTTTGCCGCGGCGGCCACGATCTTCTCGCGGGTCAATGCACCGCCGCCGCCCTTGATCATGTGGCCGGCAGGATCGACTTCATCCGCACCATCGACATAAAGATCGAGGTCTCCGGTGGCGTTGAGTTCACTGACGGAAATTCCATGCTGCTCGAGGCGCGCGGTGGTGGCGTCCGAGCTGGATACGACTGCGGCGAGTTCGATGCCGCGTGCCACCAGTGCATCGATGAAGTGATTGACGGTCGAGCCGGTGCCGACGCCCAGCCGGCAACCCGTCGGCACTTCGTCGGCCGCGGCTTTCCCAACGGCAGCTTTCTTGCTCTCCTGGTCCATGCAGTCCTCCGTACAGTTTCCGGGGCTGGATAGAACGAGGGCCGAGCCGCTCATGGCGGACCCGGCCCTCGAAACTCGACGCGGTCGGCAAGTTGCCGAGTCCGCTCAACAGGAAGCGCCTACTTCTTTTTCGAAACAGTCTTCTTTTTGCTGGCAGGCTTCTTCTTGGCAGCCGGCTTCTTCTTCGCGGCGGGCTTCTTCTTGGCAGCCG
>CAYTXS010000041.1:0-14093 GCA_964441585.1 uncultured Thioalkalivibrio sp.
GTTGTGCGCTGTGCACCTATCTCGCCGACAAGGAAGCGGCACTGGACATGCTGGCGCCGGTCTTCGCCTGCATCACCGAGAGCTTCCTGCCCTATGCCAAGGCCGATCCGGACCTGGAGCTGCTACGTGACGACCCGCGCTTTCATGCCATGATCGCGGACGCGGAATCTCGCCTGGCCGGCGAAGCCGAGCCGCCGGCTGCCTGATCCCCATGCTGCGGCGCAGCATGCTTCTCAGTGCCCGGCCATTCAGCTACTCTTGGCGGTCAGCGATCACGAGGCCGGGAGCGATTTCCCCGCCTCGCTTGAACCCGCCAGACCAACAATAACAGGCGATCCAGTGACACAACCGGCCGACGTTTTCATCAGTTATTCGCGCGAGGACAAGGACAAGGTCACCGCGCTGGCGGAGAAGCTGCGCGCGTCGGGCGTGCCGGTCTGGATGGACGTCGGGGGCATCGACGCGGCGACGATGTGGAGCGAGGAGATCGTCAACGCGCTGGACGGCGCCAAGGCACTCCTGCTCATGGTCACTCCGTCCGCCGTCAACTCGCACAACGTGGCCAAGGAAGTGATCCTCACCAGCGAGCGCAAAGGGCACATCCTGCCGGTGCACCTCGAGCCGACCCAGATCCCGGCAGGGCTCAAGTACCAGCTCGCGGGCATCCAGCACATCGAGTATTTCCAGGGCGACCCGGAGGAGAACCTGCGGGTCATCGTGCGCTCGCTCGAGCGCATCGGCGTGACCATCCAGCAGGGCAAGGCCCTCGCCGAACTCGAGCCGAGGGCCATCGAAGCCGTCGACCAGCCGTCGCCCGACCCCGACCATCCCATCGAGCCCGGCGCACTGGCGGTGCTGCCCTTCCACAACATCAGCCCCGACGAGGAAACCGACTATTTCAGCGACGGGCTGACGGAAGAGCTCATCGCGAGGCTGTCGCTGGTCAGCGAAATCGACCTGATTTCGCGCTGGGCGTCCATGCAGTTCAAGGACACGAAGCAGGACATCCGGGTTATCGCCAAGGAGCTGGGGGCCCGTTATGTCGTGGGCGGCAGCGTGCGCCGCTTCCGCGACTCGGTACGCATCACGGTGCAGCTCGTGGACGCCGGGACCAACCGGCAACTGTGGGGCAACACCTACAAGGGCAAGCTGGACGACATCTTCGACATCCAGGAACAGGTGGCGAAGCAGATCGTCGAGGCGTTGAAGCTGCGGCTGAGTTTCTCCGAGGAGGTCTCACTGTCGAAGCGCCAGACGGTGAACGCGAACGCCTACGACCTTTACCTGCGTGGCCAGGACTACCTGTATCGCCTCACCAAGCGCAGCGTCGAGTACGCCATCCAGCTGTTCGAAAAGGCCATCGAGCTCGATCCGCGCTACGCCGCCGCCTATGCCGCCTGCTCCAGCGCCTACGGCCAGATGTACCAGTATTTCTCGCGCAAGGAAGAGTATCGGGCCAAGGCCCAGGAACTCAGCTTCAAGGCGCTGATGTACGACAACAACCTGCCCGAGGCCTACACCGCCATGGGCCTGTCGTATTTCAGCTGGGGCAAGTTCGACGAGGCGGCGGAATCCGGTCGCAAAGCCATCGAGCTCAATCCCGACGACTTCATCGCCTACTGGATTCTCGGCAGGATCCACCTGACTCTCGGCAACGCGAAAGAAGCGGCCGAGCTGTGTCGCAGGGTGATCGAGCTGAAGCCCCGTTTCTATGTCGCATACACGGACCTGAGGATGGCGCTGCAGGTCATGGGCCACACCGAAGAAGTCGATGCGCTGGCCATCAACCTGGCCGAGGAAGTGCTGCCGACCTACCTGCTGCAGAACCCGGACGACTCCCGTGCGCGGATGATCTTCGCCATCACCCTGGCCGAACTCGGCCGCAAGGACGAGGCGATCCAGGAGGGCATGACGGCACTGGAGATGAGCCCCGGCGATTCGGTCATGCTGTACAACGGCGCCTGCCTGTACGCCCAGCTCGGCGAGACCAGGAAGGCCGTCGATACGCTTCGCGACGCCATCGCAGGCGGAACCGACATCCCCGGCTGGATGAAGAACGACCCCGATCTCGATTCGCTGCGCGACGATCCGGACTTCATCGCCTTGACGGCGGGCAGTTAGCCGGCAGTCCTCGGAGGGCCGGGCATGTCTTCACCAGCCTCCACACCGCGATTCAAGCTCTACTACTGGCCAATTCCGTTCCGGGGTTGTTTCGTCAGTTACCTGTTCGCCTACCGCGACATCCCGCTGCGCGTGGAATCGGACTTCGAGACGAACGCAGACCTGAAGAACCGGCCGCCGGACGAGCAGGACGTTCCCTACATGGGCCCGCCCCTGCTGCATGATCTCGAATCAGGCCGTGCGCTCAGCCAGATGCCGGCCATCGTCCAGTACGTGGCGCCCGGGCTGGACCTGATGCCTTCGGACCCGCTCGAGGTGGCCTCGTGCATGAAGGTGCTGATGGACTGCAACGACGTGCTGATGGAGATCTGCCGCTACAACGGGTCTTCCATATGGACCCGCGACGAATGGAAGTCCTTCCGCTCGAAGCGTCTGCCTCGCTGGATGCGCATCTTCGAGGAATCGTTACAACGCGGGTTCATCGGCCAGGCCGCGCCCAGTTTTGCCGACATCGGCGTCTACGCACTGTTCGGCAACATGACCCGTTGCCT
The DNA here is from genome assembly GCA_964441585.1 of uncultured Thioalkalivibrio sp. Lineage (GTDB taxonomy): Bacteria > Pseudomonadota > Gammaproteobacteria > Steroidobacterales > XN24 > XN24. The sequence continues at coordinate 2,673 of CAYTXS010000041.1, forward strand.
GCCTCAACTCGAGCCCGACCTATGCCAGCACGCCCCCGGCATTCATGCGTTGTGCGGGAAGATCGGCGCCCAGCCATCGCTCGCCAGGTATGTCGCGCAGCAGGAACAGGAATACGGCAAGCTTTATTGCGGCGGCCAGATCGAGAAGTCCCTCAGAGAGATGCTGGAGCTGGATGCGAAGGGCGATTCTTGAGCGCCGCGCCGTCCTAATTGGACAGTACCACCACCGTGATGTCGTCGTCCGGACAGTAGCGCAGGCTGGCCGAGGACCCCGGAGCGTCAGCTGAATGGCGGATCCGCCGCCACCCGTCCCTGTCCTTCATCGCGAACAGGATTCGCTCCGGATGCGCGACCAGTACGGTCCCGGAGAATTCTCCTGCGGTGACCGCTTCCTCGACGCCAGCAGCGATTGTTCCGGGCAACGCCTCCGGCGCCACCTCGATCGTCTCGTTCGCCCCACTCGCCACGACCCAGACGGTGAGCAACACCAGCAACAAATGCGCGCAGATCCTGTACCTCATGACACGCTCTCTCGACGCCACCTCTATACAGTCAGATGCACCAGGCCGTGCTGAGGTCGCAGTCGATTCACATGTCTCTTTGGTCGCGATGCGCGGCGCGCGTGAGACGGTCCCGTACCGCCAGCCATTCCGGAGCCGCCGGCGGCGCCTCCACCAGGATCAGCTCGTGGCCGGCCGCGTCGAGCCGACGCAGCGTGGCGTATAGCAGGCGACCGTACTCCGCAGCATTTGCCGGCATCGCCGTCACAGCGGCGCCGGCGGCCTCGGCGGCGACGATGGCGGCGGGGCTGTGCGCGACGACACCGATGTGCGGGCCGGCAGCGTCCGCGCCGGCATCTGGAGCTGCGGCGGCCAATCGCTCGCGAAGTCTATCCGCTGCGACCAGTTCGAGCGGCGTGGCGGGTGCGTAATGCGACGCGAGTCGGCCCGGCGCGCGCAGGTCCTGGGGCGGTGGGGCGACCGGGCGACCGAGTACGGCCTCGAGTTCGGCCACGGTGACGCCGCCGGGCCGCAGCAATGCGGGGGCATCGCCGATGAGGCTGAGGATGGTGGACTCCAAGCCGACCCGGCAGGGACCGGCGTCGAGGATCATGTCCACGTCGTCCCCGAGCTCGGCGAGCACATGCGCCGCCGTGGTCGGGGACACGCGGCCGAAGCGATTGGCGGAAGGCGCCGCCAATGCCCCGACCGCAGCGATCAGTTCGCGTGCGACCGGCTGGGCGGGCACGCGCAGGGCGACCGAGTCCTGGCCGCCGGTGACTTCGTCGGGCACCTGCGAATGGCGCGGCAGCACCAGGGTGAGCGGACCGGGCCAGAAGCGCTCGGCCAGCCGCCACGCCGACTCCGGGATCTCGCGCGCCCACTCCGACATGGCTTCGGCCGAGTGCAGGTGCACGATGAGCGGGTGGTTCGCCGGCCGGCCCTTGATGGCGAACACGCGGCGCACTGCCGCCGGATTCATCGCCACGGCGCCCAGCCCGTAGACGGTCTCGGTCGGAATCGCCACCACCCCGCCCTCGCGGAGCAGCCGCGCCGCCGCGGCGATGGCTGCGGGCGATACCGGCATGGGAGCCATGGTGGCCGTCATCGGGCCGCGATCAGGCTGCCGTCAGGCCGCCGTCGATCATGTGGATGCCGCCCGTGCAATACGAGGACTCGTCGCTGGCGAGGAACAACGCGAGGTTCGCCACCTCTTCGTTGGTGCCGTAGCGGTTCATCGCGATGCCCGCCATGACCATGGCCCGGACTCCATCCGGATCCTCGGGCAGGATCTGCTCCTCGAGCGAGCGGATCATGCGGTTGTCGATCGGCCCCGGACCGATCGCATTGACGCGAATCTTCGCCGTCGCGAGCTCGTTCGCCGCGGTCTTCACGAGGCCGTTCACCGCGTGCTTGCTCGCATTGTAGGGCGCCATCTCGCGCGGCCCTACGACACCCGCGATGGACGACAACGCGATCATCGAGCCGCCGCCGCGTTGCTGCATCGGCGCGACGCAGTGCTTCATCCACAACCACACGCCGATCACATTGGTGCGCAGGCATTCCTCGAAATTGGCGACGGTCTGTCGCTCGATCGGCGCGGTCCGTCCCTCGGTGCCTGCGTTCGCCATGAGAACATCCACGCCGCCGAAGCGGTCGATAGTCGCGGCCACGGCGGCTTCGGCCGCTTCTTCATCTGTGACGTCGGCGACGAATGTCGCCACTGCGCTGAAGTCCGCCAGCCGCTCTGCGGTGGCCGCAAGTTTTTCGGCCGAGCGGCCCACGAGCATGACGCCGGCGCCTTCCTGCAGGAACCGTCTTGCCGTCGCTTCGCCGATACCGCCGGTCGCGCCGGTGATGATCGCCACTTTGTTCGCGAGTCTTGTGCCTGACATGCTTTGCTCCCTGGACTGGTGTGGATTCGCACTTCAGACATGCGACCTGGTGTCGGCGAGGCGGGCCCGGGCATCCTACGGGCGCGGCCGGAACCCCTGCTGAACCGCCAGCCCGGCGATGATAAGCCCCAGTCCGAGCCAGGTCGACGGCATGATCATCTCGCCGACGAATGCGCGGATGAAAAATAGCGACAGGAACGGCGAGAGGAATATCAGGTTGCCGATGCGCGAGGCACTCTTCGTCAGCCGCAGCGCGCTGAGCCAGAGGGCGAACGCCAGTCCCATCTCGAACACGCCCACCCATGCGGCGCCGGCCAGTCCGCGCCAGTCGGGCACCGCCAGCCCGTCCGTCAGTGCACAGAAAATCAGTACGAACGGCAATCCGAGCGCGAAATTGCAGAACAGCGCCACCAGCGGATCGCGCCTGTCGCGCGCGCTGTAGATCCAGTAAAGAGCCCACAGCACCGTGCTGCCGAGCGCCAGGATGACACCCGCCGGGTTGGCGAACTCCAGTGCGAACACCTCGCCGCGCGTCGCGATGACCCAAACGCCCGCATAGGCGACGAGGCCCCCGAGCACGTCCGCACGCGTCAGCCGGTGCCCGAGCAGCGGGACCGCCAGGATCGCGAGCGTGAATGCCCACGTGTAGTTCAGGGGCTGCGCTTCCTGCGCCGGCAGCCGGTCGTAGGCCTCGAACAGCACGAGGTAATAACACAGCGGATTGACGAGGCCGAGCGCGAGCGAGCGCAGGTAGTCGCGCCGGCTTCCCCGGAACACTTGCGCGAGCCGTCCGGTCGCGACGAGCAGCACGCCGAGCGTGAGCAATGAGACCATGCTCGCCCAGGCGAGCAGCTGCACGGGCGACAGGTACTGCAGCGAGAGCTTGAATGCCGTGGCCACGGTGGACCAGAGCAGCACCGCGCCGAGGCCGAAGAGCACCGCGCGCTGTTCGTTGCTGAGTGGCATGGATTACACCGGTCCCGAGGATCGCGGCAGTCTAGCAGCTGGCCATCACCAGCCGGGTTCCGATCGCCAACATCCCACGGTGCCGATCCCGGTGCCGTGAAAGCCCGCATCGTCAGCACGCGGTCCGTGCAAAATCGATATTATTCTGCATCACGACCCGTCGAAGGAACTCGATTCATGCCGCTGAAACTCCATACCATCATCACCAGCACCCGGCCGGGCCGCATCGGGCCCGCCGTGGGCGCATGGTTCCATGCCTTCGCCGAAACGCAGGGGCTGTTCGAATGCAGCCTGGTCGACCTGGCGGATTTCGGCCTGCCGGTGTACGACGAGCCGCAACACCCGAGCAAGCAGGCTTACGAGCATGAACACACCAAGGCCTGGTCACGCAGCGTCGCGGCCGCGGACGCCTACGTGTTCGTCACTCCTGAATACAACTATTCACCGCCGCCCTCGCTGATCAATGCGCTCGATTACGTCTATCGGGAGTGGCATTACAAACCCTGCGCATTCGTCAGCTACGGCGGCGCCTCGGGTGGCCTGCGCTCGGCCCAGGCCTCCAGGCTGATGGTCACCACGCTGAAAATGATGCCGATTCCCGAGGGCGTGATGATCCAGATGCCATGGCAGCAGCTCGACGAGAACAAGCGGTTCGCGGCGGCCGAGGTGCACGAAATCTCGGCAAAGACCCTGTTGGCGGAACTGGCGAGATGGGCGCAGGCACTGAAGGCGATGCGCTGAACGGACACTATCAAGGGCAGAGATGAGCCATGAGTAACACACTGGCCCAGGTCGAACAGCCATGCGCCGCGAGGGTTTCCCCTTGCGACGCTGTCGAAATGGTTCTGGAGCCGCAAGAGAAGGACCTCGGCGGTTTCTCGGTGCGGCGGTTACTGCCGACGGCACAACGCAAAATGGTGGGGCCGTGGATTTTCTTCGACCACATGGGCCCGGCCCGTTTTCCGGCCGGCCGCGGCATCAACGTGCGTCCGCATCCGCACATCGGCATCGCGACGGTGACGTACCTTTTCGAAGGTGAAATCCTGCACCGGGATTCCGTCGGCAGCCTGCAGGCCATCCGCCCGGGCGATATCAACCTGATGGTCACCGGGCGGGGCATCGTGCACTCCGAGCGGGAGCGGCCGGAGGTCACCGCCGTGGAGCATGGCCTGGACGGGCTGCAGCTCTGGCTGGCATTGCCGGATGCCGAAGAGGAGCGCGAGCCGGCCTTTCATCATTATCCGGCCAACGAGGTCCCGACGGTGCTCATCGACGGCGTGCCGGTCCGGGTGATGATGGGCAGCGCCTACGGGATCACGTCCCCGGTCGAGACGTATTCCGAGACGCTCTACCTGGAAGCGAGCCTGGAGGCGGGCCAGTCGCTGGCCTTGCCCGATGCACCGGAGCGCGCGCTGTACGTGGTGTCGGGCGCACTGACGGCGCAGGACACCGGGATGCCGGCGCGGTCGATGACCATCTTCGCCGACCGCGCCGGCGTCGTCGTGACGGCCACCGAACCGTCGCGCATCGCGTTGATCGGCGGCGCGCCGGTGGGGCGCCGATACATCGAGTGGAACTTCGTCTCCAGCCGCCGGGAACGGATCGAACAGGCCAAAGCCGACTGGCGGGCCGGCCGGTTCCCCACCGTTCCCGGCGACGAGGAAGAATTCATCCCGTTGCCGTGACAGCCGCCAGCAGCATCACCAGCGTGGCGATGAACCCCACGGCCCAGATGATCGACCGCACGAGGAACACACCGGACGCGTAGGCCGGCACGTAGAGAATTCGAGCCAGGAGGTAGGTCCAGGCCGCCGCCTCGGTCGTCGCTGACGAGGCCTGGCCGAAAACCACCACCAGCACGGCGATCGTGAACAGGACCAGGGCCTCGAAATGGTTGTCCAGGGCCCGCTTCAGCCGACCCGCCATGCCCCAGGGCTGTTTCTGCTCGTCCCGGTTTCCGCCGGTGTATGCGGGGCCGAGCTGCAGGTTGACGGGTACCGCCATCAGGACGTACTGGACGAACTGCAGCAGTGCCGCGTAGCCGAGGATCTTGAGTTCTACGGGCATGTCATTTTCCCCTGGTCGCTGGTAATTGTTTGCTGCATGGGTCGACTCATTCGAGGCGAACCAGCCGATCCGCCCGTAAATCTAACAGCATCGCCGCCGCCTAGGTAAAACCCGGGGAGGTACCGGCTATCCCCGGCGGATATCATCGGCTGCAACGCTGTATGTGTCGCGGTTGGTGCAGCAACGCTCCGCGAACACATCCAATCGGGACAAGGGACTCAAGCTGATGGTCTGGACCCTGAGCAACAGGCTCCTTTTCGCCGCAATCTTCATCTCGGGCTTCTCGGCCCTCATCTACCAGTTGATCTGGGTCCGACTGCTGGGCCTCGTATTCGGCGTCAGCAGCTTCGCCGTCGCGACAGTGGTCGCCGTGTTCCTGCTGGGCCTCGGGCTCGGCGGTTACGTGTTCGGGCGCCTGTCGGAACGCACCCGCGATCCGCTGCGGATCTACCTTTACGTGGAGCTGGGGATCGCTGCGACTTCGCTGCTCTCCTACCTGGTCATCGAAGCGCTGCCCGTCTATCGCTATCTCTACGAGTACGCGTACAACAACCTGGGATTCTACGGGCTCTCGGTCGCGCGCCTCGCCCTGTCGCTGCTCGTGCTGCTTCCGCCCGTATTTCTCATCGGCGGCACGATGCCGCTCATCGCCAAGTACTTCCTGCGCTCGCCCGAGAATCTCGGCTCCGGTTTCAGCAAGCTTTACTACGTCAATACGCTCGGCGCCTGCGCCGGCGTGCTGCTGACCGGCTTCTTCTTCGTAAAGTACTTTGGCGTCATCGCGACACTGATGATCGCGATCGGCGGCAACATCCTCGTCGCGCTCATCGTCGCCACGAGCAAGACGAAGACCGCCCGGCCCGAGCCGGCGGCCAAAGAGCATGCGCCCTATTCCTACATGCTGTTCTTCCTGTTTCTCACCGGCTTCATCACCCTGAGCTACGAGATGCTGTGGGTGCGCATCCTCTCCACCTACGGCCTGTCCACCTCGCAGGCCTTCGCCCTGATCCTGACCGGCTTCCTGCTGGGCTTTTCGGCCGGCTCCTGGATCGTGGCGCGCAAGGTGGACCTGCGCCAGGACCTCGTGACGTGGTTCAGCGCCGTCTCCATCGTCACCGCGCTCAGCGGTGCGCTCGTGCTGTTGCTGTTCCGCCAGTTCGAAACCATCACGGCGCTGCTCACCGACTGGATGCCGCTGAGTTACCTTTCGCTCAGCCTCGCGCTGGCTTTCGTCGTCTCGTTCATCCCGGCGGTGTTCATGGGCATCCTGTTCCCACTGGGCGTGCGCATCTACGTGCATGACGTGGACCGGATCGGCGCCAAGGCAGGCAACACCTTCCTGTCCAACACGGTCGGCTGCGTGCTGGGCAGCCTGCTCACCGGCTTCGTGCTGATCCCGTTCTTCGGCATGTGGAACACGACCCTGATCCTGGTGAACCTGAGTTTGCTGATCGCGGTCGTGCTGCTTCTCAGGGGCGCAGGGCGCGCGCCGCTGCAGTGGAGTGCACTCGTGATCGTTGCGGTGGTCGCCAACCTGCTGGTTTTTTCCGACAGCAAGACCTTCCATGCGGAGCTGAAGGGGCCCGACCTGCGGACCGCAGCGGAAGGGTTCGAGGTGATTTACTACGCCGAGGGCGTCTCAGGCACCGTCACGGCCATCGAGCGGGGCAATTACCGCGGGCTGTTCGTGGACGGCCAGAACGTGTCGGGCACCGACCGGGTGCTGCTCGCCGATTCGAAGATGCTGGCCCACGTGCCGCTGCTGCTGGCGGAAGAACCGGAAGTCGCCCTGACCGTGGGCTACGGCACGGGCACCACCTCGGGCAGCATGTTGCTCCACGGGGTGGAGGTCCACGCCGTCGAAATCGAGAAAAAGATCATGGAAGCCGCGCCGCTGTTCAGCGACGTGAACTACGACTCGTTCGCCGACCCCGACATCAACATCGTGCTCGACGACGCACGCAACTACATCGCCATGACGGACGAGGAGTTCTCCGTGATCGTCACGGACGTGACAAACCTGAAGTACAAGCGCAATCCCTACCTCTACACCCGGGAATACTTCGAGCTCATGCGCGATGCGCTCACTGAAGACGGGGTCGCCGCCGCATGGCTGCCGGTCGGCGGATTGTCATTCGACGATCTGCGCACGCTCATCGCGACCTTCGACAGCGTCTTTCCCCACACGACCACCTGGTATTTCACCCAGTTCCCGACGCACTTCATCATTCTCGTGGGTACGCCGGAACCGGCGCTGATGAACCTGGCCGAGCTGAAGGAAAAGATGGGAGAGGTCGAAGGGGACCTGCGCAGCCTCGACATCGATAATGTCTACGAGCTGGCCAGCATGCTGCTGCTGGGCGAGGACGACGTCGATGCGCTTGTCGCAGGGCAGCCCATCCACACCGACAACCGCCCGATCCTCGAGTATTCCGACATGGACCTCTACATGGCCACGGACGTCGCGCCGAACCTCGGGAAACTCCTGGAGTACCAGGAAGAGGACCTGCTCGAGTATTTCATCGGCACGGAGCGCCAGTTCATGGTGCTCGAGGAGCACTTCGAGCAGTACACCGGGCACTACGAGGCCTACATCCGGTTGTACGAGGCGCAGTTCGGAGAGCAGTGATGTTCCGCCGGCACGTCTTGATCACCTAGATTGTACGCTCTGGCGCCGCCGAACTCTTTCTGGTGATCGTCCTTTCACTCAAGAAAAAGCCTTAGTTCCTCCACCAGCCGGTTGCATTTGGCGGATCTCGATTGCTCTGCTAGCATCGGCCCGCGCCCGGAAAGGCATGGAGGCCCACTGCCATCAAGCTGATCAAGAAGAGGCGTGAAAAATATTAAATGGATTGAACAGGACGCACCGAGAAGGGGAAGCACGTATGAAGGTTTACTTAGGAATTGCCGCCGGACTGGCGATGGCCGTGGCTATGCCGTTACAAGCAGCCGACTCGAAAAGGGAGTTTGCAGATATCTATACCGAGTGTGGGCTTGGAGCCATGATTGCGCCGAACAACGCTGCCGTGGCCGCCGTGACGAATGTCACGTGGGATCTCGGCACCACCGCCATCAGCTCCGATGCCACCACCCCGGAGAATTGCAAGGGCAACTCGGCTTCTGCCGCGGCCCTGATTTTCGAGGCTTATCCGAGCATCGAACAAGACCTGGCACGTGGCGAAGGCGAGCATCTGTCGGCATTGCTCCAGTTCGCCGGTTGCCAGGGCGACGCAGACCTCGCGGCTTCCCTGCGCGATGATCTCGCGAGCCTGGCGGGCAGCGAGGAGTACAGCGACCGCACCACGTTCGAGCGTGCGGAGGACTTGTACGAAGCGCTCGACGCCCGTGCGACTGCGGCCGGCTGCTCGATGACCTGATGTTGATACTGGAAGCGGGCGGGCCACTCTCGGGTGGCCCGCCTGACTCCGGCGGGCAGCCATAGTGTGTAACGTCCTCCCGAGGAGCCAATCAGCCGATTGGCTCTTTTTCTTGGTTTTGGGAATACTCGCCTCGCTACTTCTCGTCGTGCCGCTCGAACGCGCCTGGTGTTCCGATTCCAGCGTATACGAGCAACAAGCCGCCGAATTTCTAACGGCCGCCGACGAACTCGACCTCGCCGAGAATCGACAATGGCGGCGCCTCCTGCATATGCGAGCAGGTGCAACGAGAAGCAACGTGATTTCGCAGGACTTCTTTCTTGCGTCCGTGGAAGACTGGAACCCGCACGCTGAACTCTATGCGACTCTGCGCGCCTGGTTCGAGCCACCGGGAGATGATCCCGACGCTCATCCGCGCTGCCGTTTCCCCGGCCGGTACACCTGGTTGCGCCAGCATCTTGCCCTGCCAGCCGCTCATGCCGAAACCGTGCGGTGCCCGAAACTAGAGCGCTGGGCAAGGCTCGACGAGCTGCGTTCGATCAGCGTGATCATGGTGAGCGGCTACTTCGGCAATCCCGCTTCGTCGTTCGGGCACCTGCTCATGAAACTCAACCACGGCGACGAATCCGCGGGCAGCCGCCTCCTCGATCTGGGCATCAACTACGGCGCCGCCGTCCCGGAGGGCGAATGGATGGTGGCCTACATTCTGCGCGGCCTGTTCGGGGGGTATCACGCGGGGTTTTCAGACCGGTCCTACTACACCCAGGACCAGACCTACAGCCGCGTCGAATTCCGGGACATGTGGGAATACGAACTGGATCTGGACCCTTACCAGGAGGAACTGCTGCTCTTTCATCTCTGGGAATCATTGGGCCATAGGTTCAGCTATTACTTCCTGCGTGAAAACTGTGCCCTGCGCCTGGCCGAGTTACTCGAGATCGCCACGGGAAACGATTTCGGCACCGACCCGAAACTCTGGTACGCACCGGTGACGTTTTTCCACCGCCTCGAGGACGCTGACCGCGAGGCCAACGGGTCGCTGGTTCGCTCGGTGCGTTTCATCCCCTCCAGCCAACGCGTGCTTTACCACGAGTTCAGTCGGCTTGATGCCGAGCTGTCGCTCGTGTTCAACCGTATCATCGGCGAGGAAACGATGCTCACGGAGGCACTCGTTGACATTGCGGATGAACGCCACAGGATCGCGCTGCTGGATGTGCTGCTCGCCTACTACCAGTACCGTCTCGCGCCCTATCCCGCGGATGACGACGGCCCGGACTTCCGTGCGCTGGACGCGCGCAAGAACGAGATCCTTGTGCTCCGCCTCGGGTTGCCTCCATCGAGCGCCGCAGAAACAGAGGAAATCATCCCCCTGAGAGCGCCTGCAAAGGGCAGCAAGCCCAGTAAAGGGGGGCTTGGACTTGCCCGCAACAGCGCGTTCGGCACATATCTCAAGGGGGAGTTCTCATCCTTCCATTACGACAGCATCGGCAACAATAACCTGGCGGGATCCGCGCTCGTGGTCATGGATGTATCTCTCGGCTATGCGGACAGCGAGGGCCTGTTCATCGACCATGTTGATTTCGTTCGCGCGCGCAAACTCAACGTCAATACGGTCAGGATCGAAGGCGAGAGCACTTGGTCATGGGACGTCGCGACGGGCATAAAGAGAGATCAACTCGACTGCACCAGTTGCCAGGAGCTTTTTGCATCGGCCGCGCTCGGACGCGCTGTAGAACTTGGATCGAACTGGATCGCCCATGGCACCCTGCAAGCACGGCTCGATTCGAAAGGCGACCATTTCAACTTGCGCCCGGAAATCGGCTTGCGTCACTCCCACGGCGAGCGCATGGCAAGCCGATTCGTGGTCGGGCTCGAGCAGGGACTGAAGGATGGCGGCTCGCAAAGCCACCTCGAGTTCGAGACGCGATGGTCCGTCGCGACGAACCTGGAGATCCGCGTGTCCGCGCGGCGGCAGCAGGTCAACGAGGTGGCGCTCGGCTTGTTTCAGTATTGGTGACTACCGGGCGGTACTGGTCAGGCGTGCCGAGGCGGGCTGTCGACTCTTGGCGGGACTCCGAGAAGGCCGCCATAACAGCCGAATCCAGAACCCCAGCGCCGCCAGCGTCACCGCCACCCAGATGCCGATAACGGCCAGCACCCCCGGGGCGAGTTCCGGCAGTCGCCGCACGCCGTCCACCTCTGGGCCATACCATGCACGCGCCTGGATGAACCCCGCGATGGTGGCCGCCATCAACACGACGAGCGTCACAACGATGGCTGCCGATGTGCCCGGCCACCGGTGCCGCGCCCGCCGCGCGCCGCCTGCCGCGAGCCGCCGCGCGTGGAGCAGCGTCCCGGTATAGATGAGCAGGCAGAGCAGGAGCCCGAAAACAAACCAGATCAGCTTGCTGACCAGGCCGCCGAAGTCACCGAAGTGCAGGGGATCCGCGGTGTCGGACCATCGCCAGTAGAGCGGATAGGCGTCGGCCCGCTGGTCGTACAACACCTCGCCGGTCCTGATATCCAGGTGCAACTGGTTAGCGCGGTTGCGCACCAGCAGGTGCCCCGCCTGACCGTCGAAGTAGATGGCGCCGTCGTGGCTGTAGTTGAAGCCGA
>CAYTXS010000042.1:0-14005 GCA_964441585.1 uncultured Thioalkalivibrio sp.
AGACCTCCGCGGAGGCGGATTTCTACGGCTCGATGGACGGCGCCAGCAAGTTCGTCCGCGGCGACGCGATCGCCGGGATCCTGATCCTGTTCATCAACATCATCGGCGGCCTGGTGATCGGCACCGTCACCCACGACATGGCGCTGGCCGACGCGGCCCGCACCTACATCCTGCTGACCATCGGGGACGGCCTCGTCGCGCAGATCCCGTCCCTGCTGCTGTCCACCGCCACGGCGATCATCGTCACGCGCGTGTCCGCTGCCGGCGACATGGGCACGGACATCGTCCGCCAGGTGTTCGGCAGCGCCCGCGCGATCGCCATCGCCGCCGTGATCATCGGCAGCCTGGGCCTGGTGCCCGGCATGCCGAACATGGTGTTCCTGCTGCTGGCGGGCGGACTGGGTTTCGCCGCATGGGTGCTGCACAAGCGCTCGATGCAGACCGAGGTGGAAGTGCTGCCGGAGGAGCCGGCGGTCGAGTCCAATGCGCCGCGCGAACTGGCCTGGGACGACGTCAGCCAGGTGGATCCGGTCGGCATGGAAGTCGGTTATCGCCTCATTCCGCTCGTGGATCGCGCCCAGGGCGGCATCCTCCTCGAACGCATGAAGGGGGTGCGGCGCAAGCTATCCGAGGAGCTTGGCTTCCTCATCCCGCCGGTGCACGTGCGGGACAACCTCGACCTCGGACCGAACGGCTACCGGGTTACGCTCAACGGCGTGCCGGCGGCGCGCGGCGAGATCCATGCGGATCGGCATCTCGCCATCAATCCGGGACAGGTCTACGGCACGCTCGAGGGCGCCGAGACCAAGGACCCGGCCTTCGGCCTGCCGGCCGTCTGGATCAACGCCGAGCAGCGCGACCACGCCCAGACGCTCGGCTACACGGTCGTCGATCCGGCCACGGTGGTCGCGACGCACCTGAGCCAGATGTTGCGCGACCACGCCCACGAACTGCTCGGCCACGACGATGTCCAGCAGCTCTTGGACCGGCTGGCCAAGAACCATCCCAAGCTGGTCGAGAACCTGGTGCCAAAATCGCTCAGCCTCGGCATCGTCCTGCGTGTCATGCAGAACCTGCTGTCCGAGCAGATCCCGATCCGCGACATGCGCACGATCGCCGAAACTTTGGCGGATCACGGGGCCCGGAGTCAGGATCCCGTCGCGCTCACGGCCGCCGTACGCGCCGCCCTGTCGCGCTTCATCGTTCAGGGAATCACTGATTCTTATGAAGATTTACCGCTAATCGCGCTGGATCCCGGGTTGGAACAAGTTTTGCAACGCAGTTTGCAGGCAACGGGTTCGGCGGGTCTCGGCATCGAGCCCAGGCTCGCAGAAAGACTCCAGCGCGGCGCCAGCGAAGCGGCGCAACGACAGGAGATCGCAGGTGAACCCGCCGTGCTCGTCACTTCGGCCGAATTGCGGCCCTGGCTGGCGCGCTGGTTGAGGCCGATGGTCCGGGGGCTGCACGTGCTGGCCTACACGGAGATACCGGACAACCGGCCGGTGAGAGTAGTAGCGACCCTCGGCGCGGCCGAGGCACAGGCGGCAACCGCTTAGGCGGCATGGCAAGGGATTGAGGAAGAACATGAAGATCAAAAGGTTTTTCGCGCCGGATATGCGCCGGGCCATCTGCCTGGTTCGCGAGGAGCAGGGGCCCGATGCGGTCATCCTGTCGACCCGGAACACGGCCGGGGGCGTCGAGATCGTCGCCGCCATCGACTATGACGCGGAGCTCGTCAACGGCATGTTCGGCGAACAGCGCGGATCGGCCGCCACGACAAGGGCCGAAGATGCCGGCGCTGAAGCCGGCACGGTGACCGGGGACGCAGCGGCAAAAACCGATGCTTCCGACACCGCGAAGGCGCCCGCTGAACGACGCCCCGAGTCCGACGCGGAAGCCCGGGAGCGGGTCATCGGAGCCGCGAATACGCGTCGCATCGAGACCATCGACGAGGAAGCTGGCCAGGAGGTTCCCGAAGCCCCGCCCGCCATCTCTCGCCGCACAACGGCCCCGCGGATCGAGTGGACCCAGGACCCGACGCTCTCCGCGATGCAGGACGAGCTCAAATCGCTGCGCGCCATTCTCCAGGACCAGGTAAGCCGGCTCGCGACCACCGATTACGACCGGCGTGAGCCCGTCCGCGCAGAGATCGTGCGCCGCTTCGTGAAGTTCGGTTTCGACGAGGCGGTGGCGCGCGGCGTCGCGGCCGCCACCACCGACCTCGCGACCCCGGCCGAGGCGTGGCGGGAGGCGCTGTTCGGCCTCGCGAAACGCCTGCCCGTGGTCGCGCGTGACCCGCTCGAACAATGCAGCGCCATCGCCCTGGTCGGCGCGACGGGCGTCGGCAAGACGACGTCCGCCGCCAAGCTTGCCGCCCGGGCCTGCCTGCGCTACGGCAGCAACGCCGTCGCCCTGATCAGTACAGACGATATCCGCGTCGGCGCCCAACGCCAGCTGGCTTCCTTCGGCCTCCTGCTCGGTCTGCCGGTACGCCAGGCACGTTCCGCCGCCGAGTTGGCGGACCAGCTGGCCGAATTCGACAACCGGCGGATCGTGCTCATCGACACCGCGGGCATGGGCCAGCGCGATGTGCGCCTCATCGAAGAGACGCGCAAGCTCACGCGGGTCGCGGACCTCCAGAGCTATCTCGTGTTGTCCGCCAACGTGCAGCGCGAGGTCATGGACGAGATCGTCAACGCCTTCGGTCGCGAGCAGCTGGCCGGGTGCATCCTCACCAAGGTCGACGAGGCAGCCCGTCTCGGTGCCGCCTTGTCGACCATCGTCAGCCACCAGCTGCCGGTCGCCTTCCTGAGCGAGGGTCAGCGGGTCCCGGAGGATCTCAGCCTGGCGCGCGCCAAGGACCTGGTCGGAAGAGCTTTCGCGCCACCCGGCGGCGGATCCGGGAGTCGCACGGCACCGCCCACCGAGCCTTCGCGGGAGGTGCGCTATGAGTCAGCATGACGTGGCGCGCCAGGCGAGCGGCCTCGCCTCCTTTCGCCAGCCCCGGCCGGTCAGGGTCATCGCCGTCGCGAGTGGCAAGGGCGGGGTGGGCAAGACCAACGTGTCCGTGAACCTCGGCGTCGCCTTCGCCGCCATGGGCCGTCGCACCATGTTGCTGGATGCCGACCTCGGCCTGGCCAACGTGGACGTGCTGCTCGGGCTGCAGGCGCGCTACAACCTTTCGCATTTGCTCAGCGGCGAGCGTGAGCTCGAGGAAATCATGGTGGCCGGACCCGGCGGGCTGCGCATCGTGCCGGCGTCCTCGGGCGTGGCGCGACTCGCCGACCTGGCTGCCGCCGAGTTGAACGGGATCATCGGGGCATTCAGCAGCTTGTCCGAGGAGGTCGATGTCCTGATCGTCGATACAGCTGCGGGCATCAGTCCCTCGGTGCTTCAGTTCTGCGTGGCGGCCCAGGAAGTGATGCTGGTGGTCTGCGACGAGCCTTCCTCGCTCACGGACGCCTACGCGCTGGTCAAGGTGCTGGCCCGCGACCACGCGGTACGGCGCTTTCACACCATCACCAACCGCGTGGACTCGATCCAGCACGGCCGCAAGCTGCACAACAAGCTGCAGACCGTCTGTGACCGTTTCCTCGACATCCCGCTCCAGCACATGGGCACGATTCCCGAGGATCCCCTGCTCCGCCGGGCCGTGCAGATGCAGGCCCCGGTGGTAACGACTTACCCCTCCAGCCCCGCTGCGCGGGCATTCAAGGAACTGGCCGCCCGTGCCGATAAGCTTCCTGAACCCCGCGGAATGAGCGGCTGCATCGAGTTCTTCCTGGAACGACTTGCCGGCGCCCATTCACGGGGAGATGGACTGGAGGCGGTGGGATGAGTGTCTACGCCGCAGTCAGGGAGAACCACAGTGACCAGCTGGTCGAGCAGCATCTCGGCCTGGTCAAGCGGATTGCGTGCCACCTGCTCGGGAGGTTGCCGGCGAACGTGTTACTGGATGACCTGGTGCAGTCCGGGACGATCGGCCTGCTGGAGGCGGCGCGGCATTACGACGCGTCGCAGGGCGCCAGCTTCGAGACCTACGCCGGGATCAGGATCCGCGGCGCGATGCTCGATGAGGTGCGACGCAACGACTGGACGCCGCGCTCGGTACATCGCAATGCGCGGCGGGTATCGGCGGCCATTCGCGCGGTGGAAGGCTCCACCGGGCGAGAGGCGCAGCCGAAGGAAATCGCCGCGGCCCTGGAGGTGGGCCTGGACGAGTACCACGCGATGGCGCGGGACTCGGTGTCCAGCCGCCTCTTCAGCCTCAACGATCTCACCGAGGAGGACGGCAGTTTCGAGGACATTTTGCCGGGGAACGACCCCGGACCGGCAGAGGAGTTCGACCAGGAGGCTTTCCGCCGCGAGCTGGCGGTCGCCATCGGGGGATTGCCGAAGCGGGAACAGATGGTGATGTCGCTGTATTACGAGCAGGAACTGAACCTGCGGGAGATCGGCGCGGTGCTGGGAGTGACGGAGTCGCGTGTCTGCCAGTTGCATGGCCAGGCGCTGGCGAGAATCCGGGCCCGGCTCGCGAACTGGACGGACGACGACGATATGTAAAGACGGCGCGACGGTAGCGAAAGCGAGCTGTGGGCGCCCTGGAGGTTTGAGTGGACAAGGACATGCGCATCCTCGTGGTGGATGACTTCTCGACGATGCGTCGGATCATCAGGAACCTGCTCCGGGAGCTCGGTTTCCAGAACATCCAGGAAGCCGACGACGGCAATACGGCGTGGCCGATGCTGCAGGCGGGTAATTTCGACTTCCTGGTCACCGACTGGAACATGCCCGGCATGCCGGGCATCGACTTGTTGAAGGCGGTGCGGGCCGATGAACGCCTGAAGACGATGCCGGTGCTGCTGGTTACGGCCGAGGCCAAGCGCGAGCAGATCGTCGAGGCGGCGCAGGCGGGCGTCAACGGCTACATCATCAAGCCGTTCACCGCCGAGACGCTGCGCGAGAAGCTCGACCGGATCTTCGCCCGTATCGAAGCCGCGCCCGCCGAGGCGGCGTCGTGAGCGCCGCTGCGAGCCGCGAGCAGCGCCTGGCGACGGCGAAAGCGCTCGTCGAGCATTTAGAGGCGGGACGCGAGCAGGAGGCCGGGGCGCTGGCCAGGGAACTGGCCGATGCCGAGGGGCTCGCCGAGGATCTCGGCCGGATGACGCGCGAGCTGCACGAGGCGCTGAACGCCCTGCGTGTCGATCCGCGGATCTCGGAGCTGGCCAGCAACGATATTCCGGACGCCCGGGAGAAGCTCAGCTGGGTGCTGACGCTCACCGAGCAGGCGGCGCACACGGTGATCAGCGCGGTGGAAGAGGGCTTGCCGGTGTCCACCCGGGTCGCCGAAGACGATTCGGCCAGCGACGCCGTTCGGGCGGCGGGCCAACGCATGCACGAGATTTTCTCCGACATCCTCATGGCGCAGAGCTTCCAGGACCTCAGCGGCCAGGCCATACGCCGGGTGATCGAGGTTTCCGGAGAGCTCGAGCGGCGCCTCGCGAGCCTCGTGCAGCGCGCCGGCGGCAAACCGCCCGCCGTGCCCGCAGCCGGGCCGGGTGCGCAGCGCGTACAGGGCCAGGACGAAGTGGACGCACTGCTGTCGGGCCTCGGGTTCTGAGGACGCATGGATATGCTCGATTCCAACGACGAGCTGCTGCAGGACTTCCTGGTCGAGGCCGGGGAGTTGCTGGATGCGCTCGGCGAGCAGCTGATGTCACTGGAGCAGGCGCCGGATGACAAGGACCTGCTGAATGCTTTGTTCCGCAGTTTCCACACCATCAAGGGCGGGGCCGGCTTCATGGGGCTCGGTCCGCTGGTGGATGTCTGTCATCGCACCGAAGACGTGTTCAACGGCCTCCGTTCCGACAAGCTGGCGGTCAACGCCGCGCTGATGGACACGGTGCTGGTGGCGGTCGATGCGGTCACGTCGATGTTCGACGCATTGCGCTCCGGACAGCCGCTGGAGCCCGCGGATCCGGACCTGCTGGCCGCGCTCGAGGCGGTCAATGCCGGTGAGGTTGGTTCGACCCCCGCGGCACCGGCCGTCCCGGCTGCGGCGGCGCCTTCAACGCCGGCCGCGCCACCGTCCTCGTCGATGCCGGCCCCGGCGATGTCCCCGACTGCGGACGACGAGATCACCGAAGACGAATTCGAACGCCTGCTGGACGAGCTGCAGGGCATTGCCCCGGCCGTTGCCGCTCCGGCGACAGCTGCTCCGGCTGCGGAAGCCGTGGTGCCCGAGACGGCAGCTGCGCCACAGACAGCAGCAGCGCCCGCGGAGGCGGCGCCCACTGCAGCGGCGCCTGCGCCATCCGCGAGCACGGCGGCGACGAAGCCGGCCGCGAAAGCGGCCCCGGCGGCTGCAGCGAAACAAAGCCCTCCGGCGGACACCACGCTGCGCGTCGATACCAGCCGGCTCGACGCGTTGATGAACCTTATCGGAGAACTGGTCCTGGTGCGCAACCGGCTCGTGGCCCTGCGGGTGCGCAGCGGCGGCGAGGTGGCGGAACAGGCCATCTACAGCCTCGACCTGATCACCTCCGAGCTGCAGTCCGCCGTGATGAAACTTCGCATGCAGCCGATCCGCAAGGTCTTCGGCCGCTTTCCGCGCGTGGCGCGCGACGTGGCGCGCACGCTCGGCAAGGAAGTGGAGCTGCAACTCGAAGGCGAGGAGACGGAACTCGACAAGAACCTCGTCGAGGTGCTGGCCGATCCGCTGGTGCACCTGGTGCGCAACGCTGTCGATCACGGCGTCGAGTCGCCTGATGAGCGCGAGGCGCTCGGCAAGCCGCGCGTCGGTCACGTCCTGCTTTCCGCCGCGCAGGAGGGCAACGCGATCGTCATTACCATCGAGGACGACGGCAAGGGCATGGATCCCGACGTCCTGCGCCGCAAGGCGGTCGAAAAAGGGCTGTATTCCGCCGACGCGGCGCATCGGCTCAGCGATTCCGAAGCCTGGGACCTGATTTTCATGGCGGGGTTTTCGACCTGCGCCAAGGTCAGCGACGTCTCCGGCCGCGGGGTCGGCATGGACGTGGTACGCACCGCCATCGCCCGGCTCAACGGCAATATCACCATCGAATCCAAGGTCGGTGTCGGCACCCGGCTGGAAATCCGTCTGCCGCTGACGCTGGCCATCTTCCCGACCTTGCTGGTGAAGGTCAGCGAGCGCCGCTACGCACTGCCGCTGGCCGGCGTGCGTGAACTGCTCGAACTGGACAATTGCCGCACGCGCCGGGTCGAGGGAAGAGAAGTCGTCATGCTGCGCGACGAGACGATGCCGCTGCACTGGTTGTCGGACTGGTTCGCTCCGGACCGCCCGCGTATCGACTCGCACCATGCGGTCGTTGTCGATCTCGGTGCCGGCGATCTCGTCGCACTGGTCGTGGACGAGCTGCTGGGCCAGGAAGACGTCGTCATCAAGCCGCTCGGCAGTGTGCTCGAGGGCCTGCCGGGCTTTGCCGGCGCGACCATCACCGGCGACGGCAGCATTGCCCTGATTCTTGACGCGCGCGGCCTGGTGGCGCGTCACGGTGAGTCGGCGGCTGCCGCCGCAAGGGAGGCCTCGTGAGCGCCACCGGTGAATCCGTCGGCGCCGACCTGCGGGCGGGCGGCGAGTCTGCGCCGGAAAAGAAAGCCAGCGGCGCCAGCGGCGGGCTGGATGTGCTCAGCATCGCTGGCATGGCCGCCGGCATCATCGCCATCGTAGGCGGCAGCATTCTCAAGGGCAGCGGGCTTTCCGCGCTCCTCAACCCAGCGGCCTTCGTCATCGTCATGGTCGGCACCTATGCCGCCGCGATGCTGCAGGTGCGGCTGGAGACCTTCCAGCACAGCATGAAGATGTTCCGCTGGATCATCCATACGCCGGTCACGGATCCGGAGCAGGCCATCCAGAAGATCATCAACTGGAGCCAGGTAGCCCGCAAGGAAGGCCTGCTCGGGCTCGAGACCACCGCCGAGGAAGAGACCGACGCGTTCCTGCAGAAAGGGCTGCAGTTGCTGGTGGACGGCAGCGAGCCCGAGGTCCTGCGCTCGATCCTGGAGGTCGACATCGCCACCCGCGAGGAATACGACACCAAGGGCGCCAAGGTCTACGAAAGCCTGGGCATCTATGCGCCGACGCTCGGTATCATCGGCGCCGTGCTCGGCCTGATCGCCGTGATGGGCAACCTGGCCGATCCCAGCAAGCTGGGCCCGGGCATCGCGACGGCGTTCACCGCCACCATCTATGGTATCGCCAGCGCGAACCTGTTTTTCCTGCCGGTGGCCAACAAGCTCAAGACGGCGGTCGCGACCGGCACCACGTACAGGGAAATGCTGGTCGAAGGCCTGGTTTCGATCGCGCAGGGCGAGAACCCGCGCAACATCGAGACCAAGCTCAACGGCTACCTGAGCAAGGGCTGAGCCATGGCCCGCAAGAAACGCCACGAAGAACACGTCAACCACGAGGCCTGGGCCATCCCTTACGGCGATCTCGTGACGCTGCTGCTCGCCTTTTTCGTCGTCATGTACGCCGTCTCCTCAGTAAACGAGGGCAAGTACCGCGCCCTGTCGGATTCGCTGGTGGCGGCTTTCCGCGGTGCGCCGCGTACCATGGAGCCCGTCCAGATTGGCGCCTTCCAAGTCCGTGCGGACGAGGAAATCCAGACCGGCCTGCCGCGCACCCTGGTGCCGCTCGAGGTCGATCGCAACATGGGCATCGCCGAGAGTGGCGAATCCACTACCGGCATGAGTCGGCGCGGGGAGGGTACTGAGGTGTCCGAGGGGCTCGGGCCGGGCGACGGCTCGGGAGCCGAAGGCAGCCGGGACGGGGACGGCGGCGATCAGAATTCATGGATTCTCATCGAGCGCCTCGAAGACGAGGTGCTCGAAGCGATGGCCCCGCTGATCGATGCGGAGATGATTAGCGTGAGACGCGTGTCGTACTGGCTCGAGGTCGAGATCAATACGAATTTCCTGTTCGCCAGCGGCAGCGCGACCGTCGCCTCAAGCGCAGTCCCCGCGATCCGGCAGCTCGGCGGGCTGTTGAGCGGCGCGGGCGTGCGCTTGCAGGTCGAAGGACACACCGACTCGGTGCCGATCAGCACGGCCCGCTTCCCGTCGAACTGGGAGTTGTCGGCCTCGCGGGCGGCAAGCGTCGTTCATCTTCTCGCGGCCTACGGCCTGGATCCTGCGCTGATGGCGGCGGTGGGCTATGGCGAGTATCGGCCGATCGGCGACAACAACACGAGGGAAGGCCGGCGCATGAACCGCCGAGTGCTCATCATCATAATGTCCGGCGCCCAAGAGGAACGCGAGCTGGCCGATTCGCGCAACTCCGGCGAGGTCGAGGACGTCGATGTCGCCACCATTCCGACCGCGGAAGTGGGCAGTTGAAGACCTGGGCGGTAGCGAACCACAAGGGCGGCGTCGGCAAGACCACGACGGTGGTTGCGCTCGGCTCGCTGCTGGCCGGACGCGGCGACCGGACGCTGCTCCTTGACCTCGACCCGCAGGGTTCGCTGTCTTCCTGGTTGCGCGTCGAACGGCGGGACGGCGTTGGTGTTGAAGCCCTGTTCCGTGAAGATCCCGCGATGGTCATGGAGCGCGACATCCGCAACGTCCTGCCTGGCCTCGACCTGTTGCCGGGATCGGCGGCGCTCGCCACGCTGGATCGTCAGCCGGTCAGCGGCCGCGGGCTGTCGTTGCGGGCCGGGCTGGATGCCGTGCGCGACGACTACGCCGTCGCATTGCTGGATTGTCCGCCGGCCCTCGGCGTGCCGATGATCAGCTCGGTCGCCGCCTGCACCCGCCTATTGATTCCCGTGCAGACCGAGTTCCTCGCGCTCGAAGGGCTCGGCCAGATGCTGCGCACTTTGGCCATGGTCGAGCGCTCCCTGGCGCGCTCGGTGCCGTGGACGATCCTGCCGACCATGTTCGATGTGCGCACGGGCGCGGGACGCCGCAGCCTCGAAGCGTTGCGCGAAAAGTATCCGGAGCGCACCTGGACGGGAGTCATCCCCGTGGACACGCGGTTGCGCGATGCGGCGGAAGCCGGCACGCCTGCGCATGGCTCGCCCGAACGCGCCGGTATCGCTTACGAGTCGCTGCTCGCATGGCTTGCCGAGACCGATGCCTGGGCTTCGGCGGGAGCGGCGGCATGAGCGGCGGCGACGTCGAGGACTGGGTGGCGGGACTGCTCGCGCCGGAGCTGCCTGCGGCGGCGCAGGCCGAAATGGCGCCGTCCCCCGCGGCCGTGCCTGCCACTGCGCCGGAGCCGGCGATCCCGCCCGCGCCGGCGAGGGCCGCCACGCCCCCGGCGTCAACTGAGGGAGAGAAATCGATGAATGCGGTGGCGGAGAAAACTGAGACGGACGAGGCGCCACGGCGGTACGTCACGTTTCGCATAGCCCGGGAGACCTATGCACTGGACGTCCTGCGGGTGCGCGAGGTGTTGCGCTCCGCCGAGGTCGTGCCGGTGCCTGGGGCGCCGGACTCGGTGCTGGGCGTGATCAACCTCCGCGGCAGCATCGTCCCTGTGGTGGATGCGCGGCACCGGCTCGGCCTGGAGCCGGCCCCGCCTGACACGCCGAGCCGTGTGCTGATCATGGAAAGCGGCTGGCAGGCCGTCGGCCTGCGCGTGGACAGCGTGGCCGACGTCACGAACGTCACGCCGGACGAATGCGAGGCGCCGCCCCCCATGGGGCACGGCGAGCAGTCGCGCTGCCTGCGCGGCGTAGTGCGTCGGGACGACGAGTTCATGATCCTGGTGGATGTCGACGACCTGCTGCCGCGCACCCGGGAGGTGACGGCGGAGCCGCTGCGGTGAATCCCTTCCGGCCGCTGGCGCCCGTCGAGCCCGTGTGGCCGAGAAAGCCGCCCGCGGAGCGCCGCGAACGACGCCAGGAACCTGGCGGCGACCCCGCCGAAGAGGAGCCTGCTGCAGAGCAACCGCAACCTGAGCGACAATCCGATGATGTGAAGCCCCCCGTTCCGGGACGCATCGTGGATGACTACGCATGATTACGATGAATGATCACCAGGTTCTCGCTGCTGTCGTCATCGTTCTCGTCCTGGCGATGGCGCTGTGGTTCTCGCTTAGAGGCTTGCGCAAGGCGGAGGACCTGGAGCGACGCCAGTCCCTGCTGGAGGCGGAACTCGGCGCACTGCGCGAGACCGTCGAGCAGGGGGCCAGAGCCGGCGATGCGCTGGCCGCCGAGGCCGCACGACGGCACGAGGGGCTGGCGGCGGAACTGACGAAGATTGCGGAGCAGCAGGAGCAGCTCCGGCTCATGGACGAGAGCAGCGGAGGCTACAGTCATGCCATCCGCCTGGCGCAGGGAGGCGCGAGCGCAGAGGAACTGGCGCGTGACTGCGGCCTGAACCGGGGCGAGGCGGAATTGCTCGTCTCCTTGCATGGCCGTCCCGACAACGACTGAGGCGGACTCATCCCGGAGTCCCGGCAGGCGCTAGACCATGAGCCTTTTGCAGAGCCGTGCGAGTTTCAAGACCGGAAGACGGATCGTCATCGATCTGCAGAAGGCCGAGCGCGCGCTCAAGGACGGAAATCATAAGGACGTCGAACAACTTTGCGCCGCCGTGCTCGAGGAACGTCCAGAGAGCGCGCAGGCCTGCCAGGTCATGGCGGAACTGCGTTTCCGGCAGGAACGCATCGACGACTGCCTCGCCTGGCTTGAGCGTGCCCGCACCATCGAACCCCGGAACTCCCGCAGCCTGAACCTGCTGGGGTGCGTGCTCGACCTGCAGGGCGATCTCGAGGGCGCGGAGGACACTTTTCGCCAGGCCGTCGATGCGGCGCCGGAATACCCGGATGCGCTCGGCAATCTCGGCCACGTGTTGTTGCGCGCCGGCCGAGCCACCGAGGCGGAAGGCCATTTTCGTCGTGCCATCCTTTTCGACAGGGAGCACGGCCGCTCGAACCTTTCGCTGGGCGCGATTCTTTATGCGCAGGGGCTGCCGGCCGAGGCCGTCCCCTACCTGCAGGCGGGCATCCAGCGGGAACTGACGGATCGTCCCGGCCAGCACACCCTGGCCGCTGCGTTGCGCGAGCTCGGCCGGCTCGACGAGGCGATCACCGCCTACCGGCGCCTCGTGGCGGCCGGCGACGAGGATCCGGACGTCTTCAGCGGGCTGGCCTCGGTGCTCGAGGCGATGGGCGAACTCGAGATCGCGACGGCCGGTTACGAGTCGGCGCTCGAGCTCGCTCCCGATCACTCCGAGGCAGCGGCCGGACTGGCGCGCATTATGACCTCGACCGGCAAGCCCGCTGCAGCGCTGGACCTGCTGACGTCGCATGTGGAGAGGGGCGACTCGCCGGCCTGCCTGCACATTGCCCGCGCAGGCGCGTTGCAGGTCGCCGGACGCCGTGACGAGGCGCTGCTGTGCCTGGCCGATCTCGTCAAGCGGCCGGGACCCGTGGCCGAGCTCGTGCCGGCGCATGTCATGCTCGGCGACCTGCTGGACCTGCGCGGGGATTACGCGCTTGCTTTCGCCCAGTATCGCCAGGCGCGCAAGCTTCGACAGCGACGCTACGACGCCGCCGGCCAGGAAGATTTTGTCGGCCGCATGATCACCAGCTTCACCCGCGAGACCATGCAACACATGCCGCGCGGTTCTGGTTCCACCGCGCCGGTGTTCGTGATCGGCATGCCGCGTGCCGGGGGCGCCCTGCTCGAGAGGATCATCGCGGCGCACCCGATGGCGTACGGCGCGGGCGCCCTGCCGCACGTGGACCTGGGCGCGGGGCGGATCGGCCGCTACAACAATACCGGACTGTCCTATCCCGAGTGCGCGACCGTTATGCGCGAGCGCGACTTGCGCGAACTGTCCGCGGCCTATCTCGCACACCTGCTCGGTCAGGGCGATCGCGGGCGACGCATCGTCGATTACAAGTGGCTGAACTACCTGCACGTCGGGCTGATCGAGATGATGTTTCCCCAGGCCCGGCTGGTGCACTGCTACCGCGCCCCGCTCGATGCAGGCCTCGGTTGTTACTTCAACGCGCAACCCGAGTTCGGCGAGCCGTTCACCGGCGAACTCACCGACGTGGGCCATTTCTACGGCCAGTACCGGCGTCTCATGGACCATTGGCGCGTGACCACCACACTGCCAATGCTGGAACTGGATTTCGACGCGCTGTTGCTCGAACCGGAGAGCGAAATCCGGCGCCTGATCGATTTCCTCGATCTGCCGTGGGATCCGGCCTGCCTGGCCCTGGCCGAACACGCGGCGGGTACCGGCGCTGGCCCACCGCAATTCCCCCTGCCCGGCATGACGCCGGGCTGGTCGCGCAATTACGCGAAATTCCTCGATCCTTTGCGGGCCGGGCTGAAGGCGGCCGGTTACCCGGCGGCGTGAGACGCCCGTAAGAAAAGGCGGCGACCCGGAGGTCGCCGCCTTCTCGTGTCGCGAAACCTGCTTCAGGTCGCGGGCGTCGCCTTGCTGGCGGGCGCCTTTTTCCGCGAAGTGGTCTTCTTCTTGCTCGCGGAGGCCTTTTTGGCAGCAGGCTTCTTCTTGCTGGAGGTCGTCTTCTTCTTGGATGCCGTCTTTTTCTTGCTTGCAGAAGCTTTCTTCGTCGCGGGCTTCTTCTTGCTTGCGGCTTTCTTCGTCGCCGTCTTTTTCTTGCTCGCGGTGGTCTTCTTTTTCGTCGCGGCCTTTTTCTTGCCGGTCGTCTTGCGCTTCTTCTTCGCGGTGGCCGTCGGGGCCGGTGCGCCGGTGCGTCGCGCCCACTGGTTCTCCACGGTGGCCACGGCCCGTTCGATGCCGCTCACGCGACGGAAGTAATCGTAGGCACGCGCCGCTTCGGTCTTGAGCCAGCGCTGGTCCTTGCTTACGGCATCGAGTTCCTGGCGCGCCTCGGCCAGCATCTTCTCGATCCGCTTTGCCTGGGTGGCCGCTGCCTTGGAGCCCTCGTTCACGGCTTTCTGCGCCTGTTCCTGCAGCCGCTTCGCGAGGTCGTTGACCCGCTCGGCCGTCTTGTTGGCGCGGTTGGTGAGCTTGTCGA
>CAYTXS010000043.1:0-12821 GCA_964441585.1 uncultured Thioalkalivibrio sp.
GGATCGCGACCATCGGACCCGACCTCTCTCATCGGCGCACGCTCGTCAACCAGGTGCTGAATTCCGATCCTGTCCGCCGCGCGATCCGACGCGACAGCGAGGTGCACAAGCTGCAGACGGCCAAGTCCGTCGCCAAGGCGCGCCGCTACGCGAACGAGATCGCCGCCAACTACAGCTACACCACGGTACGGGTCATGGAACGCCTGCTGATGTGGCTCTGGAATCGGCTTTACGAGGGCGTCGAAGTCGGCGGCGTGGAGCGCCTGAAGGCGGTCGCAGAGGGTAACGAGATCGTCTACGTGCCCTGCCATCGCAGCCACATCGACTACCTGCTGCTGTCCTACGTCGTGTACCGCAATGGGCTGGTGCCGCCGCACATCGCCGCGGGCGTCAACCTCAACCTGCCGGTCATCGGCCCGATCCTGCGCAGTGGCGGTGCGTTCTTCATGCGTCGGAGCTTTCGCGACGATCCGCTTTACGCCGCCGTGTTCCGTCGGTATTTCTCGCTGAACCTCGCCAAGGGCGTGGCGATGGAATATTTCATCGAGGGCGGCCGCAGCCGCACGGGTCGCCTGTTGCCGGCCAAGCCGGGGATGCTCGCGATGACGGTGCGCGCCTACCTGCGTGAACCCGTCAGGCCGGTGGTGTTCGTGCCGGTGTATTTCGGCTACGAGCGGCTGTTGGAGGGCGGTACCTACGTATCCGAGCTGTCCGGCAAACCGAAGCAGAAAGAGTCCGTCCGCGGGATTTTCAAGGCGGTGCGCCAACTGCGACGGGATTTCGGTCGGGTGCACGTGAATTTCGGCGAGCCGTTCTTTCTCGACGTCGCATTGCGCACGCACCGCCCCGGCTGGCGCGAGGAGATCATCGAGGAGCACGAGAAGCCGACCTGGTCGGGTCCCGTCGTGGAGGCGCTCGGCGACGAAATCCTGAAGCGCATCAATGCCGCGGCGGCCGTCACTCCGATCAACCTGCTGGCGATGACGCTGCTGGCGACGCCGCGACAGAGCATGGTGGAACGTCCGTTGGCGAAAATGCTCGACCTGTTCAGCGCCATGCTGCGCTCCGCACCCTATGCCGCGGAGGTCACGGTCACCGAGCTCGACGGCGATGAGATCATCGCCTATGGCGAACGCCTCGGGCTCGTCGAGCGCAAGCCCCACCGCCTCGGTGACATCATCGGCCTGGCGCCCAAGGAAGCCCTGCGCGCCACCTATTTCCGCAACAACATCGCGCACCTCTTCGCATTGCCGTCCATCGTGGCCTGCTGTTTCCTGGACAAATCCGTGCTTCCCGTGGAGCGGGTGCGCGGCCTGGCGCGCATGGTGTATCCGTACATCGGGGGCGAGCTGTTTTTGCGTTGGGACCTCGCGGAGCTGGACAAGGAGCTCGGCCGGGTCGTCGACAGCCTCGTCTCTCAAGGCCTGCTCGTGCTGGACGACGGCAATGGCGAAGAACGCCTGCGGCGGCCCCCGCCGCAAACACCCGAGGCGATCCAGCTCTGGGTCCTGGCGCAGTGTTCGATCCAGACCCTCGAGCGCTTCTACATGACTGCGGCACTGCTCGCCAAGCATGGCTCCGGCACGTTGCGCCCCGGTCAGCTGGAGGACTTGTGCCATCTCATGGCCCAGCGCATGTCGATGCTGTTCCAGTTCAGCGCCCCGGAGTTCTTCGACAAGACCCTGTTCCGCGGCTTCATCGGCCGCCTGCGGAAAAACGGTGTGTTGCGCACCGACGAGGCGGGCCTGCTGGTCTTCGATGCCGGTCTGCTGCGCGCCATGGAGGATGCGCGGGTCTTTCTCGGCGATCGCTTGCGGCGCGACGTATTGCAGGCGATGAACCTTTAGCCGGCGCAATGCGACTCGAAGGGGGGCAATGATCTCGATGCGGCGCGAGTGTTTCATCCGGTCGGTCTTCGTCGCGCTCATGATCGTGGCCGTTCCGCTCGCAGCATGCGCAGGCGGTAGCAACGCAAAACCGACAATGTTGTTCGACGGTCGTTTCGACGACTGGCCGCCCGGCGCGACGGCGCTGGCGGATCCATGGTTCCTGTACTTCCGACTGTCTTTGCCGACGGTCGTGGGGCTGCAGGCGGCATACACGACGACCGAGCTGTTGATCGATCTCGACGATGACAAGGGTACCGGCCGCAGGGTGCGATCCCCCGCTGCCGATGGCGATGCGTTTGGTGTCGAACTGGCCCTGCTGTTCGCGCCTCGTGAGGGGCATTCCGCGGTGCGGCCTGTCGGCAGTGGACCGCCCGGCGGCGCGGCGGCCGTGGCCTATGCACCGGATGGCAGCCCGACCGAGCTACCACACCAGGCGGTGGCCTTCGCTGCCTTGCCGACGCATGAGAGCGATGCCTTCGAGTTGCGCGTGGCCCGTCATGAGTTGCAGCGGCATGAAGCTGTAACGAGCTTGCGCGCGCCGGGCCGCGGGCGCGCCATATTCCGACGCCTCGATGCGGATGGCGTGGTGCTCTGGGAATCCGGGCCCCTGTTCTTCGAACGCCCCGCGGCGGCAGCCACGCCAGCACGCGCCGGCACGCTTCCCACCCGTGCGGACGGCACCCTCAGGATCATGTCCGTCAACGTGCGCCGCGGCGGTCCGCTCGAAGAGCCGGAGCCGTTGGCACGTATCGTCACCGCGGTCGATCCCGATGTCGTGCTGCTGCAGGAATGGGATCAGCGGGATTCGCAAGACGCGAGGTCGAGCGCTGCGCGCACCGCGGCGCTGGCGCACTGGTTCGACACCCACGTGCCGGGTGAGCGGCCCTGGCGGGCGCGTCGCTCGCAGGCCCATGGCGTCGCGATCGTGGCGCGCCACGAGCTGTCGCGGCTCGGCCCCGACCGGGTGTTCTTTTCACCGCCGGCCGAAGCGGACAGCCCGGACCTTCGAACAGTGCGTTACATCGCTGCGCGCGTGGACAGCCCGCTCGGACCCGTGGCCGTGGCGAGCATCCATCTCAGCTGTTGCGGCGCCCCGGGTTCCGTCGAGGATCGCGAACGCGCTGCCCAGGCGGCGGCTTTGCACGCCGCGTTCAGTGCGGCGGTGGCGAAGACTGACATCGGGATGGTGGTGATCGGAGGCGACTTCAACCTGGTCGGAGAAGTGCGCCCGCGCACCGTGGTCGCGACGTCGCTCGATCTCGACGGGTCGGCCCTGGCGGTTGCGCCCGCGCTGGCGCCCGGCGATCGGGCAGCCACGACGTGGCGTGACCCGCGGTCGAGGTTCTCGCCGTCGCAACTCGACTTCCTGTTGTATTCAGACGCGACGGCCGAATTGCGCACGGCCTTCGTCGCTGACACTGCGACCCTGTCGGAGGCGGCCTTGCTGCGCACCGGATTGCTACCCGACGATGCGGCGTTCAGTGATCATCTCGCCGTGGTGATCGACCTGCGACGGCGCGACCATCGAGTCACTCCGGCTCGTCCCGGCGAAGTAGTCGAAGACTGATTTCGGGCTCGAAGTTTGGAGCCGCAGAGAGCCCTTTGCGGCTACGTTTCCGTGCGTTTTGATGCTGCGTTGCAGCGCGCACGCCGCTTCGTCAACTGCGTACAGCTTGCATGTTTTAGCGTCGATACAACACGCATTAACCTTTGGAAAAGCTGTGAATTCGCGCGCCAGGCCAATATGTTGTTTTCCTGTTACGGATTCTGTAAGAGTAGCGGCTCGCGCCCGAGGGAATCCGGGTGCGGGCAACGTGAATAAACACAATTTAGAAATCTGGGGAGTCCTAATGAGTGCGCAATCCTCCAGGGCCCGTTCGGGCAACGGACGCATACTTGCGGCTGCTGTCGCGACGGCAATTGCTGCGAGTTACGCGGCACCCGCATCTGCGGTTCCGATCGAAACAAAGAACTGGTCCGGCAGCTGGGACACGACGCTGTCTTACGGTGCCCTCTGGCGCGTGCAGAGCCCGGACTGCGATTTGATCGCCAATGCGAACGGTGGCTGCGGACCGAGCGCCAACATCGACGACGGCAATCTAAACTACGACACCGGCATCGTCTCGAACGCCATCAAGGGCACTTCCGAGATCCTGATGAGGTATCGCGACTCGTGGGGTATTTTCGCGCGCGGCACGGCGTTCTGGGACTGGGAAGCCGGCGACACCAACCGGACGCCGCTTTCGCCGGGCGCCGAGGATCTCATCGAGCAGGGCGGCCGGATGCTCGATTACTTCGTCTTCGTGCCCTTCGAGCTGGGCAACATGCCCGGCGAGTTCCGCATCGGCAACCAGGTCATCAGCTGGGGGGAGAGCACGTTCATCCAGGGCGGCGCGAATCTGACCAACCCGGTCGATGTCTCGAAGCTGCGCGTGCCGGGCGCCGAACTGAAAGAGGCGCTGGTGCCCCAGGGCATGGCCTACTTCAACCTGTCGCCGACGGAGAACCTCAGCCTCGAAGCCTATTACCAGTACGACTGGAAAAAAGTGAAGCCGGATCCCGCCGGGTCTTATTTTTCGTCGAACGATTTCGCCACTCGCGGCGGCGACTTCGTGATGCTCGGTTTCGGTGAATGGTCCGACCAGGGCACCGACTTCGGTCCGCTCGGCGGCGCATTCGATCAGGACTTCAACTTCGTCCCGCGGGCGGAGGCGATCGAGGCGGATGACAGCGGTCAGTTCGGCCTCGCAGCGCGCTATTTCGCCGACCAGTTCATGGGCGGCATGGAATTCGGCCTCTATTACATCCGCTACCACAGCCGCCTGCCGCTGATCAGTGGCCGCACCGGTACCCAGGCCGGTCTCGGCAATGCCGCGGCGGCCGCCACGGCTGCCCAGGCTGCGGCCGTCGGCCTCGCCTCCGGACTGTCGTTCGACGCAGCCGTCAACACGGCGACGGCGCAGGCCGCGCAGACTGCGGCGGGGCTGGGCGGCGACATCGACACCGCGAGACTGCGGGACCGGGCGACCATCGCGGCCAACGCCTTCCTCGGCGGCGGACTGGCCCCGGTGTCCTTCCTCGGCGGATCCTTCGCGGCCGACGAACTGGCGCAGACATCGCGCTACTTCACCGAGTACCCGGAGGATCTCGACCTGTTCGGCGCGAGTTTCAGTGGTTACCTGTTCAACACGGGCATCGCGTGGCAGGGCGAGGTCAGTTACAAGCCGGACTCGCCGCTGCAGGTGGACGACGTGGAACTGCTGTTTGCCGCGCTTTCCCCGCTTGACGCACTCGCCGCGGCGCCGGGAAGTTGCGCGACCAACCCGGCCGCGCTCGGCCCCCTCGGCTGCTTCAACCAGCTCGGGCCTTTCGGCATCAACCAGATCATCGACGGCAAGGTGGAGCTCGACGTCTGGCAAGCGCAGACGACGTTCACCTATCTTTCCGGCCCGATGCTCGGCGCGAACACCGGCGCGTTCGTCCTCGAGGCCGGCGTCACGCACGTGCCGGACCTGCCCGATGCCAACTCCGGCGGGCCGAACAACCAGGGCCTGCGCCTCAATGGCGAAGGCACCTCGCTGTCCGGCAATGAGACTCTGCAGTCCAGGCACGGCCCGACCTTCGGCACGACCTTCGAGCCGCGGAACGCATTCCCCCACTCCACCTCGTGGGGCTATCGTTTCCGCGGCACGTTGGTCTACAACAACGCCATCGGCCCATGGACCATCGCGCCGATCGTCGGCTGGAGCCATGACGTCAACGGCAACACCCCCGGACCCGGCGGCAGTTTCATAGAGGGCCGCACAGCCATGTCCCTCGGTGTGAAAGGCACGCTGAGAAACAAGTACGAACTCGAGTTGAGCTACGCCGAGTTCGATGGTGCCGGCCGCTACAATACGACCAACGACCGTGATTTCCTTTCGTTCACGGCCAAGGTTTCGTTCTAGGAACGAGGAGAGTCATCGCATGACCAAGACCAGATTGTTCAACGCGCTCGCCATTGTCGCGCTGGCCGGCCTGTCGGCCCCCGCACTGGCTGAACGCCTGTCCCCGGACCAGATTGCCCGGCTGGATGCGGAGCTGACGCCGCTCGGCGCCATCCGCGCAGGCAACGAGGCCGGCACCATCCCCGAATGGACCGGTGGGATCCGGAGCTCTGCGGAGGCCGGTTTCCCGGACTTCCAGTCCGGCGGGCATCACCCGGATCCTTTCGCCGAGGACAAGCCGCTGTACCGCATCACGGCTGCCAACATGGCGCAGTACGACGATATCCTGACGGAAGGCCACAAAGCCATGTTCCGGACCTACCCGGACTACTACATGGACGTCTACCCGACGCGGCGCAGCGCGGCTGTGCCGGCGCGGATCTACGAGGCGACCAAGCGGATCGCCTCGGACACGCACCTGATCGAGAGTGGCAATGGCTTCAGCGGCGGCGCCGAGGGCATTCCCTTCCCGATTCCGGAGAACGGCCTGCACGTGATCTGGAACCACATCGCCCGTTACCGCACCGACAGCGCGCGCCGCACCATCGGCCAGGCGCCGGTGACCCGCGACGGCAGCTACACGATGGTGATGTTCAGCGACGAGTATCTCGGGCTCTACGGCCTGGAGGGCGCGCGCGAGGAAGACCTCGAAAACACCATCCTGTTTTTCAAGCAGACGGTGACCGCGCCGTCGCGCCTCGCCGGCGAGGTGCTGCTGGTCCACGAAACCCTCAACCAGGCCCGCGAGAATCGCAAGGCGTGGCTGTACAACCCGGGTCAGCGGCGCGTCCGCCGTGCGCCGAACGTGGCGCATGACAATCCGCGTACTGCGTCGGACGGGCTCGCGACCTCCGACCAGTTCGACGTGTTCAACGGGAGCCCGGAGCGTTACAACTGGGAGCTGGTCGGCCGCAAGGAGATGCTGATCCCCTACAACAGCTACAAGCTGCACAGCAACCAGCTGAAGTACGACGACATCCTCAAGCCGCTCCACATCAACCAGGCGCATGCACGTTACGAGTTGCATCGCGTCTGGGTCGTGGATGCGACCCTCAAGGAAGGCACGCGCCACGTCTACAAGCGCCGCACGTTCTACTTCGATGAGGACTCCTGGCAGGCGATGGTCGTGGATTGCTACGACAATCGCGACCAGATCTGGCGGGTCCAGGAAGCGCATTCGATCAATTACTACGACGTGCCGTCCTTCTGGTCCACGCTGGAGCTGACCATGGATCTGCAGTCGGGCCGCTACCTGGCGATCGGGCTCAACAACGAAGAACGCGGCACCTATGACTTCAGTGCCGAGTTCACACCGGCGGACTTCAGTCCGGCGTCGCTGCGCCGGGCCGGCGTTCGCTGAACGTATCGAGCGGGGGCGGCTTCCGGGTCGCCCCCGCGTTCCTCTCTGCTCCGCGTTTCGAGCGAGTCAACCCATCGTGGCCAAGATTCCTTCCCTGATCGCGCTGGCGGCCGTGCTGTCGATGGCACCGTTGGGCGCGGCCCGTGCCGTGTGTGAGGATCCCGTGCCAGAGGCCGACTGGTCGCTGATCATGCCGCTGGCGACCGATGCGCTGACACTCGACATTTCGCGTGTCGGCGACACTTTCGTCGTCGTGGGCGAAAGGGGGCATGTGCTGATCAGCGAGGACCAGGGCCGGAGCTGGATCCAGCAGCGCACGCCGACACGGGTGCCGTTGACCGGCGTCTGGTTTCACGATCGCAATCTCGGCTGGGCGGTTGGGCATGACGCAATCATTCTGCGCACCGAGGACGGCGGGGAAACGTGGTGCCGGGTGCACCACGCACCCGAACTCGAACGCCCTCTGTTCGACGTCTGGTTCGAGGATGCGCGCAACGGTTTCGCCATCGGCGCCTACGGCTATTTCCTGCGCAGTTCCGACGGCGGCCTGACCTGGCAGGAGGAAGCGCTGGAGATCGTCGAAGAGGAGACGGAGCCTGCCGAAGACCTCGCGGCAGAAGACGACACCGCGGCAGCCGACGATGATGAAGCCTGGGATACAGAGGGCTGGGGCGACGACGCGTGGCTGGACGATGGCCGGATGACCGACATGCATCTCAACCGCGTGGTGCTGGACGCGGCAGGCCGGATTTTTATCATGGCGGAGGCGGGCATCATCCTGCGATCCGACGACCGGGGCGGCAGCTGGCGCTACCTCGAGCCACCGTACGATGGCTCGTTTTTCGGCGGCCTCGCGCCCGATGCCGAATCGCTGCTGGTGTTCGGCCTGCGCGGGACGATGTTCCGGACGTGGGACGGCGGCCTGACCTGGCGAGACATCGAACTGCCGGTGGACAGCTCCCTGTTCGGCGGCGGACCGGTCGGCGAGAGACACATCGTCGTCGTCGGCACCTCGGGGGTGTTACTGGTCAGCAGGGAAGGCGAGAGCTTCCGGTTGGTACAACGCCCGGACCGCAAGGCATTAATGTCCGCGATGGGTACCGATGACGGTGCCGTGATCGTCATTGGCGAGCCTGGTGTCGAGCGCATCGAGCGCGGCACCCTGTTGGCGGAGTAGCGAATGTCAGCTTCACCCAAGACTCCGATCACCGACTTCCTCGAGCGCCTCGTTTTCGGCAACCGTCCGCTGGTGATCGTGATTTTCGCGATCGCAACGCTCCTGCTGGCCTGGAGTGCGGTGAGCGGCCTGCGCGTGGACGCCGGATTCAGCAAGCAGTTGCCGCTCGAACACGAGTACATGGGGACCTTCCTCGAGCACTACGAGGACTTCGGCGGCGCCGACCGCATCGTCATCGCGCTGACGGACAAGAGCGGCGACATATTCAACCCGCAATTCTTCACGGCGCTGGCCGACGCCACGGATGCCGTGTTCTTCATTCCCGGTGTGGATCGCGCCCGCGTGACCTCCATCTTCACGCCGAACGTCCGCTATCTCGAAGTGACAGAGGAAGGCATCGAGGCCGGAGACGTCATCCCCGCGGACTTCCAGGGCACGCCCAGCGATCTCGAGCGGGTCCGTGAGAATATCCTCAAGGCCGGCATCGTGGGCCGTCTCGTGGCCAACGATTTCTCTGGCGCCCTGATCAGCGCGCAGCTGCTGGAAATCAACCCGGACACCCAGGAGCGACTCGATTATTTCGACGTCGCCCGGTTGCTCGAGACGCAGGTCCGCGAGCAGTTCGAATCCGACAAGATCGACGTGCACATCATCGGATTCGCCAAGATCGTCGGAGACATCAAGGAAGGCGCGAACCGGATCGTGCTGTTCTTTGCCGTCGCATTGTTCATCACCACGCTGCTCGTGTTCATCTACAGCCAGTCCCTGAAGCTGACCGTCGTGCCGCTGGTATGCAGCATCTTCGCGGTGATCTGGGAGTTGGGCGCATTGCCGCTGCTGGGTTTCGGCATCGATCCGATGGGCCTTCTCGTGCCCTTCCTGGTCTTTGCCATCGGCGTGTCGCATGGCGTGCAGATGATCTCGGGCTTCGCCGCCGAGGTGTTCGACGGCGCCGAACCCGAGGCCGCTGCGCGAACCACCTTCCGGCGCTTGCTGGTGCCGGGCGGCATCGCGCTGGTGTCCGATACCATCGGCTTCATCACCATCCTGTTCATCGAGATCCGCATCATCCAGGAGATGGCGATCATGGCCTCGCTCGGGGTGGCCTGCATCATCCTCACCAACCTCGTGCTGCTGCCGGTGCTGATCAGCTACGTGCGCCCGGGACCGAGCTACAAGGACAAGCTGATTTCGCGCGCGGCGCAGATGCGGTCGCTGTGGGACAGCCTGTCGAAGGTCTCGACCCGCGGACCCGCCGCGGCGATCATCGTGGTCGCCATCGGGCTGTTTGTCTTCGGCGCGTGGAAGGGCTCGCAGGTACGCATCGGTGATCTGCACGCCGGCGTCCCCGAGTTGCGCCCGGATTCCCGGTACAACCTCGACACCCAGGAAATCACGGACCGCTTCTCGATCGGCGTGGACCTGATCACGGTCATCGTCGAGGTCGGACCGAACGGCTGCATCGATTACCAGGTGATGGATACCATCGACGAATTCGCCTGGCACATGCGCAACGTCGAGGGCGTGCAGACCGTGCTGGCGCTGCCGCAGATCGCCAAGATCGTTACCGCGGGCTGGAACGAGGGTTATCCCTCGTGGCGGGCGCTTTCGCGTAACGAGCAGGTCCTGGTGCAGGCGCTGGCGCGTGTGGAGACGAGCACCGGTCTGTTGAACAGCGATTGCAGCGTGATCCCCGTGATGATCTACACGATCGATCACAAGGCCGAGACCATCGAGCGGGTGGTGGCGGAGGTCAAGTCATGGCGTGAGGCGCATTCCATCGAGGGCGTCGAGTTCCGTCTCGCGACGGGCAACGTCGGTGTCATGGCGGCGATGAACGAGGAAGTCGCCGCGGCGCAGTTCCCGATCCTGATCTACGTGTTCGGTGCGGTGATCCTGCTGT
The DNA here is from genome assembly GCA_964441585.1 of uncultured Thioalkalivibrio sp. GTDB lineage: Bacteria > Pseudomonadota > Gammaproteobacteria > Steroidobacterales > XN24 > XN24. The sequence goes on from CAYTXS010000043.1 coordinate 10,316, forward strand.
GCTGGGCGAGTTTCCGCTCCCTGCGCGCCGTGGCCTGCATCGTGATTCCGCTGGCCCTGGTGTCGTTGCTGGCCTACGCGCTGATGGCGTTTCTCGAGATCGGCCTCAAGGTGAACACGCTACCGGTCGCCGCGCTGGGCGTCGGCATCGGCGTGGACTACGGCATCTACATCTTCAGCCGCTTCCAGTACTTCCTCGAGAAGGAAGGCGCCAGCATCCAGGCCGCCTATGCCAAGACCCTGCGGGTCACCGGCAACGCCGTGGTGTTCACCGGGATCACGCTGGCCATCGGCGTGTTCACCTGGGTGTTCTCGCCGCTGCAGTTCCAGGCCGACATGGGCATCCTGCTGACCTTCATGTTCCTGGTGAACATGTTCGGCGCCATCCTGCTGCTGCCGGCGCTGGCCACCTGGCTGCTGCCGGCCAAGTACCAGCACGAGCGTCCGCCGCAACCGTGATCCTGCTGCGCGAGGCCGTCAGGCGCGCCTCGGCGGATCAGTCGATCGGCGGAGTAGTCCAGGTCAGGCGTTCAGGTCGGGAATCAGCTCGCTTTCGAGGCGCGTGATCAGGTCTTTCAGCATGAGCTTGCGCTTCTTGAGGCGCTTCAGCTGCAACTGGTCCACCAGCGGGTTCTCCGCCAGGCGAGTGATCACGTCGTCGAGGTCCCGATGCGCGATCCGCAACTCCTTCAGCCGGGTCATGTTGCCGAAGATGTAGGTATCGACCTTGTTGTCGTTCATGTGGGGCGCCACTCGGAAGCCGTCAATGCAAACGGGAACGCGCCGCCGCGGCAACGCGCCGAAAGGCGGGGCGTCGCGCCGTGGCGCAGGCCGCCAAGCTTAGCCAACTGGCCGCCGCGCCGCCAGAGCTGCGTAACGCGGGGCCGGAGCGGGGGTAGCGGCGGGGGCGATCGGAGTGGCTGTTGGCGGGGCAGCTGGCGAGACGTAGCGGATAGTCGTCCGGACGAGCTGCCTCAGTGGCCTCTGCGTGGCGGCGCGACGCCGCCATTGCCGTGGCCGTCGCCATCCCCCGGGGTCGGGGCGAGGCCGACAGAGGTCACCGTTGCACCGAGAGTGATGACGAAACCGCGCAGGCGCCGGTAGCCATCGTCCGTGTATTCGAAGCCGTAGCTCCGCTCGAGGCGGAGCCGCCCGTTATGATCGCGCCGTGGCCACAAACGCATGATGGAGACGGTGCCGTCCAGCATGACGAGTTGCAGCCGGCCGCAGGTCTCGCGGGCCGCGCGGTTGGCCTGTTCGCGCGCGGACATGCTGGCGTGCCAGAACCAGATCAGTCCGGCGACCAGCAGGGCGACGACGACGTTGGCGTCGATGCTCAAGGCAGGTAGCTGGTCCAGTCGCGGGAATCGTCGCCCGAGGCGATGAACCACGGGTTCAGCAGGTCGGGTCCCTTGTTGTAGGCCAGCGGCTGGCCATCGCTGGCTACGACTTCGCCGCCCGCCGCCCGCAACACGGCCTCTGCGGCGGCCGTGTCCCATTCGGACGTCGGGCCGAGGCGCGGATAGACGTCTGCGTTGCCCTCGGCGACGATGCAGAATTTCAGCGAGGAGCCCATCGGGATCATCTCGTGCGGCCCGAGCCGTTCGAGGTAGCCGTCGAGATCGGGTCCGCGATGCGAGCGGGAGCCCACGACACGCACCGGGCCGCTCGCCAGCGCCGCCACGCGAATGGCCTGTGCCTCGGCGTCGCGGTCGCGTCGCCATGCGCCCTGTCCGACGATTCCCGCGTAGGTCGCGCCGGAGACGGGCACATGCACCACGCCCATCACCGGCCGCCCGCCGCTGACCAGCGCGATGTTGACGGTGAACTGGCCGTTGCGCTGGACGAACTCCTTGGTGCCGTCGAGTGGGTCCACGAGCCAGTAGTCTCGCCAGTGGCGGCGCACTTCCCAGGGAACGGTGCGGGCTTCCTCGGACAGGATCGGCAGATCCTCCGGCAGCTTCTCGAGGCCGCCGCGGATCACGTCGTGGGCGCGCCGGTCGGCGGCGGTGATCGGCGACTCGTCGGCCTTGGCCTCGACGGCGAAGTCCGTCTCGTAGACGTCCATGATCGCCTGTCCGGCCGATTCGGCGATACCGACGACGGCATCGAGCAGTTCCATGGTGGCGTGGGTCACGAGCGGACTCCTTGGGTGCGGGGCGTATATCATAAACGCCAATGGATATCGTCTCTCATCATCCCTTCGACTGGCGGGATTACGACACCGTCCTGCTGGACATGGACGGTACCTTGCTGGACCTGCGTTTCGACAATTTCTTCTGGCAGGAACTGATCCCGGCGCGCTACGCCAGCCTGAACGGCCTGGCGCACGAAGAAGCCGTGGCGGTGCTGGCGCCGCGTTTCGCGGCGGTGCGCGGCACGCTGGAGTGGTATTGCCTGGACCACTGGAGCCGGGAGCTCGGCCTGGACGTGGCGGCGCTGAAACGCGAGGTCGAGGACCATATCGATTTTTTGCCCGACGTCCAGGAATTCCTGCTGGCGGTGCG
>CAYTXS010000043.1:12921-14001 GCA_964441585.1 uncultured Thioalkalivibrio sp.
GCGCTTCGAGGCCTGACGGATTTACCGGCGTGGCACTCAGGGTAAGCGACCAGCCGAAGTGCCGTTCGCTCAGTCTGTAGTCGGCGAGGATTCGCCGCCGGGCTTGTCACCACCGCTGCTGCGCTTGCGCCGACGCCGGCGTTTCTTCGGTGCCGTGCCGGGGGCGGTCGCGTCGCCCGCGGCAGCGGGCGCAGCCGGGGCGCCCTCGCCCTTTGCCTGTGCCGGTCCGCCACCGGTTTCGGCCGGCCTGTCCTCGCGACGCGGCCCGCCGCCGGAACGCCCGCCCCCGGTGCGGCCGCCGCCCCCGGAACGTCCTCCCGAACTGCGTCCGCCACGCCCACCGCCGGGGCCGCCACGCCCCTCGGCGGGTCGCGAGCCCCATTCGGTACGGTCGAGGCGGCTGTTCCGCGCGGGCCGCGCGATCTCCGGCAATCTCGCCCGATCGATCGTATCGACCGGGATCTTCATGCCGATGTAGTCCTCGATGTCCGGCAGGGTCTGGACGTAGGTCTCGCAGCCGAAACTGATGGCATCCCCGGACTCGCCGGCGCGCGCGGTGCGGCCGATGCGATGGACGTAGTCCTCGCGATCCTGCGGCAGGTCGTAGTTCACGACATGCGTGACGCCGGGAATGTGCAGGCCGCGTGATCCCACGTCGGTGGTCACGAGGATCGGCAACTCGCCCGCCTGGAAACTGGCCAGCACTTTCTGGCGCTTTTTCTGCGGTACGTCGCCCGATATGACTTCGGCAGGCAATCCGTTCGCCTCGAGGAAATCCCGCACCCGGTCGGCCGCCCGCTTGGTGTTGACGAACACCATGGTTCGGGTCGCTTCCTTTTCGCGCAGCAGGCCGATCAAAAGCGGCAGCTTCTCCGTGTTGGCCGGAAAATAAATGCGTTGGCGCACTTTCTCCGCCGTCACCTGCTCGGGCTCGATCCGCACCAGCGTCGGATCGTTCATGTGCTCGTAAGCCAGTTCCAGCACACGATGCGACAGGGTGGCGGAAAACACCAGGTTGAGCCGCTCCTGGGGCGGCGGCAGGCGCCGCATGACGTAACGGATGTCCTTGATGAAGCCGAG
>CAYTXS010000044.1:0-13703 GCA_964441585.1 uncultured Thioalkalivibrio sp.
TTGGTGCCCGGGGCCGGAGTCGAACCGGCATGGCCTCGCGGCCGGGGGATTTTAAGTCCCCTGCGTCTACCAGTTTCGCCACCCGGGCCGTGCCGCCGCGTGCATTCGACTGGAGGCGCGGACCGGAATCGAACCGGTGTTCACGGCTTTGCAGGCCGCTGCGTAACCACTCCGCCACCGCGCCACATGGGCTCCCTTGCCTCCGGGAGGGCCGAGACTTTAACACAGGCGGCGGCGCAACGGGATCCACTTTGCTTTGCCGTCAGGACACCTAACGGCGGGCGGGAATTCCCCGGGGCTGTGCCGCCCACCTCCATCCATCACTCCAGCAAGGACAAGGCATGGAGCGTGGATGCCCGGACCTCGTCCACCGCGCGGGAAATGCGTTCGACGGCCCGCTGGTCCTGCCCCAGCGCAGCCCAGTCCGCCTCCCAGGTCTCGCTGAGGGAGTCTGCGGACTCGGTGACGCCGGGCATGATCGTGGCGAGATCGTTTACCAACAGGACCTTGGTCCAGCCAAGCCGGGGGTTACCGCGCACTGCGTCCTTGTCATAGTGCAGAAAAAAAATGATCTCGTGCAGCTCACCCAGTGTCACGAGCACTTCGAACCCGGCCTCGCGCACATTGCGATTGTGTTCGGTGACCTCGTTGCGCCAGGTGTTGTAGGACAGGCTGAGCAAGGCCAGCATCAGGCTGATGATTGCCACGAGGTTGGTGCGGATCTGCTGCTTGAGTGGAATGCGCATGAAGTCGTCTCCAGTTCCAAGGGTCGCGTGTAGCTTGGCGATGCCGAAGAAACCTGCAACCCCAAAAATCTCCCCGCCACAATGCGGAGCCCGTCGGATCGGCCACTACGGCAATGCGTGGCCGACTGCCTTTCACGGCGGGCAGACCGCTGGTCACGACTAAATAGAGTTTCGCCAGGCCGGGTTTATTACATGCCACCGGTTTCGGTCGCCGGGGATCGCACCTCCCAGCGAAAAACGGCGGCGCCCTGAAAAGGGCGGCGCTTACTGGGCGACGGCTCGCAGTTTGAAACCGTAAGCGTGATGCTCCAGCGGTTCCAAAGTGCCGGTCTGATAGGTGTCCACCTGCACCTCGCCACCCCCCGTGACTGACACTATGCGAAACATTGGCGTGTGCCGCGTCTCGTCGGGGATCTTGGTACGTTCCAGGGCCGGCACGTGCAGATAGTGGACCTGGCCGATCTGCCGGGAATGAACCACCCGATCCATGTCCATGTGCAGGTCCCCTGAGATGACTGCGGCGAGATTGGGCTGGGCGACGATCTCGGCAAAACGCGGATTGTGGACACCTTTTTCCGCGTTTTCGGGGTACACGCCCGCCTGGGCTGCATGGACGACCAGGAAAACGGGTTTCGGGGCGGCACGCTTCACCTGGCCAAGAATCCAGTCGATGCCGCTATCGTTGAAATCCCGGCTGAAATCGGGCGAAGCATGGACCAGCACGACCGGCCCATGGTCCTGGACATAGCTTGGTCCGGATAGTCCGGCGTTCCAGCGGCTCGCGTAATCCATGAAACGTGCCACGGTCGAGTTGTGTTCCTCGTTGCCCATGATCGGATAGAAGGGCCGGCTCAGATCCTTAAGGATCGGCGTGACATTCTCGTACTGGACGATCGTCCCCTTGTGCGCCAGGTCGCCAACACCGACAACGAAATCAATCCGTCCGCGGGCAGCAATCGAGTTGACGTCTCTCACCGCAGCCTCGACGCCGGGGAAGCGAGGCTCCGGCTTGGGCTCGGCATCACCAAGCACCGCAAAGCGCAGCAGCACGGGATCCGTGTCCGCCGCGATGGCACCGCCCCAAACAGCCATCATCGACAGAAAAAGAATCGCCGTAACCGTCTTGAGCCGGGATTTGATATTCATTGAACTGAAAGGCCTCCATGATGCGGGCCGGCGTCATGCCGGTGCGTTCAGCCAATCACTGTATCCGTCCTACGGTGACAGAATTATGAAAATACCGGCCATGGCCCAGCCGACGGCTGGGCTGCTCCTCGGCCGGTGCGGTTGACACGCCACACGACAATTCAGTCGATCGCCGAAAAGTTTCTTGTGCGCAAAGAAAAGCCCTTCAAGTGAGTCGGCCCCCGGCCGACTTCGCCTTTGCAGCGAACGACGGGAACCGGGGCGGCGTGGCGAAAACGCTGATCCTCTACTAAACGTGAATACATACGTGGGGCCACCGGTACCGGCCGCCCCGGGAGATAAATCAGCGTCAGCAAGGAACTGCAGCGCAGCAAAGCCTGGAGGAGTCCGAGCATGAAATTGACGAAGGTGACGAAGGGATCTGCCCGAAAAGCAGGTCAACCCGCCCAGGGCCTGCTGGCTCGCGCAGTCGACCGCCGAACGTTCCTGCGCAACAGCGGCCTCGCCGTCGGCGGCGGCGCAATCGCCAGCACATTTCCGCCCGCAATGATGAAACAAGGCGCGGCACGAGCACAGGAGATGCGCTCCGCTGCGCCGGACAAGCGGCGCACCGTTTGCACGCATTGCTCGGTAGGTTGCGGAATCGTCGCCGAGATCGCGAACGGCGTATGGATCGGCCAGGAACCGGACTTCGAATCGCCCATCAATCTCGGCGCGCACTGCGCCAAGGGGGCTTCGGTGCGCGCCCATGGGCAGGGTGAGAAGCGACTCAAATACCCGATGAAACTCGTGGACGGCAAGTGGCAACGCATCTCCTGGCAAACGGCAATCGATGAGATCGGCGACCAGCTGCTGAAGATACGCGAGCAATCCGGGCCGGACTCCCTGTTCTTCTGCGGTTCTTCCAAGGCCAGTAATGAGGGCGCCTACCTGCAACGCAAGTTCGCCGCTTTCTGGGGCTCCAACAATTGTGACCACCAGGCGCGCATCTGCCATTCGACGACCGTGGCCGGGGTCGCGAATACCTGGGGCTACGGCGCGATGACCAACTCCTACAACGACATGCACAACTGCAAGGCGATGCTGGTCTGCGGCGCAAACCCGGCCGAGGCTCACCCTGTTGCCATGCAGCACGTGCTCCGAGGCAAAGAGAACGGTGCCAAGATGATCGTCGTGGACCCGCGGTTCACACGCACGGCCGCCCATGCAGACCAGTACATACGCCTGCGTCCGGGCACGGACACACCCTTCATCTGGGGACTGCTGTGGCACATTTTCGAGAACGGATGGGAAGACGAGGAGTACATCGCACAGCGCGTCTATGGCATGGACCAGGTCCGGGCGGAAGTCGCGAAATGGACGCCTGATCGGGTGGCCGACGTGACCGGTGTCCCTGAAGACGAGATGTATGCCTGCGCAAAGACCATGGCCGAGAACCGCCCCGGCACGATCGTCTGGTGCATGGGCCATACCCAGCATCACATCGGCAACAACAACACGCGCGCCGATTGCATCCTGCAGCTTGCCCTGGGGAATGTTGGCGTCTCCGGCGGTGGCGCCAACATATTCCGCGGACACGACAACGTGCAGGGAGCCACCGATGTCGGGCCTAACTGCCACACGCTGCCCGGCTACTACGGCCTGTCCGACGGGGCCTGGCAACACTGGGCTCGTGTCTGGGACGTGGACCACGAGTGGCTGAAAGGCCGGTTCGATTTCTCCCGGCAGTACGTTGAAGGAGGCGCGAAAACCTGGCGGATGAATACCGCCGGCGTACCGGTATCACGTTGGATCGACGGGATTCTCGAGGATCCCGAGAACTTCCAGCAGCGGGACAACTTCCACGCCGTGTTCTTCCAGGGTCACGCGGTAAACAGCCAGACGCGGGGCGTGGAGATGAAAAAAGCGCTCGAAAAAGTGGACCTGGTGGTCATATCGGACCCCTTCCCCACCCACATGGCGGTGATGAGCGAACGCAAGAACAACACTTATCTGTTGCCCACCTGTACGCAGTTCGAACAGTCAGGCTCGGTGACGGCCTCGAACCGGTCGCTCCAGTGGCGGGAAAAAACGGTCGAGCCGTTGTTCGAGTCGAAGCCCGACGCCGCCATCCTGTACCTCCTGGCGCGCAAGCTCAACTTCGCCGACCCCATGTTCAAGCACATCGAGGTCGATGGCGAGATGCCCTCGCCGGAGGCTACGCTGCGCGAGATAAACCGCGGAACCTGGACGATCGGATACACGGGACAGACGCCGGAGAGGCTCAAGGCTCATGCCGAATATCGGCACACCTTCAACCCGACCACGCTCCGCGCAGAGGGGGGCCCGGTCGATGGCGAGTATTTCGGTCTCCCGTGGCCCTGCTGGGGCGATGGGGACATGGCCCATCCCGGCACGCCGCTGCTGTACGACACGAGCAAGCCCGTGGCGGAAGGTGGCCTGACTTTCCGCGCCCGGTTCGGTGTCGAGCACAACGGAGAGAACCTGCTGGCGGAGGACTCCTGGAGCAAGGGCTCGGAGATCGAGACCGGCTATCCCGAATTCACCGCAGCCATGCTCAAGCAACTCGGCTGGTGGGACGAGTTGTCCGATGCGGAAAAGCAGGCGGCGGAAGGACGCAACTGGAAGACGGACCTGTCCGGCGGCATCCAGCGTGTCGCGATAGCGCACGGTTGTGCGCCCTTCGGCAACGCGAAAGCCCGCTGTGTGGTCTGGAATTTCCCGGATCCCGTCCCTGTGCATCGTGAACCGCTCTACACCCCGCGCTATGACCTGGTGCAGGAATTCCCGACCTACGAAGATCGCAAGGCCTACTGGCGCCTGCCGACCCGCTACGCATCCATCCAGGCGAAGGATTACTCCACCGACTACCCGCTGGTCTTCATCAGCGGTCGGCTGGTCGAATACGAAGGCGGCGGCGAGGAGACACGCTCGAACATCTGGCTGGCCGAGTTGCAGCGCGAGATGTTCGTGGAGATCAACCTGGATGACGCCAGGGCGCGTGGTGTCGAAGACGGACAACAGGTCTGGCTCGAGGGCCCGGAAGGCGGCCGGATCCTGGTCAAGGCGATGGTCACGCCGCGTGTCGGGCGCGGTGTCGTATGGACACCGTTCCATTTCGGCGGCTGGTTCCAGGGCGAGGACCTGTTAACCAGGTATCCGGAAGGCACGGCCCCGTACATTCGGGGTGAAGCCTGCAACACGGCGACGACCTACGGTTATGACTCGGTCACCCAGATGCAGGAGACCAAGGCGACGCTTTGCCAGATCAGGAGCGCCTGACTCACACCTGGTGCCGCCTGCCCTTGCGATGCATCAGCCTGAGCGGAGGGATTTACGCTGCCCGCGTTTCGTGGCCAACGGCAATTCGATCCGTGCAATACAGCCGCGCGCGTCGATGCGATTCGCCAGCGAGATCGTGCCACCGTGATTCTCGACGATCGTCCGACTGAGGACGAGTCCGATCCCGGTGCCGCCCGCCTTGGTCGTGAAGAACGGCACCCACAGGTTGTCGGTGCGCGCGAGGCCGGGACCGTCATCTTCGATCTCGACCGCGAGTGCATCGTGTGACTGCCGCCAGCGGACTCGCACTTGGCCGAGCGTCGCGCTCGCCTCCACCGCGTTCTTGATCAGGTTGATCATCACCTGCTCCAACTGGTCCGCATCGGCTTCCAGTTCGACTGCCGGCCCCGGCTCGACTGCGACGATATCGCGGTGCAGGGAGGCCACGCGGCGCAACAGCTGCGGAAAATCAACGAGCACTAACGAGGGCGCTGGCAGCCGGGCAAGCCGCGCATAGGCGCCGATGAACCGGCTGAGCGACTCTGCTCGATCGTGGATCACCGCGAGCCCCGCGTTGGCGTCATCGCGCCAGTCGGTCGGCAAGGTGTCGCGCCGGACCAGGTGTTGCAGCATGCCTGCAATGGACTTGATGGGCGCGAGGGAGTTGTTGAGCTCGTGACCGATGACCCGCACCAGCCTTTGCCAGGCCTGCCGTTCCTCTTCGCGCAGCGCGCGGCTCAGGTCGGAAATGACGAGCAACTCATGTGGCCGGCCACCCTCGCGAAAGCTGCGCCGCCTGACTTCCCAACGGCCGGCGCCACCCGGAAACACGTGCGACACGATGTGTCCGGATGCCTTGTCCAGCATCAGCTCCAGGCCCAGGCTCCCGGCGGACCGGTCGAGTAGTTGGCTTGCCTTGGCGCCGAGAAGCGCCTCGCCCGCGCGATTCGCAAGTCGAAGCCGGCGTTCTGCATCGAAGGCGAAAACCGCGAGATCCACCTCCGCGATGACTTTCTGCAGGAGCACCCCGGCCTCGAGCGCCTCGAGCCGCTGGTCGTGCAACGTCCGGCTCAATGCGTTGATTTCGACCATGACCTCACCGATCGCATCGTCCGGATCAACGTTGCGCCCGCGCAAAGAATAGTCGCCTTCGCGTAGCGCCTCGAGGAGGTTGGCCATTGACTGCAGCGGATGCACCACATGGCGCCTTACGGCCGCCGCGCCACCGATCGCGAACAGGGACATGAGTACCAGAAGGGTCCAGCGCGCGGCAGGATCGGCGTCCCAGTGCCACAGGAATACGGCGGCAATCAGCCATGCAGGCGCAACTGAAAGGAAGATGAGAAGCAGCAGACGATTCTGCGACCGCAGCTTGCGTCTTCGTCTCACAGCCCGTACTTCTCCATGCGTCGATACAGTGCCGAGCGGCTCAAGCCCAGTTCGTCGGCGGCGGTGACGACGTTGCCGTCGTGGCGGGCCAGGGCCGCCTGGATGAGTTCGTGTTCCGCCTCATCCAGGGTGACCGGACCGCGGTCGGCTGTCGGCACGGCGCTGTCCAGTCGCAGGTCTGCGGGACCGAGAGCGGCGCCGCGACACATCAGCACCGCGCGCTCGATCACGTGATCGAGTTCGCGAACATTGCCGGGCCATGAATAGCGGCGCAATGCCGACAGGGCCGACTCCGTGAACGATTCCACTGGACGTGTGTAGCGCCGCGCATGACGTTCCAGAAACCGCTGCGAGAGCTGCACGATATCCTCGCCGCGCTCCCGCAGCGGCGGCAGGTGAAGATGGATCGTGTTCAGCCGGTAAAGCAGGTCGCTGCGCAACTGGCCGGAGTCCACTTCCGCGGCGATATCGGCATTGGTTGCCGCCAGCACACGGACGTCGGTTTGCTGCGTGCGCGAGGAGCCCAGCCGCTCGAATTCCCCGTCTTCCAGCACTCGCAGCAGGCGCGCCTGCTGGGCCACCGGCAGGTTCGCGATCTCGTCCAAAAACAGCGTGCCGCCATCCGCCAGTTCGAAACGTCCGACGCGGTCCGCGCGTGCGTCGGTGAATGCACCTTTCACGTGGCCGAACATTTCGCTCTCGAACACGGTCTCGGCCAGGCTGCCGATGTTCACGACGACCAGGCTGCGCTCGCGGCGCGGCGAGTGCTCATGGATCATGCGCGCCACCAGTCCCTTGCCGCTGCCGCTTTCACCGGTGATCAGCACGTTGGCGTCAGCCGGCGCCACCTGCTCAATGGTTTCTAGGACCGGCTGCATCACGGGCGAGGCGGCGATCATCTCGCCGGCGCCCCCGCGCAGCTGCCGGTTCTCGGCTTCCAGCGCGCGAGCACGGCGGAGCGCCTGCCCGAGCGCGACCTGCGTGCCGAGCACCGTCATCAGGCGCGCGTTGTCCCAAGGCTTTTCAATGAAATCCTGCGCGCCCCGGCGCATGGCCTCGACCGCGAGCTCAATCGTGCCCCACGCGGTCATCACCACGATCGGCGTATCGGCATCGAACGCGCGAATGCGCCCGATGGCATCCAGTCCCTCGTCACCCGAGGTGGTGTCGCGCGTGTAGTTGAGGTCCATCAGCACCGCGTCCGCAGCGTGCAGGCGAAGCGCCTCGATGAGCGCATGCGGGTGGCTGAAGCTCTCGGTCTGGTACCCCTCGCCTTTCAGCAGCAGGCGCAGCGCCTCGAGCACGTCGCGCTGGTCATCCGCGACCAGGATTCTGGAGGGCCGATTCTTCATTGCGCGAGTATAGGGGAGACCTCGCTGGATGCCTCAATCCATCCAGCCGTCATGGAGGCGGATGATCCTGTCTCCGTGGGCGGCATTGTCCTCGGAGTGGGTCACCTGCACGATCGTGGTGCCCGCCTCATTGAGTTGCTTGAGGGTCTGCATGATCATCTTCCCCTGGTCCGAGTGCAGCGCACCGGTCGGCTCGTCGGCCAAGATCAGCGCGGGACTCGAGACCATGGCGCGCGCCACCGCGACCAGCTGCTGCTGCCCACCCGACAGCTGCGACGGATACAGGTCCTTCTTGCCGACGATGCCGAAACGATCGAGCATATCGGCGACGATGCCTTCGCGCTCACCGCGCGCCACGTCGCGGTAGGTCAGCGGAATTTCCAGGTTCTCGCAGACGGTCAGGTCGTCCAGCAGGTGATACTGCTGAAAGACAAAACCGATATGCCGGCGGCTCAGGTCAGCGCGTTTCTTCTGCGGCAGCTCATGAACCGGGTGGCCATCCAGCCAGTACTCGCCCGACCAGTCGCTGTCGAACATGCCGAGCAGGTTCAACAGGGTCGACTTGCCCGCGCCCGAGGGGCCCATCACGCTGACGAAATCGCCCCTGCCGATATCCAGTGTGACCTGGCGCAGCACCCAGGTGCGGCCGGCCTTGGTGTCATAGCTTCTCTCGATGCGCTTCAGGCTGATCATCGGGCTGACTCCCGGTGCTGGCTGCGTCTCGCCAGGGGCACCATGTGAAACCGGGTGTCGGAGCCGGGGTTCATTCATAACGCAACGCCTCCATCGGCGTGATACGCGATGCGCGGCGCGCGGGCAGATAGCCCGCGGTGAGCACCACCGCGCCCAGCACCACCACCGCGCCAGACAGCACGACTGGATCGTAGCCGCGCAGGCCGAACAGCACGGCTTCTGCCGCGCGGCCGAGCAGGACCGCGAGTGTCAGCCCGGCCAGGCCGCCGACCAGGGCCATCCATCCCACCTGACGCAGCACCATGCCGCGCAGACGGAACGGGGTCGCGCCGAGCGCCTGGCGCAGGCCTAGTTCGCGGGTGCGCTGCACGACCGAGTACGACAGGACGCCGTACAGCCCGGTCGCCGCCAACAGCGTCGCGAGGAGCGCGAAGCCACTCGATAGCAGGCCAATCAGGCGGTCAAGGAAAACGCGGTCACGTATGACATTCGGCAAGGTCGACAGGCTATCGACGGGGAGATTGGAATCAAGTGATGCGACGACACCGGGCACGGCGGCGAGGACCTGTTCCGGTGCCAACGAAGTGCGCATGTAGAAGTTCATGAAGCCGAGATCCTGGTTCTGGCGCCGCGCGAGAAAGTACTGGGGCGGGACTTCATCCTTCACCTCGCTGTACTTCGCATCCTTGACGAGCCCAATGATCTCGATGTCAAGCTCGTCCGCTGAGCCGATCGCCATGCGTTTGCCGACTGCATCACTGCCGAGGCCGAACTTGTTCGCAAACGTCTCGTTGACGATCGCAACACGCGCGCCGCCCAGCGTGTCCGTTTCGCTGAAGTCGCGCCCGGCCAGGAGCGGGATCTGCAGCGTGCGGAGGAACCCCGGCCCGATCTCGTTGTAGCTGGCGTTCTGGTCCGTATCGGGCGCCGCCTCGAAGCCTTCGACGGTGACGTTGCTGGCCCAATTTTCGCCGGCGACCACCGCCACAACGGACGAGGCGACGCTGGCCACCCCAGGCAATGCGGCCAGTTCTTCCTCGATCTGATCGAACAACTGAGCCGAGCGCTCCGGGGTGTAACCGTTCAGCACAGGCGCCACTACGAACGTCACGACCGAATCAGCGCGCAGCCCGAGATCGACCTTGCCGACGTTCGCCAGGCTCTGGGTGAAGAGGCCGGCCAGCACCAGCAGCACCATCGAGAACGCGATCTGCACGGTCGCCAGGACGTTGCGGAAGCGGGCCATGCCGCGGCCGCCGGAGGGCTGCCCTGCCTGGCCTTTGAGCACCGTGCCTGGTGGCGTGCGCGTCGCGGCGAGCGCAGGGAACAGGCCGAACAGCAGCGCGGTACCCATCGCGGCGACAACTGCGAAGGCGATTGCGGGACCGCTCAGCGTGAGCCCCACCGACTGCGTGGACGCCGGCATGATCGAGGCGATGACGCCGAGCGTGGCCGCCGCGACCGGCAGGCTGGCGAGGCAGCCGAGCGCGCCAAGCACGCCGGCCTCGGTCAGCAGCTGCGCAATCATCTGGCGGCGACTGGCCCCTATCGAGGCACGTACAGCCATTTCACCGGCGCGCGCCGCACCGCGCGCGAGCAGCAGGTTCGCGATGTTCACGCAGACGATCAGCAGCACCAGGCCGGTCACCCCGAACAGGAGCGTCAGTGGCATGCGCGCCTCCTCCGGGGCACTGCTCTGGCCGCGTTCGCCTGGCTCCAGCACCAGCGTCTTTTCTCTGAAGCGTGCGAGCGTCTGCTCGGACATGCCGGTGTTCAGCGGCGCCTCGATGTCGTTGATGATCGCGCGGTACGGCCCGTTGATCTCGCGCGCGGCCTGCTCCCGCGTCATGCCCGGTTTCAAGCGTGCAAACATGTACACCCAATAGGACTGCCGATTATCGTCGTCGAGCTGGAAGTACGGCTGCATGAACCAGCGTAGGGTCAGGGGCACAAACACCTGCGGCCCGGGACCGAACGAAGTGCCGGTGAAACCCTCGGGCGCGACACCGATGATTTCAAGTGACTGGCCATTGACGATCAGCGTCCGGCCAATCACACCAGGGTCAGCACCGAGCGCGTTCTGCCAGTAGGCATGGCTCAACACTGCAACGTGGCCCTCACCGATGCGAGGCTCGTCCTGCGGACCAATCAGCCGGCCCAGCGCGGGCGCTAATTGCAGCGCCCGGAAATAACCGCCGTTGACCAACAGGCCGCCGCCGCTGACCGCCTTTCCGTCGGCGGCAATGCTGGCGCCAAAGTTGCGGTGCGCGCCGATGGCCGTGAACACTGTCTGCTCGCGCTCGAGGTCGCGCAGCATCGGGTAACTGAACACATAGTCGCAGCCGCCGATGCCACTGCAGGAGACCGAGCCCGTCTTCGGCCCCGGCGATCCGAGGTTCACAAGGCTGGCCGGGTCCGGCACCGGCAGCGGGCGGAGCAGGACCTGGTGGAACAGCGAGAACATCGCGGCGTTCGCCCCGATCCCGACGGCCAGCATCAGCACGATCATGATGGACAGCGCCGGTCGCTTGACGACCTGGCGCAGCGCGAAGCGAAAATTATTCATGTCTCAGTGCCTCGATTGGCTGAATGTGCGCGGCGCGCCCCGTACGCACGTCGCGCGTGTTATTCGTATCGCAAGGCCGCCATCGGGTTGACCCGCGCCGCCCGTCGCGCCGGCACGAGACTCGCCACGATAACGATCAGCGATAGCAGGATTGGCACCCCAAGAAAACTCACCGGATCCAGGCTGGACACGTTGGCCAGAACACCTTGCAGGATCCGGCCCAGGCCAAATGCCATCACCAGGCCCACGGGCACGGCGATCACCAGTTGCCGTACCCCCTGGCGAAGAACCAGTCCGAGGATACCGCTCTGCTCAGCACCGAGCGCCCGACGAATGCCGAACTCGCGCGTGCGTTGGGCGACCGTGAAGGCGAGGACGCCGTAAACGCCCACCGAGGCGAGCAACACGGCGGCCACGCCGAATACGCTGAAGATGATGCCCAGAAGCTTTGGACCGGAACGACTCTGATCTACCCAGACCTGGGCCGGCTGCACCCAGTACGCGGGCAGGTCGGAATCGATGCTGCGCAACGCGTCGCGGATCGGGTTGGCGAGCGTGTCCGGATCGCCATCCGTGCGCACCGCAATGGACGCGAAACGCGTATCCGCCTGTGCGAGCGGCCGGTAGATCGCCGGCTGTACCGCGCCGAACTCAAGGGTATGGTGATAGACATCGCCCGCGACGCCGATCACCGTCACCTCGGGTTGTTCCGAGTCGGTACCGCCAAGCTGCAGGCGCTTGCCGACGGGGTCCTCGCCGGGCCAGGTGCGCTCGGCGAATGCGCGGTTCACGACGACGACCGGCATCGTGTCCTCGCGATCTGCGGAACTGAAAGCGCGTCCGGCAGTCAGCGGGATGCGGAACATGTCGAAAAACCCCGGCGTGGCGACCACCGTGAGCGTGACCGGGTATAGCCCGTCCGCCGGCGGCTCGTCGCCGGCCGGCAGGTAGCGCGTCGCACCCGCACCGAAGGTCGGCAGGCTGGTCGTTACGCTGGCGCCGGTCACGCCGGGCAGCTCCGCGACGCGCGCCTCAAACGCCTCCCAGAACTGCCGGCGGCTCGCCGCGTCTGGGTACTGCGCGTCGAACAGGCCGATCCGCCCGGACATCACGCCGGCCACGTCCGCCCCGATCGGCGCATGCTGGAGATTGATCACGGAGCGCACCGTCAACGCGCCACCCACCAGCAGCGCGCAGCTCAGGGCGATCTCCACCCCGATGAGCGCGTGCGTGAAGCGGCCGATGGCCACGCCGGTGCCGCCGCCGCCACTGGACTTCAGCCCTGCTGTGACGTCGCGGCGGGCGGCGCGCAACGCCGGCAGCACGCCCGCAAGAATTCCGGCCACGGCAGCCACGAACAAGGCAAACAGCGCCACCCGCCAGTCGGCGCCGAAATCCATCCAGTAGGGAGTCCCGTCGCCACTCGCGACCAGGTAACGCTGGACACTCCGGCCGGCCACGTGCGCGATCAGGATGCCGATCACTCCGCCCACCAGGCTCAAGCTGACGCTCTCGGTGAGCGTGCCGGCGACCAGCCGCCAGCGACTTGCGCCCAGCGCCGCGCGCACCGACAGTTCGCGGCTGCGGCTCACCGTACGAGCCAGAATCAAGTTGGCCACATTCGCGCAGGCGATCAGCAACACCAGCGCCGTCGCCAATTGCATGGCGGTGAGGATGGCCATGGTCTGTTGGCCGACGAATTCCTCGCGATACGGCTTCAGTTCCGTGGTCGCGCCTACGTTCCAGCCCGGATTGGTGTCGAGAATGGAGGCATAGAGCGTGGCGAACTCGCTGCGCGCCTGCTCGAGCGTCACGCCCTCGCGCAAGCGACCGAAAGCCTCGACTGTGGCCGCCTCAGAGCGCGGCAGCGCGACCAGGTCGTTTTGCATCGGCACCCAGATCTCGTTGCGCGTCGGCCACATGAAACCGTTCGGCATGACGCCGACGATGGTTGCTGGCGTCCCGTTGACCCGGATCTGTGTACCGATCACTGACGGCTTGGCGCCGTAGCGCTGCTGCCAGATCTCCCAGCTGATGACGACCGCCAGCGGCGCGCCCGGAATGTCATCGCCGACGACGAAGGTGCGACCCAAGGCGGGTGGCACACCGAGCTGGGCGAACGCGTTCGCGCTCACGAAGGCGCCGTCGTATCGTATGGGGCGCTCTTCTCCACTGACGTTGATCGTGCCGCTGTAGACGGCGAAGAGGCTGCGGAACGAGGTCTGGCGTTCGGCAAGGTCGCTTACATCATGCAACCCGATCTCGAAGCCATTAGGACTCTCGGCAGAGACAAGCTCGATGTGCACCAGTTCCTCAGCGTCCGGGTAAGGCAGAGGCTGCAAAACCACGGCATTGATGGCGACGAAGGCGAAGGTCGTCGCGCCGACGCCCAGTGCCATGACGATTATCGTCGTGGCACTGAAGCCAACGCTGCGAATCGTCGAGCGAAACGCGAGCCTGAGGTCATGGAAAATCGCCATAGTCGCTCTCCCGAGCTAATCGATCAGTCTCGTCCCCGCCTGGCCTGTT
>CAYTXS010000045.1:0-13702 GCA_964441585.1 uncultured Thioalkalivibrio sp.
CAAGGTTGTGCTCTACCAACTGAGCTATTCCCGCGTCAGGACGCGCAATTCTAAGCCCTAAGTGCACCCTGTCAAGCTTTGCCCTCCCGCGCGCAGGCAGCTGCTCAATAACCTCGCAGGTGCGGCCACGCGGCCATCAGGTACTTCCCCATCGACCAGAGCGTCAGCAACGCTGCCAGCAGGAGGAACCCGTAGCCGATTTCATACATCGGGATGAACCACAACTTCTGGCCCCACAGCATCATGATCAGGGCCGTGATCTGCGCCGTCGTCTTGTACTTGCCGATCCCGGATACCGACACATGCTGGCGTCCGCCGAGCTCCGACATCCACTCGCGCAATGCGGAGACCGCGATCTCACGGCCGATGATGACCGCTGCGGGGATCGCCACGACGAAGCCAGGGTACTTTGACACCAGCAGCACCAGCGCGGTGGAAATCATCAGCTTGTCGGCCACCGGATCCAGGAATGCACCGAATGCGGAGGTCTGGTTCAGCTTGCGGGCGAAGTAGCCATCGAGCCAGTCGGTGATCCCCGCCAGCGAAAAGATGATCGCTGCGACCGGGCCCGACCATGGATGCGGCAGGTAGAAAACCACGACGATCAGGGGGATCAGGACGATCCGGATCCACGTGAGCGTGTTGGGCAGGTTTAGCCTTGCTGACATGGTCTCATTCCGCCGGGTGAAGTGCGTCGTAAATGCGTTGCGCCAGGTCACGGCCAATGCCCTCGACCCTGGCCAGGTCATCCGTGCCCGCCGACATGACGCCTTGCATGCCGCCGAGCTCACTCAGAAGCGAGCGGCGTCGCTTGGGTCCGAGTCCCTCGATGCCCTCAAGCGGACTGGTTCTCCTGCTGCGTGCCCGCCGCTGCCGGTGACCCGCGATCGCAAATCGGTGGGCCTCGTCGCGCACCTGCTGCACGAGATGCAGTGCGCTGGAGTGCCTCGGCAGTATAAGGGGCGTCGGTTGGCCAGCCAAGAAGAGCCGTTCCAGGCCGGGGCGCCTGGCGGGACCCTTGGCGACCGCAACCAGCTCGATGCCCTCGATCTGCAGCTCATTCAGCACTGCGACCGCCTCCGCGAGCTGGCCTGCGCCACCATCGATCAGCAGCACGTCCGGCAACGGCGCCTCGCCGCGCTTCAAGCGGCTGTAGCGCCGCAGCAGGGCCTGGCGCATCGCCGCGTAGTCGTCCCCCGCGGCGATCCCGGAAATATTGAAACGGCGATAATCCGCCTTCAGCGGGCCTTCGGTGACGAACACCACGCAGGAGGCGACAGTCGCCTCGCCGCCCGTGTGGCTGATATCGAAGCATTCGATGCGGCGTGGCGGCGCGTCGAGACCAAGCGCCTCGCCGAGCGCCTCGAACTGGGCGGTGAAGCCCGCCGTACCCGCGATCCTGAGTTCCAGCGACTGGCGAGCGTTCTCCATCGCCATCTCGAGCCAGCGGCTGCGCGGCGCACGCACTCGATGGCGCACGGACACCTGGCGGGCCACCTGCTCCGAAAGCGCCCTGGACAGCAGTTCCTCGTCTTCGAGCGGCTGCGCGGTGAGGATCTCCGCCGGTGGGTTGCCGCCGAGATAATGCTGGGCGACGAAGGCGCCCAGCACCTCGGCCGCATCGGTGCCCGGGGCGGCGCGAGGAAACCAGCTCCGGCTGCCCAGGATTCGTCCGCCGCGAATGAACATCGCCGCCACGCAGAACAGCCCGCCTTCCTCGTGCAGTGCGAGTGCATCCGCATCGACGGCACCGCCCTCCCCACCGACCGCTGATTCCTGGATCGCCGCGAGTCGGCCGATCTGGTCCCTGTAGCGTGCGGCCTCTTCGAAAGCCAGCCGGCCGGCGGCTTCGTCCATGCGGCGCCGCAGCTCGGCGCGGATCTCGTTGCCCCGGCCCTCCAGGAAACGAATCGCGTGATCCAGGTCCCGGCCGTAGTCTTCTTCGGAAATCAGCCCCACGCAGGGCGCGGAGCAGCGCTCGATCTGGTACTGCAGGCAGGGCCGGCTGCGATGTGCGAAGTAATTGTCCTCGCAGGGACGGATGCGGAACAATCGCTGCAGGTCGCGCAGGGTGGCGCGCACCGCGGGCACATTGGGATATGGGCCGAACAAGCGACCGGAGGCCCGCCGGGTGCCACGATAGAACGACAGCCGCGGATAGGCATGCGCCGTGTCGAGGCGAATGTAGGGAAAACTCTTGTCGTCCTTGAGCAGGACGTTGAAACGCGGCTTGTGGCGCTTGATCAGCGTGTTCTCGAGGACCAGCGCCTCGGCTTCGCTGCGCGTGACCGTGACCTCGATGCCCCGGATGAGGTTCACCATGAAACCCGTCTTCCCCGGGCGCGGAACGCCGCGGAAATAGCTCGAAACACGCTTTTTCAGATCCCGGGACTTGCCGACGTAGAGAATCTCGTCGTCTTCCCCGAGCATGCGGTACACCCCGGGGCGATGCCCGAGGCGCCGCAGCACGGGCCGAGGATCGAACGGCGCCTTGGCCGCCCGACGCCTCCGCTGGGGCGGCTTCTCGCCGGCGGAATCCGGTTCGGGATTCGATTCGCTTTGCCCCGGCGGCTTGTTCACGCGCCGGACCCCACCCCGGCGAGCCGCGCGGCCCGGCTCACCACGTCCATGAACATCGACTCGGTCAGGCGTCGCGTCTGAGTGTTGTAGCGGCTGCAATGATAAGAATCGACCAGCCTGGGATGCGCCTCCTCGAGCTCGTGTTCGGCCCCATGAGCGAAACGATGGGCCGAGCGACGTGCTCCGCAGGCGTCCAGCGCCGCATCGTGCGCGATGCGCCCGAGTGCGAGCACGACCTTGGGACGGCTCTCCGCGAGCTCCGTACCGAGCCATCTCTGGCAGCAGCGAATCTCCGCCGGCGTCGGCTTGTTCGCCGGCGGCAGGCATTTCACCGCGTTGCTGATGCGGCAACCGATCAACTCCAGCCCGTCGCCGGGCTGCGCGGAGTCGGGGCGGCTGGCCAACCCAAGCTTGTGCAAAGTCCGGTACAGCAACAGGCCGGCATAATCGCCGGTGAACGGTCGCCCGGTACGGTTCGCGCCGTGCATGCCAGGCGCGAGACCCACCAGCAGCAGCGGCGCATCCGCCGGCCCGAAGGGCGGCACCGGCGCCGCATAATAGTCGGGCTCCTTCTCGCGCACATCGGCGAGAAAGCCGGCGAGACGCGGGCACCGGGTGCAACTGCCGTCGAACCAGCCCGCCGGATAATTGTTTTCGGGCAGTTTCAGACGTGGCACTTCGCTTTAATTTTACTTCCTACTAACATGTTTTTCTTGTTTTTACTGCTCCATATGCCGGATGACAGCGTCGCCGAAATCCCGCGTACCGAGCAGTGTCGCGCCGGGCACAAGCCGCTGCAGTTCCTCCTCGACCGAGGCCTGTCCGGCGGCCATCCTCGGTTTGCGAATCGCCTCGCGCAGCCGGGCCAGGTCGAAGGTGAGTTCCTTGGCCGCGATGGTCTGCGCCACGCCACGGACGATGTTGTCCGCGGCCTCCCGCCAGCCGAGATACCGCAACAACATCTCCGCGGAGAGGATCAGCGAGCCCGGATTGACCCGGTCCTTGCCGGCGAAGCCCGGCGCGGTGCCGTGGGTCGCCTCGAACACCGCGACGGCGTCGCCGATGTTGGCCCCCGGAGCGATGCCGATCCCCCCGACCTGCGCAGCGAGCGCATCCGAGATGTAGTCGCCGTTGAGATTCAGGGTGGCGATCACGTCGTACTCTTCCGGGCTCAACAGGATCTGCTGCAGGAAGTTGTCGGCGATCACGTCTTTGATCACGATCTGCCGCCCGGTGCGCGGGTTGTCGAAGCACAGCCACGGACCGTCGCCGAGCTCGGTGGCGCCGAATTCGTCGCGCGCAAGCTGGTAGCCCCAGTTGCGAAACGCGCCCTCGGTGTATTTCATGATGTTGCCCTTGTGGACCAGGGTCACCGAGCTGCGATCCTCATCCACGGCGTAGTTGATGGCCTTGCGCACGAGCCGTTGCGAGCCCTCCTTCGACACCGGCTTGATGCCGAGTCCGGAGCTCGACGGGAATCTCACCGCATGGACCTTGAGCTCGTCCTGCAGGAACTTCATCAGTTTCTGGGCTTCGGGCGAACCCGAGGGCCACTCGATGCCGGCATAGATGTCCTCGGTGTTCTCGCGGAACACGGTCATCGACACCAGCTCCGACTCCTTCATAGGGGTCTGCACGCCCGGGAAGTACCGGATCGGGCGCACGCAGGCATACAGGTCGAGACGCTGGCGGATCGAGACGTTGAGCGAGCGGAACCCGCCCCCCACCGGCGTGGCGAGCGGGCCTTTCAGGGACACCAGGTAGCGCTCCAGGGCGTCGAGCGTCTCTTCCGGGAGAAACTGGCTCCCCCCGTACAGCTGGGTCGCCTTGTGGCCGGCGTACACCTCCATCCATGCGATCTCCCGTTGCTCGCCGTAGGCTTTGCGCACAGCGGCGTCCACCACCTTGCGCGCGACGGGGGTCACGTCGATGCCGATGCCGTCGCCCTCGATGAAGGGCACGATCGGCCGGTCCGGGACATTCAGCGTGAAGTCGGGATTGCCGGTGACGGGCTCGCCGCCATCGGGAAGCTGGATGTGTTCGTAGCGCATGAGCCTGTTCCGGGTGAAACGGTAGGAGCCGCGGAGCACGCGTCACGGGCGACGCGCCGGCCGGCGTGGCGTTATATTATCCCCGCCGCCGCCGGGTGACTCAACCTGGACGGCGGGCTTCAATCGCCATCCCGATGACCGAAGGCGTGCATGTACAGGGTCGGTACGAGCACGAGGGTCAACAGTGTCGAGACCAGTACGCCGCTTGCGAGCGTCAGGCCCAGCGGTTTCAGGGCCGGCTCGAAAATCAGCGAACCGCTGCCGAACATCACGGTGCCGGCCGTCAACAGTATGGGCCGGGTCCGCAGCGCAACCGCCCGGACCAGCGCGTCATCGACCGCCATGCCCTGGTCGATGTGCTGCACCGTGAAATCGACCAACAACACGGCATTGCGCACCACGATCCCGGCCAGGGCGATTACCCCCAGTATTCCGAAACCGGCGATATCGAGTCCCATCAGCCAGTGACCGGGAATCACGCCGATGAAAATCAGCGGAATCGGCACCATGATGACCAGCGGGACCAGGTAGGACTTGAACCATGCCGACAAGAGCGCGTAGATCAACAAAATGACCGCGAGGCCGGCCAGGCCGAGATCGCGATAGACCTGTTGCGTCATCTCCCACTCGCCACCCCAGTAGAGCACCGGCGCCGCATCGTCCCGCGGGACGCCGAACCAGCGCACTTCCGGCATGTCGCCCGGTTGCGCGCGAAGCTCGGCGAGGATATCCCGTTGCACTGAGACGGGCTGGCTCAGGCCGCGATCCACCTCTGCCGCCACGTAGCGCACCGGCAACTGGTTCTTGCGATGCCGCGGCGGCGTCCATGCGCCCGTTTCGATCTCGACGAGGTCGAGCAGCGGCACCGCACGCCCGCTCTCGCTGCGGATGTAAAGCCCGGCGAGATCCGCCAGCCGGGTACGTTCGCTTTCGCGCAGGCGCAGCACCACGGGCACCGGCTGACGTTCGGCAGGCAAGTCCAGGGAGGTCGCTGTCCGGCCGGCCAAAGCCATGTGCACGCTGGCCGCCACGCGGGCAGGCGGAACGCCCCGGGCCGAGCTGCGGACCGTATCCACCGCGAGGCGCAGTTCCGGTCCCGCCGGCTTGGGAAAAGGCTCGATGCCGCGTACGGCCGGATGCTCGTGCAGCAGTTCCGTCACCCGCCGAGCGAGTGCCTCGCGTGCAGCCTCGTCGGGGCCGAAAATTTCCGCCTGGATGGCGTTGTCGCTCGAGGGGCCCGAAGGAATTCTGCGCATCCATGCGCGGGCATCGAAGTCGTCCAGCACCGCCGCGAGGTCTTCGGCAAGCGCCTGCTCAAGTTCGAAACTTAGCATGTCGCGCTCGTGCTCGGGATGCAGCTCCACGTAGACGAATGCGCGGTGTGAATCCGCCGCGTCGACTTCGACCGGGCCGGGAAACGGCATCAGCAAAGGCCCCCTGGTCCCGGCGAAGGTGGTGTAACCCTTGACCCCCGGGTACTCCCGCAGCTCTCGACCGACCGCCGTGCTGGCGGCGAGGGTGCTTTCCAGCGTGCTCCCCGGCGGCAACGCCAGCTCCACGACGAACGCCTCGCGGTCGAGGAACGGCACCAGCGTCAGCTGCACCTGGCGCGTTAAAACGATGGCGACGCTCGCCGCCAGCAATAACACGAGCGCCAGGTAGAACAGCCACTTCAGGCCGTCGGAGTCCAACAGCGGCTGCACGAGTCGGCGGTAGCGACGCTCGAAGTCGCTCGGGGCCTGGTCGTCGTCGGCTTCCTTCGCTGCCTGCCGTTCTTTCTCCGCCCGCCCTTCTTTCTCCGCCAGCCCTTCGTTCGAAGTCGCCGGTGCGCGCAACAGGCGAAACGCCACGTACGGCGAGACGGTCAGCGCTATGGTCAAGGAGAACAGCACCGCGAGCGATGCGCCGGTCGGAATCGCGCGAGTGTACTGGCCCATTTCTCCGGAGATGAACGCGGTCGGCAACAACGTCGCTACGATCAGGAATACGGCCAGGATGGTCGGATTGCCCACTTCATCCACCGCCCGGACCGTCAACTCACGGTTACGCTCGCCGGCTTCCCGGTAATGCCGGCCGATGTTCTCCATGATGATCACCGTGTCGTCGGCGATCAGCCCGATGGCCAGAATCATGGCGGCGATAGACACGGGATTGAGCGTAAAACCCGTCAAGAGGTAGGCGAGAGGCACAATGGCGAGGATGGCCGGAATCAGCAGCGTGACCGCCAGCGCGGCACGCCAACCGAGGCCGAGGAAGATGATCACGATCACGACCACGGTGGCGATCGCGAAATTCCGCAGGACACTGCGCACCGTCTTGTTGGCGGCCTGCCCCGCGTCATAGGCGATATCGACCTGCACGGCAGCTGGGATCACCTGCCCGACCAGCTCGTCCAGCCGCGCCTGGACACGCTGCGTCACGGCGGTGACGTTCTCGTGCGGTACGATCGAGACCGCGAGGCTCACCGCCGGCGCCTCGATCGGCCAGGAGCGGCGCCAGTGCAGCGTTTGCGACTCGGCGGCCCCGGGTCCATCGAGGACGTCCGCCACATCGCGCAACTCGACGACACCGGCCGGGCCCGCGCCCACCTGGATCTGCTCGATATCGCGGACGGAGGCCGGCGCCGCACCCACCCGGACCTGGCGCGTGGGGTCGCCGTGCAAGGCATCGGCGGACAGTCGCAGGCTCGCAGCCTCGACCGCAGCAAAAAGCCCGACCAGGTCGAGATCGTGCGCGGCCAGGTCATGCAAGCGGGGCAGCACGGAAATCTGCCGCGCCTGCCCGCCGTGGATGATCACATCGCGGACCCCCTCCACCGCCATGAGCCGCGCCGCGACCTCAGAGCCAAGGCGATGGAGTTCATAACCGCCGGCCTCCGGGCTCGACAAGGTCACCATCAGGCCGGCAAGCATGTCGTCTCCGACCATGCTGATATTCTCGGCGCCGACACCGGGAGGCAGCCTGTGACGACTGCTCTCGAAGGCTTCCTTCAACAGTCCATAGGCTTCCGCATCGCCGATCCCGGTCGAGAACTCGACCAGGATCAGCGCCGCATCGACGGAGGCGACGGTCGTGACCTCGTTGACTTGTTCGATGCGTGCGGCCCAGGCGCTGACCGGCCGTGCGACGAGCTCATCCACCCGGGCCACCCCTGCGCCGGGAAACGGCACCAGGATGCGCGCCGTAGGCACTTCGATCTCGGGCCGGTCCTGGCGTGGCGTCGTGATCAGCCCGTAAGCACCGAGCGCCAGGGCGACCACCAGGACCATCGGCACCACAGGCGAGTCGATGAGACGGCGTGCAATCCGGCCGCTAAAACCGAGACCCTTCATCAACGCGCGAGGGTGACGGGATGTCCGTCGGCCAGTTCGCCGACGACATCACCGATCACCACCCGTTCCCCGGCGTGCAGGCCCCGCGTCACCATGACCTGCCCGGCCATGTCGTGTCCTGTGGCGAGACCTACCCAGCGCAACCGGGCGTGCAGCCGACCCTCCGAGTCCTCCGCCACGACGAACAACCCGTCGAGTTGCCCACGTCTCAGCAGGGCTTCCCGTGGAATAGTCACTGCCTGCGTATCCGTCCGTCTCGCGGGGAGGCGAACCTCCGCGACCATGCCCGGGGAAAGACCCTCGGGCGGCATCTCGATCACCAGGCGCAAGCGCAATCCGACCCCGGGACCGCGCAGCGCCGGGAGGATCGCCACCACCCGGCCGCTGATCGGTTCATCATGCCCGGCGACGCGTATCCTCAGTTTGTCGCCCGGTGCCGTGCGCGCCGCAGCCGCCTGTTCGATCCCGGCATCCACTTCCAGCTGCGACCGGTCCTCCAGGATCACCAGCGGCACGCCGGGCGCCGCAAAAGTTCCGGCCTCGGCCAGCACCTCGCTGACTACGCCGTCGAACGGCGCCTGGATCACCGCATAGTCGAGGTTGATCTCGACACTCTCCAGTTCCGCCCTCGCCCGCTCCAGGGCTCCGGCGGCACGCTCGGCCTGCAACTCGCGCTCCTCTAACTGGACCTTGGCGACCAGTGAGCGGGCGTACAGGCGCCGGAAGCGTTCCCGGTTGCGCACGGCCTGTTCGTGGGTCTCGCGGGCCGCCTCCACTTGACGCGACGCCGCCTCGCGGGCCGCCTCGAGGTCGCGCGCGTCCACGTGCAGAATCTCCTGTCCCGCAACAACCGCATCGCCCGCCGTGACCAGCACACGGTCTACATGACCGGCCTGGCGGGTGCTCATCTGGGCCCGACGCAGCGGCCGGACGATGCCCGCGACCGTGTAGGTCACCTCTTGATCGGCGGCTTGCGCGCGAATCACGCTGACCGCCCGTGGTGTCTGCGGCGCATCCGGTGCCCCGGACTGCTCACAGCCGAACATCAGCACTACCGCGAGGATCGCAATCGTGCCGGCCGCCAAGACTCCATGCGGCCGGCGATGCGGAGAGAGCGGTGTACGGCTCACGGTCGCCACCGTCCGGCCTCGACTGCATCAGTGGCGAGTCGATAGCGTTCGGCGGCCAGCACCGCGTTGTAGCGGGCGGCGATTTCCCGGGTCCAGGCGCCGAGCGCCTCGGCCTGGGCCTGCAGCAGCGTGGTCATGTCGTCCAGCCCCTCCGCATAGCGATTCTCGACGAGCGCCAGGGCCGCCTCTGCGTCGGCCGCGCCGCGTGACGCGCTTTGCCAGCCGATGTGCTGCGCCTGCCACTCGGCATAGTTGTCACGGATCTCAGCCTGCCCCTGCTGGCGCAGCGCGCGCAACTCGGCGCTCGCCTGCCGTCTTGCCGCCTGGGCCTCGTCCAGCCGTCCCGCCTGACGGAAGCCGGAGAAAACGCTCCAGCCCAGGCGGACGCCGACCACCCAGTCGGTCTCGTCCAGATCCAGGGGACGCCCCAGGTCCGTTCTCTGGTATCGCCCCACCAGGCTGATCTCAGGCAGATAGTCGGCCCGCGCGCGTCGCACACCGGCCTCGGCGGCGCGCACGATTTCCTCGGCGGCCCGGACGTCACTGCGTTGCTCGACCGGCGCCGCGGTGGCAGGCGCCGGCAACGCGACGGGCGGGCGCGGAACGTCGTCGGTCAGCACCCAGGCCGGCGCCTCATCCAATCCAAGCACCAGCCTCAGTCCCGACTCCGCACGTGTCACGCGACTCTTCGCCACCGCCACGCGGGCGCGCATGTCGGCGACCCGCGTGCGGGCCTGGAGAACGTCCAGAGGCGACACCAGCCCCTCTTCCAGGGCGCCCCGGGCCTGGGCCAAGCCGCGCCTGGCGGCCTGCAGGCCCCGCCTTTCCGCCGTCACCTGGCGCTGGGCGCTGCGTATTCCGTAGTAGGCGGCAACCGTGGCCACCGTCACCTCATCCTCGGCTCGCTGCACGCTAAGGCGCGCGGCGTCTTCCTGGCGAGCGGCCTGGCGCCGCGCCTCCCACGCGCCGAAATTAACCAGCGGCTGCACCACCTGCACGCCGACGGCGTTGCCTTCCACCGGATTGACGTCCCGCCAGGCGATTCCCGGCGGCACGCCGGCTTCGATGGTCGGCACGTTGTCGAGAAGTCCAAGATCGGCCCGGAGATAAGTCGCATCGAAGCTGATCGTGGGCAGAATTCCCTGGCGCGTGCTGAGCAAGCGGCCTTCGGCGCGAGCCTGGCGTGCGCGCAGCACGAGCAACTGTGGGTTCTGTGCCTGCGCCAACTCCAGGGCGCGGGCCAGTGACAATGGCTTCTCATCGCTCTGATCATCTGCGTGACCCATGGACGCGGACGCGGGTACCGCCGCACAGAGCGCAACAACAATCAGCGTCGAGGTGCAGAGCATCCTGCTCATGGAACGATCCTAGATCCCGAACGGATAAGTCTCTGGCGCGCCGGGCTTCGCGTGACGCGGGCCCAGCGGTGTGACGGCCGAAGTCCGATCGAACCAGACGTAGGCGTCGTATTGCCGGGGCAGGCGTGTATCGGAATAGTGGCTCATCAACTCGGTTTCCGGCCGATAAATGACTCCGATGAAGCGCTGCAGTCGCGGGTCCATCAGTGCATTCCGCGCTGCGGAACCCTGTCCCGCCCGCAGATCCAGCAGGAAGCGCGCGATGCCAGTGTCATGGCACAGCCGTTCATAACTCTCGGCGTGCGAAGGCCGCACCCGTTTTACTTCCATGTCGCCGTCCCAGTCGTCCGCGGCCGCCACCGTCCCCGAATGTGTGCCGAAGCCGATCAACGCCGCTTCGTCGCCGAACTTCTCACGGCACAGCTGGCCGATATTCAGCTGGTCGCGCGCGACACCCATGTCCGTGTAGCGGGCGTCGCCGATGTGCGAGTTGTGGGCCCAGACGATGGCTTTCGAATCCCGGCCGCCGGCGGACAGAAGGTTCTCCAGGGTCTCGAACATGTGGGTGTCGCGCAGGTTCCAGGAAGCCGCGCCGCCATAGTACATGATCCGGTAGTAGCGTTCGGCCGCGGCGACCAGGCGGGCGTTCTGCGCCGCGTCGAGAAACTCCTCGCCGTCCTGTGCGATGTACTCGAGACGTCGCTCCAGGAGGTCCCGGCATTGTTCGACCACGACCTGCTCGCATTTCTCGTAGCCGGCACTGAGCACGGCACGGCCATAGGTCACGGGATCCTTCTGCCAGGGCGTCAGGCAACCATAACGCTCCCGCGCCACGGCCGCCGCTTCCGGATCGACCTCGTCCAGGTAGGCGAGCACCGCCTGGATCGAGCCGTTCATGTTGTAGATGTCGAGGCCGTAAAAACCGGTTCTCTCGGACAATTCCCCGATGCCCGCGTTGTGCTCTCGCAGCCATTCGATGAGGTGTTCTACGTCCGTGTTGCGCCACATCCAGGTCGGAAAACGCTGGAACGGCGCCTCCGTGCCGGGCCGGAACGGACGGTGCCGCACGTGGCGGTCCACGGCGGCCGCATCGGGCCAGTCGGCTTCCACGGCGATGATGTTGAAGCCGTGCTCCGTGACGAGCCGTTTCGTGATCGCGGCGCGCGCCTGGTAGAACTCGGAGGTGCCGTGCGAGGCCTCTCCGAGCAGGACGACGCGGCTGCTCGCGAAGCGATCGAACAGGGCGCCGAAGGCTGGATCGTCGAAATCCGGCAGGGGATCCGCGGACTCCGCGATGAGTTCCGGCACGCTGCGCTTGCGGGAATGGCCGGGCGCGTGGTTGCTTGCCCCGCGCTCCCCGTTCTCGCTCCAGCCCTGCTCGCCGATCAGCGGCACGAAGCGGACAGATGCGAGTTTCTCTTCCTCGAACTCCGTCTCGCTGGTGCGCCGCACCCGCACGAGGACCTGGTGCATGCCCATTTCACCCACCGGGATCACCAGCCGTCCGCCCACTGCGAGCTGTTGCTTCAGATGCTCGGGCACGGTCGGTCCGCCTGCGGCCACCAGGATCGCGTCGAAGGGACCGGCATCCGCCCAGCCGAGCGTGCCGTCTGCGACGCGCACCGCCACGTTGTCGTAGCCGAGGCGTGTACAGCGATCGGCGGCTTTCTCGCCGAGCGCAGGGAGTCGCTCGATGGCGTGGACCTGCGCGGCGACGCGGCTCATCACCGCGGCGGCATAACCGGAGCCGGCGCCGACTTCGAGCACGGTGTCCTCCGGGCCGAGTTCGGCCGCCTCGATCATGAAGGCGACGATATAAGGTTGGGAGATCGTCTGGTGTTCGCCGATCGGCAGCGGCGAATCTTCGTAGGCAAACTCTTCGTAACCGGGTTCGACGAAGGCCTCGCGCGGCACGCTGCGCATCGCATCGAGCACTGCAGGGTCGCGAATGCCCCGGCGCGCGAGATGCACGTCGACCATGCGATCACGTGCGCGTTCCAGATCTGTCATCACTAAAGGCCAATGTAAGGAGGCGATGTAAAAGGTATAGGCAAGATCGCCCCCGCCTTCAACGTAAACCCGGCAATGCGTTCTCAGGAAGGATGCAACGAAAAAGGCCCCGGGGCATTGCCTCCGGGGCCTCCGGTTCCGTCAACCGTCGTGAATCAGCTGCTCTTCGCGAACTGCTCCTCTTCGGTCGATCCCGCGAGGGCGCTGAGCGACGACTGCCCCGCAGCCACCACCTGGGTCACGGCATCGAAATAGCCGGCACCCACCTCGCGCTGATGCTTGGTGGCCGTGTACCCGTCCTTCTCGCTCGCGAACTCCGCTTCCTGCAGTTCCACGTAGGCCTTCATCTGGCTCTCCTTGTAACCCTTGGCAAGCGTGAACATGCTGTAGTTCAGGGCATGGAAGCCGGCCAGCGTGATGAACTGGAACTTGTAGCCCATCGCCGCGAGTTCCTTCTGGAACTTGGCGATCGTGGCGTCGTCGAGGTGCCGCTTCCAGTTGAAGGAAGGCGAGCAATTGTAGGCCAGCATCTGACCGGGGAACTCCTTGTGCATGGCCTCCGCGAATTTCTTCGCCATGGCGAGATCCGGCACGGAAGTCTCGCACCAGATCAGGTCGGCGAGCGGCGCGTAGGCGAGACCGCGGGCGATGGCCTGGTCGATCCCGGCGTTCACGCGGAAGAAGCCTTCGGAAGTGCGCTCCCCGGTGATGAAGGGTGCGTCACGCTCGTCGATGTCCGACGTCAGCAGGTTCGCCGCGTCGGCGTCGGTGCGCGCCACGAGCAGGGTCGGAACGCCACAGACGTCGGCGGCCAGTCGCGCCGCTGCAAGCTTGCTGACGGCCTCGCTGGTGGGCACCAGCACCTTGCCGCCCATGTGGCCGCACTTCTTGGCAGAAGACAGCTGGTCCTCGAAATGCACGCCAGCGGCGCCGGCATCGATCATGTCCTTCATCAGCTCGAAGGCGTTCAGCACGCCGCCAAAGCCGGCTTCGGCGTCGGCCACGATCGGCTGCATCCAGTCGATGCTGTCGTCGCCCTCCGCGTGGTGCAGCTGGTCGGCGCGCAGCAGCGTGCGATTGATCCTGCGCACCACGGCCGGTACCGAGTTTGCCGGATACAGCGACTGGTCGGGATACATTTCTCCGGCGAGGTTGGCGTCGCCCGCCACCTGCCAGCCGGAAAGATAAATGGCGTTCAGGCCGGCCTTCACCTGCTGCATCGCCTGGTTGCCGGTCAGCGC
>CAYTXS010000046.1:0-13522 GCA_964441585.1 uncultured Thioalkalivibrio sp.
CGCGCCAGCCGTTCAGCTTCACCGCAATCCTCGGCGTCGTCGCGCTGGTCGGGATAGTGGTGAACAACGCGATCGTGCTGATCGATCTCATGCGCCGGCTGGAGCGCGACGGCATGGAGACCGCTCGGGCTGTCGTCGTTGCGGTCGGACGCCGTACGCGACCCATCCTCATGACGACCGCAACGACCGTGGCCGGCCTGCTGCCACTGACGTTCACCCGCTCCACCCTCTGGCCTCCGCTGGCCTGGGCGATCATTTCGGGGCTCGTGGCCTCCACGGTGCTGACGCTGGTGGTCATCCCGGCGCTCTACAGGCTCCTGATGCAGCCGCGCGAGGCGCCCGCAGCCGCGTCTTAGTGTTCGGGAAGGCGATAGCCTTTTTCACGGAACAGCCGCAGGCAGGCGGCAGCCACGCGCGGGTCGTAACGGGTGCCAAGGCCCGACTCGATCTCGACCAGCGCATTCTCGATCGTCCTGCGCGGCCGGTAGGGCCGTGGGCTGGACATCGCCTCGACGACATCGGCGACGCCGATGACGCGTGACTCGATAAGGATTTCCTCGCCGCGCAACCCGTCCGGGTAGCCGCTGCCGTCCCAGCGCTCGTGGTGCTGCAGCACGATATCGGCCAGCGGCCACGAGAAACAGCTCTTGCGCAGGATTTCGTACCCCTGGCGGCTATGGGTCTTCGCGACCTCCATTTCCACGGGCGTCAGGCGGCTCGGCTTGGCGAGGACTTCGGCCGGAACGGCGAGCTTGCCGACGTCATGGACCTGGGCAGCCATCGCGATACGGTCGCGCTGGACGTCACTCAGCTCGAGTTCCGCGGCGATGGCACATGCCAGGTCCCGGACGCGTCGTTCATGGCCCGCCGTGTAAGGATCGCGCATTTCGACGATGGTGCTGACCACGTCGATGGTGGCAAGCATGTTCGCCTCGAGAAACTCGAGATGGCGGGCTTCGCGCTGCTCGTGGGCCTTGCGCCGCAACAGCCCCCAGGCGCTTTCCGCCAGCAGCCGGACCCGGTTCACGTCTTCGTCGGTGTAGGGGCTCCGCTTGTTGCCGACCCCGACGACCATCACGGGCTGGCCATGCTCCAGCACAGGCACCGCGAGGTGCCGGGTGAGCGGAGAATGACCCTCGGGCAGACCGCGCAGGAAATCCGACGCTTCCAGCTCGTTGTGTATGACCGGCTTGCCTTGCCGCACGCAGTCGGCCCAGATCCCGGCTTGGTCCAGCGAGTAATGTGACTCGGATTCGATCGTGCACTGTGACAGGGTGCGTGCGGACCAGGATGCGAGCCGGATGTCCACGCCCTTCTCGACGACATGCACATATGACGTCTTGCTTTCGGTCACCTGCTCGGCCAGTTCCACCGTGCGCTGGCCGATACCGTCCTCGTCGAGCGACGCCGCTTCCTCGTGCAGGGCCAGCAGGGCACTGATCAGGACGTAGCGATCAGGCGCAGGGTCATTCTGGTCAAACATCAGGATTCCACCTTCGCAGGGTCGAGCAAGGATTCCACGACCGCGCGAAGCGTACCCGGATCCACTGGCTTGGCGAGATAAGCATTGCAGCCGACCCCCATCGCAAGCCGGCGTTCCTCCGGAAGCGCGCGCGCCGTCACGACGACGATAGGAACCTCGGCGCATTCCGGCGAACTGCGCAGGTGACGCAGCAATTCCATGCCGTCCATGTCAGGCAGCCCCAGGTCGAGGACCACCAGGCACGGCGCCGCGTCGCGCACCGCGTCCAGCGCCATGCGGCCGTTATGCGCCTCGCAGATCTCTGCGTCGAAATGGCTCAACAGCCAACGCATCAGGTAACGATCGTCCGCCCTGTCTTCCACGAGGAGAATCGCGGGACGCATGTCAGGAAGCCCTCGCCGCATCGAGTCTCACGGTGAAGATACTGCCGCGCCCCGCTTCGCTGTCAACCGAGATGCTGCCGCCCATCGCTTCCACGAGGCGCCGGGAGATCGCCAGGCCGAGGCCTGTACCCTCCCGTCCCGAGTCGCTGCGCTTGAGCTGCGAGAAGGGCACGAAAAGCCGTGCCTGCTCCTCGGCACTGATTCCCGGCCCCGTGTCCTCGACTGACACCTCGACGTGGTCGCCCACATGCCGGCATTTCACCCGGACCCCGCCGGTATCCGTGTACTTCACGGCGTTGCTCAACAGGTTGAGGAGCACCTGTTCCAGCCGGCGCGGTTCAGCCAGCGCCACGCAGGGTTCGATATCGGTTTCCATAGAGAGTCCCCGGCCGGCGGCCTGGGGCCGCAACGTGTCAACGGCACGCAATATCATGTCTTTGAGCGCCGCCGGCTCGCGAGGCAACATAGCATCCACGGCCTGCAAGCGTGAAATATCGAGGATGTCCTCGATGAGCGTCAGCAGGCGCTCGCCGGCATGACGGACGATGGCGAGTTGCTTGCCCTGTTCCTCGTTGACCGCCCCGGGCGCCCCCGACAGGAGGAGGCTGCTGAAGCCGATGATGGAGTTGAGCGGCGTGCGCAATTCATGCGACATGTTGGCGAGAAACGCTGTCTTGATGCGGTCCGCTTCCTCCGCGCGGTCGCGCGCCGCGGATAGTTCCGCGGTGCGCTCGGCCACGCGCAACTCGAGTTCGTCACGTGCCCGGCTAACTGCCTCGGCGGCATCGTGGCGTGAAGTGATGTCCTCGGCGACGCTCAGGATCGTCTGCGACGAACCGGGAATGCGCGCCGTCGACAGGCTGATATAAACGGCCGAGCCGTCGCGCCGGCGACGCCGCAGTTCGACGCCCGCGAGGCGCTCGCCGGCCAGCACTTTTTCCCGCAGGGCCGCGAACTCCGCCTGCGCCGCAGGATCCTCTGGCACGATCGGAAGCGGTCGGCCCCTGACTTCCTCTCGTCGCCAACCGAATACGCGCTCGGCCGCAGGATTCCAAAGTTCGCCGACAAGACCGTCGGCGTCGATATCGTAGACCGGGATAGGCGCGGCCTCGACGAGCGTCGACATGCGCTGGGCAACCTCGCGCGCGTGTTGCTCGGCCATCTCGCGTTTCGCCGCCTCCCGGAATCGCGCCAGCGCGACGGACAGGTCGCGCGCCATGTCGAGCAGCAGGTCGAGGGTGTCGCCGGCGAAGAAGTCGGCCTCCTGCGCGAAAACCATGAAGCGCCCCTCCGGCATCATGGGATCCCCCAGGGGCAGGCTGGCGAACGCTCGCACCTCGTGGCGGAGACAGGCCAGGCGCGTGTTGGCGCTGATGGGCCCGCTTTCCACGTCGTTGATGACGACCGTGCCGTCGGGCGAGGCGTCGCTGCTCAGCACCGGAAAGATTCCGCTGCGGGCCTGCAGCTCGAGCAATTCGCCCGCGAGCTCCCGCGCTTTCGGGCCAGCCGTAGCGACCACCGTCGGCTCGCCCGCGCCGCTGTCGAACCGCGTAACCGCCGCCCGCGAGAACAGTCCCCCCGAAACGACGATGCCACAGGCCGCCGCGAGCACCTCGTCGATCCCTTCCGCGCGAGCGATGGCCCGGTTGGTTTCTGACAGGGTCCGGTACAACAGGCTGCGCCGCTGCACTTCACGTTCGAGTTGCTTGCGCGGGCCGATATCCGCCACGACACCGATCAGATATTCGACCTGGCTGTTTTCCGCCCGTACCGCGGAGACGGTCAGGTGCGCCCAGAGCAACTCTCCGTCCTTGCGCCGATAGCGTTTCTCGATGACGTAATCGCCACGCTCGCCGGCCAACAGGGCCTTGCCCATTTGCAGTTCACGCGGCAGGTCTTCAGAGACCGACAGCGACCAGACCTGCATTCCACGCATCTCCTCTGGCGCATAGCCCAGCAGATCGGCGAAATGCTGGTTCACCATGATGAAACGACCATCGACGGAGACATGCGCAATGCCGACGGCGCTGTGGTCGAAAGTGTTGCGAAATCTCGCCTCGCTCGCTCGCAACTGCTGTTCCGCCAGGCGTTGCGCGGAAACATCCCGCACGATGCTCTGGATGAATTGCTCCCCGTCCACCGTGAAAGTCCGCGCGCTGATCTCCACGGGAAACTCGCCGCGGTGAGTGCTGTGCTGCCAGGTCTCGAAACGGGAATCGCCGGAATCCAGCGCCTGCATGAAGCCGCGTTCGCCTGCGGCCCTGACCGCCGGCGGACACAGATCGGATAACGCGCAGCCGATCAACGATTCGCGTGGCCGGCCGTAGGCACTCACCGCCCGGTCGTTGCAGTTAACGATTCGTCCTGTCGCATCGCTCAGCAGAACGATGTCGTTCGCGAATCGACTCAGGTATGAGAAATGCTGGTCCAGCGCGTCGCGTTCACGCACCACATTGGCGAGCAAGGCGCGACTGTGGGCCCGTTGCTCCCTGAACAGCAGGAGGATCAGCCAGCCGGCGATGACGATGGCGCCGAGCACGGCGACCTGCGTGGCCGTGATCAATGCCGCGACCCCCGCCACCGCCTGGGTACGGTCCATCACGGCGGCGACAATCCATTCGGTGCCGGGGACGCGGGCCAGGGCCAGCATGGCATGCTGTCCTGCGACATACTCTCCGAGGTAGCCGCCACGTATTCCGCGCCGGTGCTGCAAGGCGCCGTCGAGCGCGGGGGAGACAGGAAATGCGACGGCATCTCCGTCGAACCACGGAGTGCCGAAACCGGGTAACAACTCGAGGCGGCCGCCGTCGCCGAGCCGGGCGAGAGCGGCGGCGCCTTGCGCTTCCGGCGCCGGCCAGCGCGCCATGATCTCGTGGAGACTGTTGACGGTGTTGATGGGATCCTGCACCAGCATGAGCAGGAAAAACTGCTGCGCTGCCGGGACGCCCGAATCGGCAGTGGCGGCGGTGAACGCCATCTGCAGCCCGATGCCGCCCCCGTCGGTATGGAAAAAGCCGCGGCCCTCGTCGCGCAGTCGCCTGACAGCCGCGGCGACGAAGGACCGGTCGATCGCAGTTCCCGCTGCCGCGACGGGCACACCGGACGTGTCCGCAAGAACCAGCCCGGCCTGGCGAAAACCGAGCTGCACCCCCTCGTTCCCGAGCTGCTGGGTGAGCGCACCGAGCTCGATTCTCAGTTCAGCCAGGGCTGCCGGATCGCCATCCCGCGCGGCCGGCGCGAGTGATGCCCATCTGGTGCTATGGGCGATGATCTCTACGAGGTCATGTTTGCGATCCAACCAGATTTCGACCTGCCCGGCCTTCAGGCTCGCGACCTGTCGCAATGTCGCTTCGTGCCGCACTTCGAGAGTCTCGGTCACTTCGCGCTGCACGAAGTAGCCCACCGCGAGGATCGCGGACGCCAGCGCTACGAAGACCACCAGCAGGAGCCAGCCGCGAGTGCGTGGCGCGGCGCCCTCCTCGGGAGCGCGCGGCGCCACCCGCAACAAGGCATAAAGCAGGGAACTCGTGACCAGGATGAAGGCCAGGCCCTTGACGATGTTCATCCTGAGCAATTCTTCGGGCGTCGCCACGATGACCGGCAGCAACCGGTCCGAAAACACGATCCAGATCCCGCCCAGCACCGCGTAGGACACGGCGATCGCCAGGGCGATGCGCCTCGGCACGGTGATGTTTCGTGGCCCCCTCGCGGAAGATCCCCCGACGTTCACGATCCTTGCTCGCCTTCCATTCCCACAAATGAGTGGCCCGGCCCCGGGTCATCCGACCATTGTGCCGTCAAACGACCGCTTTGTGTGTAATCTATTGCGACGAGCGAGCCGCCAGGACACCGTTGCGCGAGGAAATGGACGGAAAATGGTGGCTACGGGTGGGCTCGAACCACCGACCTCAGCATTATGAGTGCCGCGCTCTGACCAACTGAGCTACGTAGCCGCCGACGAGCGCCAAGCCGGCGCATGCAAGGGAGGGCCGAGAATTTTCCTCGCGCCCCGGGGGCCTGTCAAGGCAAACCCCGCCTTGTGGAAGCAATTATGCCATGTAAGATGCATCAATCGAGTTGCGCCGCTGCCGGCGCAGGAGCACTCCGATATGCGACTGACTTATTTCACGGATTACGCTTTCCGGGTACTCATCTACCTGGCCGTGCAACCCGGCCGTCGCTGCACGATACGCGAGATCTCCGAAGCTTATGGCATCTCGAGGGCTCACCTGATGAAAGTGGTCAACCTGCTGACGCGCGAAGGCCTCCTCATCGCGCAGCGCGGTCCGAACGGCGGGCTCTTGCTGGCGTTGCCACCCGAAAAACTGCGACTTGGCGACGTGGTGCGAAAGACCGAGGACGACCTCGGCCTGGTCGAGTGCTTCCGGCCGGATAACCAGTGTCGGCTCACTCCGGGCTGTGGCTTGATCCCGATTCTCGCGCGAGCGCTGGACGCTTTCCTCGCGGAGCTCGACAGGCACACGCTGGCGGACCTCGTGCGTGAACCCGGGTCGGTCATGAAACTGCTCGACCTGCGCAGCTGAAGCCGGAGCACTCTCGGCACGGGAACCGCTGCGCGGCTCAGACGTTGAAGCGGAAGTGCATGACATCGCCGTCCTTGACGATGTACTCCTTGCCCTCCAGCCGCAGCTTGCCCGCTTCCTTTGCTTTTGCCTCGCCGCCGAGGCCGACGAAGTCGTCGTAGGCCGTGACCTCGGCGCGAATGAAGCCGCGCTGGAAATCTGTGTGGATCTCGCCGGCCGCCTCGGGGGCGGTGGCTCCCACGGGGACGGTCCAGGCCCGCACCTCCTTGGGTCCAACGGTGAAAAAAGTCTGCAGGCCAAGCAGGCTGTATCCGGCGCGGATCACCCGGTCGAGACCCGGCTCGGCCAGCCCGAGTTCGGCCAGGAATTCCCCCTTGTCCGCCTCGTCGAGCTGGGAGATCTCCGCCTCGATCGCGGCGCACACGGGAACCACCTCGGCGCCTTCCGCGGCTGCGATCGCGCGCACGGTGTCGAGATACGGGTTGTCCGCGAAGCCGTCCTCGGCCACATTGGCGATGTACAGGGTCGGCTTGGCCGTCAGCAGGTGGAGGTCGCGGATGACGGCCTGTTGCCCCCCATCCAGGGCCATCGAACGCACCGGGTGCCCCGCATCGAGGTGATCGGCGACCTGGGCAAGCAAATCGCGCCGTGCGAGGTCCTCCTTGCGTCCTGTCTTCGCGGCCTTGACGGCTCGCTCGAGGTTGCGGGTCACCGTGTCGAAATCTGCCAGCGCCAGCTCGAGGTGGATGACCTCGATATCGCCGGCCGGATCGATGCGTCCCTCGACGTGCACGACGTCCGGGTCCTCGAAGCAACGCACCACGTGGCCGATGGCATCCGTCTCACGGATGTTGGCGAGGAACTGGTTGCCGAGCCCCTCCCCCTTCGACGCACCCCGCACCAGGCCTGCGATGTCGACAAACTCGATCGTCGTGGGGAGGACTTTCTGCGGCCTGGCAATGTCCGCCAGGGCCTGCAGCCGCGGATCGGGCACGGGCACCACGCCCACGTTCGGATCGATCGTGCAAAAGGGATAGTTCTCCGCAGCGATCTTCGCGCGGGTGAGCGCGTTGAACAAGGTTGACTTGCCGACGTTCGGCAGGCCGACGATCCCGATCCGGATTCCCATGTGTTACTCCGCGAGCCCTGGCTCGTCGTCTTTGTGTTTCCGCCGTGGGGCGGCCCCGCGACTGTGAAGTTTGTGCATCGCCGGCTGTTCGCCCCGGCCAAGCATCAGCGGTATGACGTCCGCGGCCGCGACGACCGCGCCCTCGATAAGCTCTGCGTCCTCGCGCGAGGGACGCTTGAGCACGTAGTCGATCACCTCGGCCCGGTTCCCCGGGTGGCCGATGCCGAGACGCAATCGCCAGAAACCCGCGCCGAGATGCGAAATGAGGCTGCGCAATCCGTTGTGCCCGCCGTGACCGCCCCCCAGCTTCAGGCGGGCGTCACCGGGGACGAGATCGAGCTCATCGTGGGCGACCATGATCTGCTCCGCCGGGATCTTCAGGTACGCGGACGCGGCCTGCACCGGGCCACCGCTGCGGTTCATGTAGCTCTGCGGCTTGAGCAGCAGGATATCCGCGCCATCGATGCGGGCCGTCGCGATTTCCGCGCCGTACTTGCGCTCGTTGCGAAACGATCCGCCATGACGGGCGGCCAGCAGGTCGACGAACCAGAAGCCCGCGTTGTGCCGGGTATCGACGTACTCCGGCCCCGGATTGCCCAGCCCCACGATCATGCGAACGAGCGATCGCTCTGTCATTTTTCAGCGCCCTGCCTTGCGACGGCGAAACGCAACGGGGCCGTCCATGGCGGACAGCCCCGTCACGCGACCGAACGTCCGACTCAATCTTCAGTCGGTTCGATGTCGACGCTCTCCTGGCCGCCCTCTTCGCCCTCTTCCTCCGGCTCGACTTCACGTCGGGGCCGGCTGATCATGACCACCGGCTGCTCGAGCATTTCGTCGCTGCCCACGAACGCCACACCCTCGGGGAGCTTGACCTCGGACAGCGACACGATGCCGTCGAGCTCGAGCGTCGACACGTCGACCTCGATGTACTCCGGCAGGTGCTTCGGCAGGCAGCTGATCTCCAGTTCCGTCATGATGCGCGAAATCACGCCGCCGGCCTTCGCTCCCGGAGCCACGTCCTCGCCGAGGAAGTGGAACGGGACGGACACCTTGATTTCCTCGTCCTCGATGATCCGCTGCAGATCCACGTGCAATACCACGTTGCGGTAGGGATGGCGCTGCACGTCCTTGATGATGCAGGGCTGCGACTT
The DNA here is from genome assembly GCA_964441585.1 of uncultured Thioalkalivibrio sp. Classification (GTDB taxonomy): domain Bacteria; phylum Pseudomonadota; class Gammaproteobacteria; order Steroidobacterales; family XN24; genus XN24. The sequence goes on from CAYTXS010000046.1 coordinate 8,694, forward strand.
GTTGCCCACGGTCAAGGTGAGGATGCTGGAGAAAAAAGCCTCGTTCTCGAGGCTGTGCACCAGCTTGTCATGGTCAAGCGCGATCACGCGCGGGTCACGGTGGCCGCCATACAGGATGGCGGGCACCTTGCCGGTCCGACGAAGGCGGCGGCTCGCACCCTTGCCCTGGTCAGGCCGGTCTTCGGCAAGAAGCTCGAAATTCTGGCTCATTGATCATCTCCGTTAATGTCATGTTCCGGCATGGCGGGCCCGCGACCAGGCTTGCGCACATGCCGACCCGGCGCCCGGCATCCGGGCACCGTTTTCCTGTCGGCTCAATCCACGTAGAGCGAGCTGACGGATTCCTCGTCGCTGATCCGGCGCATGGTCTCGGCCAGCATCTCCGCCACGCTGAGCTGACGGATCTTCGGGCTGGCGCGCGCGGCGTCGGACAGCGGGATGGTGTCGGTGACCACCAGCCCGTCCAGCAGCGAATCGTTGATTCTTTGCACCGCCGGTCCGGAAAGGACCGGGTGGGTAATGTAGGCATAAACCTTTTCGGCGCCCTGCTCCTTGAGCGCCGCGACACCCTGGCACATCGTGCCAGCGGTATCGATCATGTCATCCACCAGCACGCAGGTGCGCCCGCGCACGTCGCCGATGATGTGCATGACCTGCGCCTCGTTGGCGCGCGGGCGCCGCTTGTCGATGATGGCGAGGTCGGCATCGTCGAGTCGCTTCGCCAGGGCCCGGGCGCGCACGACGCCGCCGACGTCCGGGGAGACGACCACCATGTTCTGGTAGCGCTGCTTCCAAGCGTCGTGCAACAGGACGGGCGACGCATAGACATTGTCCACGGGGATGTCGAAGAAACCCTGGATCTGGTCGGCATGGAGGTCGATGGTCAACACCCGGTCCACGCCCGCGTGGGTGATCATGTTGGCGACCAGCTTGGCCGAGATCGCCACCCGCTGCGCGCGCGGCCGCCGATCCTGCCTGGCATAGCCGTAGTAAGGGATCACGGCGGTGATGCGCGCAGCGGACGCGCGGCGCAGCGCATCGACCATGATCAGCAGTTCGAGCAGGTTGTCATTCACCGGTGGACAGGTCGACTGCACGATAAATACATCGCGGCCGCGCACGTTTTCGAGCACTTCCGCGGTCACTTCGCCGTCACTGAAGCGGCTGGCCTGGAGCTTGCCCAGCGGAAAGCCGAGGTGCCGCGCAATGCTCTCGGCCAGCTCCCGGTTTGCGTTACCGGAGAACACCGCCATCTGCCCTGCTTCGTGAGTCACGCCCACTCCCCCTGGACCCCTGGTCCGTTGCCGATCTGCCGCCGCCCCGATGCCCGTGAAAATGGCTGGGGTGGGAGGATTCGAACCTCCGCATGACGGGATCAAAACCCGTTGCCTTACCACTTGGCTACACCCCAGCGGTCAACCTGATCACGCGACCGTCGCTACCGGCCTGCCCGCCCGCGCCAGCAGGGGGCTCTCGTCGAGCCCGCGAGCCACGAAACCCGTCCACTCTCGCGGCAGCTCCGCCAGCGCCTCGCGTGCCTCCGCCAGTTCGGCGAATTGCGCGAAGACGCAGCTCCCGGTTCCGGTCAGCCGGGCGCGCGCAGCTGTCCGCGCGCCGAGCCAGTCGAGCGCGGCAGCCACCGCCGGGTAGCGCCGCCGGACCACGGGCTCGCAATCATTGCGCCCGCCGGACGAAAGAAAGCCGTGAATTGTCGTTTCCGCCGAATCCCGTGTCAATTCGGGGTCGGCAAAGACTGCAGCCGTGGACACGAAACAGTCCGGACAGATCACGGCGAAGCAGGCCGACGGCAGCGTCACGGGGACAAGCCGCTCGCCGACCCCGTCGGCCCAGGCCGAGCGTCCATGGATGAACACAGGCACATCCGCGCCCAGTTCCAGGCCGAGCGCCGCCAGCCGTTCCACCGGCCAGCCGAGCTCCCAGAGCTGGTTCAGGCCCACCAGCACTGTGGCCGCGTCGGAACTTCCGCCGCCGAGCCCGCCGCCAGCGGGAATACGCTTGCGCACCCTGATCTCGACCCCCTGGGTCGTGCCGGAGACCGCCTGCAGCCGACGGGCGGCGCGCACGACGAGATCATCTTCCGGCGCCACGGCGGCGAGTCCCTCGGGCCGGCTGATCATGCCGTCCGAGGTTGTCTCGAGAAAGATGTCGTCACCGAAGTCGAGCAGCTGGAAGACCGTCTGCAGGGTGTGGTAACCGTCGGGCCGGCGGCCTGTCACCTGCAGGAACAGGTTGAGCTTCGCCGGCGCGGGCCAGCAGCTGTTCATCGGCGGGCGCGCGGTGCGGCGCCCGGGATCTCCCAGCGATCGGTCATGACGCGGATACGGACATCCCCGCGTTCCATGTCGAGCCGGCGCGGCAATACCAGGCCCTCGGCTTCGCCGTAGCTGTCGTAATACACGGCCCAGCCGGCCTGCTCGACGCTCTCCAGCAAGCCAGCCTCGTCGGGCACCTCGGCGGCCGGCAGGCCGGGATCGGAGACGCCGAGAATCCAGTAGCGCATGCTGTGTACCGGCAGGCTCCAGCCAAATCGGTCATTCATTTCTTTCTCGGGATCGGTCAGCAGGAACTCGTCGCCAGCAGTCGTCTTGACCCGCAGCTGCTCAGGATCGCCATGGATCCGAAAGCCGCCGAAGCCGAACGGCCCCCGGAAACGGAAGTCCACGATGTCGTCGTTTTGTTCCCAGGACACTGTGCCGCTGTAGCCGCGCCGCCCGGTGTTCAGCGCGAGCCGACCCTCCATCCGGAATTCCTCGATATCGCGCAATGTGTCCCGCCTTTCCAACCAGTCGATCTCCGGAGCTGCCGGTCGCTCGGGCGGTGCCGCACAGCCGCCGCCCAGAACGCCAATGAGAACGATTATAGAGAACCTCGATGCCCGTTCGGCAATGAGCCCCCGCAGGACCGTCGCGCAGGACATGGTTTCAGGGGTCCAGCCGGCCCATGGTATCGAGCAGCACCGGACTTCCCGGCCACTCGACGATGGCCTCGAGCCAGACGTCGCGCGCCTCGTCCACACGCCCCAGCGCCCAAAGAAGTTCGCCGAGGTGCGCCGCAATCTCGGGATCGCGTTGCAGTTCCCAGGCGCGACCCAGGTAGGACAGGCCCTCCTCGGGGCGACCCAGCTTGAAGAGCACCCAGCCCATGCTATCGAGAATCGCCGGACTGTCGGGGTCGAGTACGAAGGCACTGCGGATGAGCTCATAAGCCTCGGCATGTCGCTCGGTCATATCGGCCAGCGTGTAGCCGTAGGCGTTGAGGGCTGCCGGATCGTCAGGATGCAGCGCCGCGATGTGCCCGAAGTCCTCCAGCGCCGCAGCGACATCATCCCGCTCGACGTGCATCAAGCCGCGCGCATACCGCAGGTTGACCGCATCGGGATGACGTTCCAGCAATTCGTCGTAGACGGCCAGGGCCGCCTCGGGCTCACCCATGCGCGCCAGCAACTCGGCGCGGGCGGCGCCGAGTTCGACATCCGCACCCGGATTGTGGCGCGCGAAAATCTCCAGGTGATTCACGGCCAGCTCGGGCCGGCCCAGCCTGAACATCAGCAGCGCCAGACGCACCTGGGCGGTGACCAGGTGCTCGCCGCCGTCGATGCGCGAGTACAGCCGGGCGGCCTCCTCGATCTCACCCTGACGTTCGGCGATACCCCCGAGGTAGAACAGGGCGTCGTTGGTATAGCGCCCGGCGGCCAGCAGGCCCAGGAAAGTCTCACGAGCCACCTCGATACGGCCCTCGAAATACTCCAGGTAGCCAAGCGTCCGGAGTGCCTCGAAATCTGCCGGATCGGTCTCGAGGAGACTCTCCAGTACGGCTCGGGCCTCCGCATTCCGCTCGGCGGCGATCAAGGTGACGGCCCGCTCCAGCACGAGCCGGCGTTCACCGGCTTCAGGTCGCGCGGCCAGCCATTCGAGCGCCTCGTCGACGCGGTCCGCCGCGACGAGGGCGCGTCCATAAAGAATCGCCGCCTCGGTCCATTCGGGTGCCAGGTCGACCGCGCGTTTTGCTTCGGCAAGCCCGAGTTCCACCTCGCCGGCACGCAACCCGAGGTAGGCCTGCGCATAGGCCCCGCTCGGATCCTGCGGGTAGTCCGCCACCACGGCAGCCATGGCGGCGACGGCGGCATGGCGATCGGCCGCGCCGGTCACCAGCGGCAATATTCCCAAGAAGGGTCGCGGGTCGGCGGCCTCGCCCGCGGCGACACGCAGCATCCGCAGTGCGCGGGCGGCTCCCTCGACATCGCCGGCGGCGAGTCGGAAGCGGGCCAGGAAGCGTCTCGCATCGAGATCTTCGGGCGCCAGCACGGCCCAGCGCTGCGCGGCCTCGAGTCCCTCAGCCGCCGTGCCGAAACTGCTGATCACGCGGGTGGCGCGGGCCGCTACCGTGGGATCATCACTGGCGCGTGCGGCCCGCAGGTACTCGGTGGCGGCCAGTGCAGGGCGTTCGCGCTGCAATGCGATCTCGGCCATGAAGAGGTGATAACTCGCCTCGCCGGGTTGACCGAAGTCGGGGGCGGACTCGTCGGGATCGCCGTGTTCGGGGCCCGGCGCCGCGCAGGCGCCCAGCAGCAGCAGGACAAGGGGGATAAAGGGCTTCATGGTTCCGGCTTCGCTCGTGGAAAGCCACTATAACCCATGAAAACAAGGCCCCGTGAGCGCCTCCGCTTGTCACCACGTGCCCGGTTGCCGGACAATTGAGCAATTATCCTGCCGGGCACTCGCGACAGTAACCTGATGTCCCTGAAAGTCCTCGGTGTCAATCATCGCTCCGCCCCGGTCGAGATCCGGGAGAAGCTCGCCTTCAACCAG
>CAYTXS010000047.1:0-13502 GCA_964441585.1 uncultured Thioalkalivibrio sp.
TGCTGTCGCGGTTCTTCTCCAGCGCCTCGTTCGTGACATCCAGTGTTCCCTTGAAAAGATCGTAGATGTTCTGGTCGGCCATTGCGTGCCTCCTTGCCGGCGTTGCGGCGTATGCATCGATAAGTCTCACCAGAAGAGGTGCAATCGCCATGCCATGCGTCGCAGGCCGTCGGTGCTGGCGCCGGTCGCCGGGCTGCCGCCCTGCCGAGGAAAAAACTTCCTTTGTGAAGGAAGTTTCTGCTGTGAGGACCGGCGGCTGGCGGCGGTCAGGCGCCGGCGGCGGCGGCGGCAAGCGCCTGCGCCAGATCGGCCAGCAGGTCGTCGCTTTCCTCGATGCCGACGGACAGGCGGATCAGGGTATCGCTGATTCCGAGGCGCGCGCGCGTCTCTGCCGGCACGGAAGCGTGGGTCATGATTGCCGGGTGGTTGACCAGGCTCTCCACGCCACCGAGGCTCTCGGCGAGCGTGAACAACCGACAGTTTTCGAGGAATGTCCGTGCGGCAGGAAGACCGCCCGCGATATCGAAACTGACGATCCCCCCGCCTCCGGCCATCTGGCGTTCTGCAAGTGCGTTCTGCGGATGAGATTCCAGCCACGGATAGAGGACGCGCGTGACGCCGCGCCGACCCTCCAGCCAGCGAGCCACCGCAAGGCCGTTTTCGTTATGCCGCGCCATGCGCAAGGCGAGCGTCTTCAGGCCGCGCAATGCGAGGAAGCTGTCGAACGGCCCGGCGACGGCGCCGATCGAGTTCTGCAGGAAGCCGAGCTGTTCGGCAAGCGCCGCATCGCGGACCACCACGACGCCTCCGACGACGTCGGAATGGCCGTTGAGGTACTTGGTCGCGGAATGCATGACGATGTCGGCGCCCAGCGTCAACGGTCGCTGGCCCCATGGGCTGGCAAAAGTGTTGTCCACCACGACGATGGCGCCGTGCGCACGGGCGCGCGCGGCGACAGCCTCGATATCCACCAGCTTCAGCATCGGATTGGTGGGCGTCTCGATCCACACCATGCGCGTGTCGTCGCGCAACGCGTCTTCGAGAGCGTCCGGCGCGGAGAGGTCGGCATAGCTCACCCGCAGGCCGGCGCTGCGCGCCCTGACCCGATTGAACAGCCGGCCGGTGCCCCCGTAGAGATCGTCCATGGCGACCACGTGACTGCCCGCGTCCAGCAACTCCAGCAGCGTGGCGATCGCCGCCATGCCCGAGGCGAAAGCGAAACCGTGGGCACCGTCCTCGAGATCGGCCACGCACCGCTCCCATGCCATCCGGGTCGGGTTCTGCGTGCGCGAGTACTCGTAGCCCTGGTGTACGCCGGGACTCGACTGCGCATAGGTTGAGGTGGCGTAGATGGGCTGCATCACGGCGCCCGTCGATGGGTCCACCGACTGGCCGGCGTGGATCGCGCGCGTGCCGAAGCCGTCCCGGCCTGTCTTACTGGTCATTAGGTTCCCTCTGGTGCAGCCGGCGCAGGTAATTCAGAACGTCGGAACGGGTGATCAGGCCGAGAAAGCGCGCGCCGTCCTCCTCGGTGACCGCCGCGTAGGAGTCGCCGTGCAGCAAGGCCACGAGATTGTCGAGCGACGTCTTCTTGTCCACTTTCAGAAAGCGCGTCCGCATCGCGAAACTGACCGGCTTCGACATCAGCGAGGGACGGCCGAAGGCGACACGAATGATGTCGTCCTCGGTAATCACGCCCACCAGCTGGTGATCATCCATGACCGGCAGCTGAGAAAAACCGGCATTACGCAGGCGGTTATGAGCGGTCGTGATCACATCTTCGGCGCTCACGGTGATGGTGGCACGATGCTCGTGCGGCCGGCCGATGAGATCGCGCAGATCGCCAAACTCCTCCCGCTGGATGAAGCCCTGGTCTTCCATCCAGAAGTCGTTGTACAGCTTCGACAGATACTTGTTGCCGGTATCGCATGCGAAGGCGACAACCCGCTTGGGCGCGGTCTGTTCGCGACAGTAGCGCAACGCGGCCGCCAGCAGCGTTCCGGATGACGAGCCGGCGAGAATGCCCTCGCTGCGCAACAATTCCCGCGCCATGGAAAACGACTCCGCGTCGCCGATCGTATAGGCGGCCCGCACCATCGAAAGGTCGGCGATGTCCGGAATGAAGTCTTCGCCGATGCCTTCCACCAGCCAGCTGCCGCCCTTCCCCATGGTCCCGCTGCGGATGTACTCCGCGAGAATCGAGCCCTCCGGATCCGCAAGCACGAATTCGAGCCCCGGCGCCACGTCGCGAAAAAACCGGGTCATGCCGGAAATCGTCCCGCTCGAGCCGACACCGACGACGATGGCATCGACGTCCTGCTCCATCTGCTCCCATATTTCCGGCGCGGTGGTCTGCTCGTGGGCGGCCGGATTGTCGGGGTTGCCGAACTGGTTGACGTAGTAGCCGCCGCGCTCCTGGGCGATGCGCTGAGCGAGGTCCTGGTAGTACTCCGGGTGACCCTTGCCGACGTCGGAACGCGTCAGGACGATCTCCGCCCCCATCGACCGCAGGTTGAAGATCTTTTCCTGGCTCATCTTGTCGGGCAGCACGAGCACCAGCCGGTAGCCTTTCTGCGAGGCCGCCAGCGCCAGGCCGATGCCCGTGTTGCCGGCCGTCGCCTCCACCAGCAGGTCGCCGGGGCGGATGTCGCCGCGCCGCTCGGCCTCGGCGATCATCGAGATCCCGATGCGGTCCTTGATGGAACCGCCGGGATTCATGAGTTCGAGCTTGAGGAACAGCCGGCAGGGCCCCGTGTCCATCCGGGTGACCTCGAGCATCGGCGTGGCGCCGACCATCTCGAGCACGTTGCGGTAGATCCTCATCGTTCCTCCACGCCCGTCTTTGGGGGGCCACGGTATCGCGCGCCCGGCAGGCTGCGCGTATTCTACACCTCCGACTCCAGGACCAGACCCGGCATGGCCGACGCAGATTTCAACCAGTCCATCAAGCAATACCTCGATGACGGCACCGCCATCCTGCGTGGCGTCAGCGAGAGCCCGCGGCTCGAAGCCGAATTGCTCATGGGCCTGGTGTTTCGCAAGCCGCGCAGTTTTCTGCTGACGTGGCCGGAGCGCCTGCTGAGCGAAGCCGAGGCGCAGCAGTACGAGATTTTGCTGCGGCGACGCTTTTCCGGAGAGCCGATCGCTTACATGACGGGGATCAGGGAATTCTGGTCTATGCCGCTGAAGGTGACGCCGGAAGTCCTGATTCCGCGTCCCGAAACCGAGCTGCTGGTCGAGAAAGCACTGCTGCGTCTGCCGGCGGACGAGGAGCTTCGCGTGCTCGATCTCGGCGCCGGCTCAGGCGCGGCCTCCCTGGCCATCGGCCGCGAGCGCCCGCGCGCCGAGGTGATCGGCGTCGATATTTCCGAGGCCGCGCTCAACGTCGCGCGGCTGAATGCAAAACTGCAGAAGCTCGACAACGTCGAATTTCGCGAGAGCGACTGGTTCGACGCGGTGCGCGGCGAGAAATTCCACGTCGTCATCGGCAACCCGCCCTACGTGGCCGAGGACGACCCGCACCTGTCGCGCGGCGACGCCCGCTTCGAGCCGCGTCTTGCACTCGACGCCGGGCCGGCCGGGATGGACAGCCTGCGGGACATCGTGGACCGCGCGCATAATTACATCGTCCGCCAGGGCTGGCTCCTGCTGGAACACGGCGGCGGCCAGCACCTGCCCCTGCGTCGGCTCCTCGAGGCCCAGCACTATCATGACATTACCGTCCACAAGGACCTCGCCGGCCACGACCGGGTGACCGAGTGCCGTTTCGTCGAGTGAGGTGAGGGCTTGAGCACGGATCGTTATGCAAGGCACCTTGCGCTCACGGGCTTCGGACCCGCCGAGCAGGCCCGCCTCAGGGCGTCGACCGCCCTGGTGATCGGCGCCGGCGGACTCGGTTCCCCCGTGCTGCTGTACCTCGCAGCGGCCGGCATCGGCCGCCTGGTGGTGAGCGACTTTGACACGGTGGACGTGACCAATCTGCAGCGCCAGGTGCTGTTCACGGCCGCGGACGTCGGGCGATCCAAGGCGGAGGCCGCCGCGGCGCGGCTCGAGGAACTCAATCCCGAAACGGCGGTCACTGTCGTGGACCGCCGGCTGCTGGGCGACGAACTCCTCACCGCGGTGGCTGCCGCGGACGTGGTGCTGGACTGTTGCGACAACTTCGGCACGCGCTTTGCTCTCAACCTGGCCTGCGTGCAGGCGCGCAAACCGCTGGTTTCGGGCGCGGCGATACGTTTCGAGGGCCAGCTGGCGGTGTTCCGTCTCGACCGGCCCGGCGAGGCCTGTTACCGCTGCCTGTGGCAGGAGGAGGCCGAAGAACTCGAGAGCTGCCGCGGCAACGGCGTGCTCGGGCCCGTCCCCGGCGTGATCGGCAGCCTGATGGCGGTGGAGGCATTGAAAATCGCGAGCGGCTGCGCGCCGTCCGCGGATGGCAAGCTGGTCTTGTACGACGCCGTCGGGAACGACTGGCGACAGTTGAAACTGGACCGCGATCCTGTGTGTCCGGCCTGTGGCGGGAAGTCCGCATGCGGAACCGCGTGAGGCTGAACTAGGACCCTTCCGCCACGGCCCAGTCGTGCAGCAGGTCCTCGATGCGGGTGAAGACCTCGCCGATGACGGCCGGCTCGGGCAGGGTGGTGATGCGGAAATGATCGGTGTACGTGGTATTGAAGCTCACACCGGGTGCGACCAGCACGTGCTTGTGCTCGAGCAGTTCGTAGGCGAAGCGCTCATCGTCGAAGTCCGGGAGTTCCTCGGTGCGCACGCGCGGGAAGGCGTACATGGCGCCGTCGGGCGTCACCAGGTCGATGAACCTGCTGCCCGCCGCGCCGTCGATCACCGCCTGGCGTGATTCGTAGAGCCGTCCGCCCGGCGTGACCAGGTCGCGGATACTCTGGTAGCCGCCGATGGCCGTCTGCACCGCCCACTGTCCCGGTACGTTGGCGCACAGCCGCAGCGCGGATAGCAGCTCGACTGATTCCAGGTAACGGTCCGCCGTGTCGCGGCTGCCCGAGAACACCACCCACCCGACGCGGTAACCGCAGGCGCGATAGACCTTCGACAGGCCCGAGAAAGTGCCGCAAAGGGTGTCCTGGACGAGCGTGGCCATCGGGACGTGCTCGGCGTCGTCATAGGTCATCGAGTCGTAGATCTCGTCGCTGAACACCACCAGGCGGTGACGCTCGGCGAGCCGCGCCAGCGACTCGAGCAATTCCCGCGGGTACACGCGTCCGGTCGGGTTGTTCGGGTTGATCACCACCAGCGCCCGGGTGCGCGGCGTGATGAGGCGCTCGACCTCCTCCGGGTCCGGCAGGAAGCCATTCTCGGGCCGACACGGATAGTGGACCGCGCGCGCGCCGTTGAGCACGGTCGCCGCCGTCCAGAGCGGGTAGTCCGGGCTCGGGATGAGCACCTCGTCACCGTCGTTGACCAGCGCCCGCAGCGTCAGGTCGATCAGCTCGCTGACCCCGTTGCCGATGAACACGTCCTCGGCCGTGACACCCGACACGCCGCGGCTCTGCTGCTGCATCACCACCGCCTCACGAGCAGGGAAAATACCCTTCTGGTGGCAATAGGGCTCGCTGGCCTGCAGGTTCTCGATCATCGCCAGGCGCATGGTCTCCGGTGTGCGGAAGCCGTAGAGCCCCGGGTTGCCGATGTTCAGCGCGATGATTTCGTAACCCATGCGCTCGAGTTCCAGCGCGCGCCGCGCGAGGCGGCCGCGGATCTCGTACTTGACGCCGGTCAGCGCGCGGCTGGGCGCGACGATCTCGGGGCTCGGGCTGGAGTCTGGCGATGCGTTCATGTTGCGGAGCATTAAATCATGCGCCGCGGGAAATGGGCAGACCGAAGCGTGATTCGGGGATCAGGCCGCGGAACGGGTGTAGCCGAGATTCGGACCGAGCCAGCGCTCGGCTTCTTCCACGGACCAGCCCTTGCGAGCCGCGTAATCCTCCACCTGGTCGCGAGCGATCCTTCCGACCTGGAAGTAGCGCGAACCGGGATGCGAGAAATACCAGCCGCTTACCGCGGCCGCTGGCATCATCGCGTAATGCTCGGTCAACCGGATCCCGGTGCGCGCCTCGGCGTCCAGCACCTGCCAAAGCACGTCTTTCTCCGTGTGATCCGGGCAGGCCGGGTAGCCGGGCGCGGGCCTGATGCCGCGATAATCCTCGGCGATCAACGCATCGTTGCCCAGCCGCTCGTCCGGCGCATAACCCCAGATCTCCCGGCGCACGTGCTCGTGGAGCCGTTCCGCGAAGGCCTCGGCCAGCCGGTCGGCCAGGGCCTTCAGCATGATCGAACGGTAATCGTCGTGCTCCGCCTCGAAGGCCGCGACCCGGGAATCGATCCCATGCCCCGTCGTCACGGCGAAGCCCCCGATCCAGTCCGCCACGCCCCGCTCCGCGGGCGCTACGAAATCGGCGAGGCACAGGTTGGGCTGGCCCTCGGCCTTGCGTTTCTGTTCGCGCAACTGGTGCGCCGTCGCCAACGTCGTCGCGCGATCCTCTCCCGTGTAGATGCGCACATCGTCGCCCACCGCCGCGGCGGGGAATATCCCGGCGACGCCGCGTGCCTGCAACCACTGGTCGCGGACGATGTCGTCCAGCATGCGGCGCGCATCATCGTAGAGCGAGCGCGCGACCTCACCGCGCTGCGGGTCGTCCAGGATCGCCGGGAAGCGACCCGAGAACTCCCAGGCGTTGAAGAACGGCATCCAGTCGATATAGGGGACCAGCGCCTCCAGCGGGTAGTCGTCGAATACCTGGATCCCGGACTGCGCCGGGGCCGGCGGCTGGTACTGGTCCCAGCCCGCCGCGAAACGATTTTCCCGTGCATCCGCCACGCTGAGTTCGGGTCCCCTGGTTCGCGGACGATTGTGCTGCGCACGACGCTTGGCATGCTCGCTGTCGATGTCGGCGACGAACGCGGGACGGTTCTCCGCGCTGATCAGTTTCTGCACCACCCCCACGGCCCGGGAAGCGTCCTTGACGTAGATCACCGCGCCTTCGTAAGCGGGGTCGATCTTTACGGACGTATGCGCCGGGGAGGTCGTCGCGCCGCCGATGAGCAATGGCTGCCTGAAACCCAGGCGCTGCATCTCTGCGGCGACGTGAATCATCTCGTCGAGCGACGGCGTGATCAGGCCGGACAACCCGATGATGTCCGCGTTCTCGCGACGCGCCGCCTCGAGAATCCGGTCGCAGGGTGTCATGACGCCGAGATCCACGACCTCGAAGCCGTTGCACTGGAGCACGACGCCGACGATGTTCTTGCCGATGTCGTGTACGTCGCCCTTCACCGTGGCCATGATGATCCGTGCCCGCGGCTGGCGATCCGCCTCCTTTTCCATTTCCAGGTAGGGCACCAGGTGCGCCACGGCCTTTTTCATCACGCGCGCCGACTTGACCACCTGGGGGAGGAACATCTTGCCCGCGCCGAACAGGTCGCCGACCACGTTCATGCCGGACATCAACGGCCCTTCGATGACGTCGAGCGGGCGGCCCAGTTCCAGGCGCGCCGCCTCTGTGTCGGCGACGATATGCTCGTCGAGCCCCTTCACCAGCGCATGTTCGAGCCGCTTGAGTACGGGCCACTCGCGCCATGCGAGGTCCTCCGAAGCGCGCTTGGCGCCGGGTCCGCCGCGGAACTCGTCGGCAAGCACGAGCAGGCGTTCCGTGGCGTCCTCGCGCCGCGCCAGGATCACGTCCTCTACCGCTTCGCGCAACGGGCCAGGAATGTCCTCGTAAATGGCAAGCTGGCCCGCGTTGACGATGCCCATGCTCATGCCGGCGCGGATCGCGTGGTACAGGAACACCGAGTGCATCGCTTCGCGCACCTGGTCGTTGCCGCGAAACGCGAACGATACGTTGGATACGCCGCCACTCACGAGCGCGCCCAGCTCCTCGCGAATCGCGCGCGTCGCCGCGATGAAATCGACCGCGTAGCGATCGTGCGCCTCGATGCCGGTGGCCACGGCGAAGATGTTGGGATCGAAAATGATGTCCTCGGCCGGCAGCCCCGCCACCTCCGTGAGCAACTGCCAGGAACGCCGACAGATCTCGAGGCGCCGTTCCAGTGTCTCGGCCTGCCCATCCTCGTCGAAGGCCATGACGATCACGGCCGCGCCGTGGCGCCGTATCTCGCGCGCCTGGCGCAGCAACTCGTCTTCGCCCTCCTTCAGGCTGATCGAGTTCACGACGGACTTGCCCTGCAGGCACTTCAGCCCCGCCTCGATCACCGACCACTTGGACGAGTCGATCATGATCGGCACGCGTGCGATGTCCGGCTCGGTCGCCACGAGGTCGAGAAAGGTCTGCATCGCTTTCTCGGAATCGAGCATGCCCTCGTCCATGTTGACGTCGACGATCTGCGCACCGCTGTCCACCTGTTGCCGCGCCACATCCAGCGCGCCGGCGTAGTCGTCCGCCTCGATCAGCTTGCGGAAGCGCGCCGATCCCGTGACGTTGGTGCGCTCCCCGACATTCACGAACAGGGAGTCTCCATCGATGTTGAACGGCTCGAGGCCGCTGAGGCGGCAGGCCCGCGGACGTTCCGGAATCACCCGCGACAGCTTGCCGCGGATCGCCCCCGCAAGTGCAGCGATGTGCTCGGGCCGGGTGCCGCAACAGCCACCGATGACATTGACGAAGCCGCTCTCGGCGAACTCGCCGACCAGCGCGGCCATCGTCTCGGCATCCTGGTCGTAGCCGCCGAAGGCATTCGGCAGGCCGGCGTTCGGGTGCACGCTGACGAATGTGTCGGCGAGGCGCGACAGTTCCTCGATGTGCGGCCTGAGCTGCTCCGCACCCAGCGCGCAGTTGAAACCCACCACCAGCGGTCGCGCATGGCGCACCGAGTTCCAGAACGCCTCGACCGTCTGCCCGGACAGGGTGCGTCCCGACGCGTCCGTGATGGTGCCCGACACCATTATCGGCAGGCGGAAACCCTCCTCCTCGAACAACACGGCCAGCGCGTAGAGCGCGGCGCGCGCGTTGAGCGTGTCGAAGACCGTCTCCACCATCAAGAGGTCGGCGCCGCCGTCGGCCAGGGCCAGTGCCGCCTCGCGGTAGCTGCCCACCAGTTCGTCGAAGCGCACGTTGCGCTTGCCCGGGTCACTGACATCGGGGGAGATCGAGGCCGTGCGATTGGTCGGCCCGAGCACGCCCGCGACGAAGCGCGGCCGGCCGTCGGCGGCCGCCGCCTCGTCCGCGCAGCGTCGCGCGATCGCAGCCGCGGCGTAATTCATTTCCGCCACGCAATCCTGCAGGTTGTAATCGGATTGCGCGATCGAGGTGGCGCTGAAGGTGTTGGTCTCGAGAATATCCGCGCCGGCCTCGAGATACGCCTGGTGCACGCTGGCTACCACGTCCGGTCGCGTGATGTTGAGCACGTCGTAATTGCCCTTCAGGTCCGCGTGGTCCGGGAAGCGTTCACCGCGGAAATCTGCCTCGACGAGACCTTTCTCCTGCATCATCGTGCCCGTGGCCCCGTCCAGCAGCAGGATGCGACGGGACAGCAGCTCCGCGAGCTCGGCGCTGCGATCGGGCTGGCGGTTCGGTCGGTTCGACTCAGGCATATGCCACCTGTGGGGCCGGACTGTGCACCAGGCAATGACAGATCGCGTACACCAGCTCGGCGCGGTTCAGGGTATAGAAATGGAAATCGACGACGCCGTGCCGGCGCAGGGTCTCCACCATGTCGATGGCTACGCTCGCCGCGATCATCGCCCGCGTGTCGGGATCCTCGTCCAGGCCGGCAAAGCGCTCCTGCAACCACGGCGGGATGCTGGCACCGCAGGCCGCAGCGAATTTCAGCACCTGGGGGAAACGCGTGATCGGCAGGATGCCCGGGACGATCGGCACGCTTATTCCCGTGGCCGCCGCGGCATCGCGGAAACGCAGGAACGCCGCGGGATCGAAGAAGAACTGCGTGATGGCGCGCGTGGCACCGGCATCGATCTTGCGCTTCAGGTTGTCGAGATCGGCCGCCGGGCTGGCGGCTTCCGGATGCGTCTCCGGATACGCAGCGACGGAGATCTCGAAGTCACCGATGGTGCGCAGGCCGGCCACCAGGTCTGCAGCGTAGGCGAATCCCTCTGGATGCGGCACGTAGGTCTCGCTGCCCTTGGGCGGATCGCCCCGCAAGGCCACGATGTGGCGGATGCCGGCATCCCAGTAGCGGCGCGCGACCTCGAGGACCTCCTCACGGCTTGCCCCGACACAGGTCAGGTGGGGCGCGCTGACGAGGCCGGTATCGGCGTGAATGCGTGTAACGATGTCGTGGGTACGCTCCCGGGTCGAGCCGTCGGCCCCGTAGGTGACCGAAACGAACTTCGGCTCCAGCGGCGCCAGGCGCTCGACCGTCTGCCAGAGCCGCGCCTCGAGCTTCGCGTCACGCGGAGGAAAGAACTCGAACGAGAGATTGATGGGTGGGCGATTCAAGGCGAAAACTCCTGGGTCAGGCAGCCACTGCGCAGTGGGAGCCGGGGCGGCGGGCAACGGATACGATAAGGGGCCACGGACGGGCCGTGAGCTGTTCGGCGACTTCCGGCTGCAAGCCGGCGTCTGCGCACCAGGACGCGAGCCGGGAGCGGGTGATCGACAAGGCCCCCGGCGCAGCCGCGGCTTCCTCGACTGCGTCCGCACCCGTGAGGAACTCAACCAGCAGCAGCCGGCCGCCGGGCCGCAACACCCGGGCGGCTTCGCGCAACACGTCGGCCGGCTGATCGGCCTGATAGAGCACCTGGTCGATCGTGACCGTGTCGAAGCTTTCGTCGGCGAACCGCAATTGGTACATGTTGCCCTGGCGCACTGATAAATGATCGAGGCCGGCAGCGTGCAGGTTGCTGCGCGCCAGCACGAGCATCTCGCGGGAAATATCGATCCCCACGGCCATGTCGGCGGAAACCCCCAGCAACCGCAGCATGCGGCCTGTGCCGGTGCCGATGTCGAGCAGTTCGCCGAGTGCCTCGCCCGCCATCAGGTCGGTGATACGTGCGTCCACGCCAGCCGGAGTGGGCACCGCATCGCCGGGCGCGCTGCGCCTGACCTGCGCGGCACGGCGGGCAAAAATACGCTCCAGCCGCTCCCGGTCCAGACGCAGGGCCGGGTCATCCCCGGGCAACAGGCGGACCAGGTTGCGGGCAAGTTGCGCGCCGGACCCGCCGAGCGGCAGGCGGTAATACACCCAGTTCTGCTCGCGGAAGCGATCGAGCAACCCTGCGGCACACAAAACCTTCAGGTGGCGCGACACCCGCGGCTGGCTCTGGCCGACCACCTCCGTGAGCTCGGTGACCGTCAGCTCGCCGCGCGCGCACAGCGCCATCAGCCGCAGGCGGCTGGGATCGGCAATCGCCTTGAAGGCCTCGAGAATGCTGTTCATTGGGGGATTCGGCGCAGTGGGACTCTAGATCAAAACCATATCTGGGCAGATATAAACATATCCTTATATGGATGTAAAACTTCGCCGTCAATCCGGGGCGGAATCCCTAGTGGAGGCGATCCGACCCGGGCGGCGAGGCCACATCCACTGCCAGCAACTGCTCCATGTCGACGGCGTCGAGCGCATAGGCCTTGTTGCAGAACTCGCAACGGACCTCGATCTGCCCCTCGGCCGACAGCAGGTCGGCGAGTTCCGCGCGCCCGAGCAGGCGCAGCGCCGACTCGACCCGATCGCGCGTGCAACTGCAGCGGAATTGCACGGGCCGATGGTCCATCAGGCGCACATGCTCCTCATGAAACAGGCGTCGCAGCAGCTCCGTCGAACCCACCGAGAGCAATTCCTCGGAACTCAGCGTGTCGGCCAGCAATATGGCGCGCCGCCACGCTTCCGGACCGACTGCGTCCGGAGTCTGCGGCTCCGCGGCCTGCTCGCCATCATCATCGCCGCCGTCGCCCGGCATCTGCTGCAGCAGCATGCCTGCCGCGACGTCCCCGTCCGCGGCCAGCCAGAGCCGCGTCGGGAGCTGTTCGGATTGTGCGAAATAGGCCTCGATGCAGGCTGCCAGGGTGCCGGTGTCCGCGAGAACGATCCCCTGGTAACGCTCGCGCCGCTCGCTTCGCTCGATGGTGATCGCCAGGCGCCCTCCGCCGGTCAGCTCGGCCAACGTGCCGCGAGGATCGTCGCCGCGCCATTTCGCCAGGCCGCGTACGGTGAGGTCGTTGGCACACTGGGCCACCAGCAGATTGAGCGCTCCCTCGCCCTGGATCTGCAGCGTCAACAGGCCGTCGAACTTCAGGGTCGAGGCAAGCAAAGCGGACGCCGCCATCGCCTCGCCCAGCAAGGCACGCACCGCCGGCGGATAGTCCTGGCGCGTCAGCAGCGCGCGCCAGCTCTCCTCCAGGCGCACGATCTCGCCGCGGACCGGCGCATGCTCGAACATGAAGCGGCGCAGGGCATCGCGATCGTCCATCAGCCCGCCAGCAACCGTTTCAACAATTCATTGACCAGCGCAGGATTGGCCTTGCCGCCGGTAGCCTTCATCACCTGGCCGACGAAGAAACCGAACAACTTCTCCTTGCCCGCACGGTATTGCTCGAGCTGCTGTGGATTCGCCGCGATCACTTCCATGATCACGGCCTCGACCGACCCGGAGTCCGTGATCTGCCGCAGGCCGCGCGCCTCGATCACGGCGTCGGCGTCGCCTTCGCCCGCCCACATGGCCTCGAACACTTCCTTGGCGATCTTGCCCGAGATCGTTTCATCCTCGATGCGCCGCAAAAGGCCAAGCAAGGCCTCCGGATCCAGCGGACTCGCAGTGATCTCCAGCCCGGCCTTGTTGAGCGCGCCCGCGAATTCGCCCATCACCCAGTTGGCGGCGAGTTTCTTGTCCCCGAGTCCACCCGCGACCGTCTCGAAATAATCCGCAACCGCGCGGCTGGCGCTCAGCACGCCGGCGTCATACTCGGAAAGGCCGTAGTCGGCCATGAAGCGTTCCCGCTTGTGCCAGGGCAACTCCGGCAGCGCCGCACGCACTTCGTCCACGAGTTCGGGGCCGATCTCCAGCGGCAGCAGGTCCGGATCCGGGAAATAACGGTAATCGTTGGCCTCTTCCTTGCTGCGCATCGGCCGCGTCTCGTCGCGCTCCGGGTCGTAGAGTCGCGTCTCCTGGACCACGCGCCCCGCCGATTCCAGGATATCGACCTGGCGTTCCACTTCGAACAAAATGGCGCGCTCCACGAAGCGGAAGGAATTTAGATTCTTGATCTCGGCCCGCGTGCCAAACTCGTGGCGCCCGACGGGCCGCACGGAAATATTCGCGTCGCAGCGGAAGGAGCCTTCCTGCATGTTGCCGTCGCAGATGCCTAGATAGCGCACCAACTGGTGGATGGCCTTCATGTAGGCCACGGCTTCCTTCGCGGAGCGCATATCCGGTTCCGAGACGATCTCCAAGAGCGGCGTGCCGGCGCGGTTCAGGTCGATACCCGACTGGCCCTGGAAATCTTCGTGCAGCGACTTGCCGGCGTCCTCCTCGAGATGGGCGCGCGTGATGCCGATCG
>CAYTXS010000048.1:0-13441 GCA_964441585.1 uncultured Thioalkalivibrio sp.
GGCGCTTCCATGAAGGACACGATCAAGCGTACAGGCGGCAGGTGCAAACGCCAACCGCCCCGGGGTCGCGCCGGTCCGGCGTCAAACGACCTCCACCTCGTGGCTGCCGCGCAGGAAGAATACCGCGAGTACGAGGAGGACGACCGGGAACAGAAAGATATTGATGACGCCGAGCACGACAGTGAACTGCAGCAGGCAGCAGACCAGCAGCAGCACCGCGAACACCTTCAGCAGGGCCGGGAGTTCGATCTGGCCGACCAGCAGGACAATCGACAGGATCGCGGCGAGCACGGCGTAGACGAACAGCCCCGAAATTCCCATGACCGCGCTGGTCGTGCCCAGGGCTTCCCGGGTGGACTCCGCCAGGTCCGGCGTGAATGCGAGGACAAAGTCGAACAGGACCGTGGCGTGAAACAAGCCCACGACGACGGCCATTAGCAACAACAGGATGGCGGGCACGCCGCCGTGCAGGCGCTCCAGCAGCACCTTGCGCAAGGCGAGGTAAATATAGATTTCCATCACGCCGATGAGCACGAACAGGGCGTCCCGCGCGCTGACACGATTGAGGTCGGCGACGAATGCGTCGAGCAAGGATTGTCCGCCGAAGCCGAGCGCGGACACCCAGTAGATTGGAGACAGCAAGGCCAGCGCAATGGCGGTGTAGCCGGGCAGGGCATAGTTGCGGTTCATCGTGGGTCTCCATGTGGACCATCGGGGACGTACTCGAGCAGGTCGCCAGGCTGGCAGTCCAGCGCCCGGCAGATGGCTTCGAGCGTGCTGAAACGGATCGCCTTGACCTTGCCGGTCTTGAGCAGCGACAGGTTGGTCATCGAAACGCCCACGCGCTGCGACAATTCCGTCAACGACATTTTTTTCCGGGCCAGCTCGATATCGAGGTTGATGCGGATGCTCATTTTGTTTCGCCAGCGCTTGAGAGCATGAATTACAATAAAGAAATTACGATAAACATAATATTAATTACGAAAAAGATGTCAACCCCGGGCGCGGGGCAGCCGCCCGACTGGCGTCGGGAGCTATCGGGAGGTTGTCAAGGGATGGTGTCCGGCAGCGGTGGCCACACAGTGGCGTGATCCTCCGCCCGAAACCGATTTCGTCATCCGCACGCGGGATGCGTTTGACGCCGCAGGACAAATACATCTGGTCGAGCGGTACCACGCGGGGGATCGGCATGGCCGTCGCCACGAATCCTGCGCAGTTTCCAGAGCCCACCTCGGAGTGAGCAGGCCGTGCCTCAGCGCTTGAACTTGCCGAGCATCCCCATGACGTCGTTGAGAGGATTGCCGTCGCCGTCGGCGTCCAGCATGCCGGCGAGGCCACCGGCGCGAGCCTGGCTTTCCTGCGGCTTGGACGCACCTTCCTTGCTCATGTAACCCGCCACCAGCATGCCCAGCATCGGCAGCATTTTCTTCAGGGTATTGGGGTCCACGCCGCTCTGGCCCGCTGCGTTTTGCGCCACCGCACGGCTGACGTCCTTCGAGCCGAAGATCTGGCCGAGCAGCTGGTTTCCGGGCTCCGGGTTGGTCGGCTGAGCGCCGAGCACTTCGTCCATCAGCTTGCCGCCGCCCAGTTTTCCGAGCATGCCGAGGAGGTCGTTTGTTCCGCCAGGTTGGGCCTGGGCCTGCTGCTTGAGTCCGCCGAGGATCGCCGGGAGGAGCGCTTCGGCGCCGCTCTGGACCTGGCCCTCGTCGACGCCGATCTCGCGGGCGATGTTCTTGAGTCCGCCCATCTGCTGCAACATTTCCGCGATCTGCATGTCCTGCTCCCTGGATAATGAGTCGGGCGAGTATAGAGTGCTGGTCCCGGGAAACAATAATCCGAAATCCGTGCCATCCGGGGGCGTGTCCCGTCACGGCAGCTCGGGCCGCGCCCGACAGCGCCGATCACGCTATAATCGCCGGCGTTTTGAGCGGGTATATGAGCGGGCCGGAAAAGCATTCCGAGCCGGCGCGCCCGGATGACCAACCGATCAGGAGAGTGATCAATGAGTGAGTTTCCAGCGGCGCCCAAGGGCAAGGTTGATGGTGCGCCCCCGACCTTCAATTCCTTCATCGACCGATTCCCGGAATTCCGGGAAGCGCATGCGCTGATCGGCAAGGCCGCCGATGCCGCTGGTCCGCTCGACGCCCGCGCGCTCGCCCTGGTGAAACTAGGGATGTGCATCGGCGCCGGCCTCGAAACCGCCTACCGAAGCCATGTCCGGCGCGCACTCGACGCCGGTGTGAGCTGGGCCGAGATCGAGCACGCCATCGTCCAGGCGGTGAACACCCTGGGTCTTCCCCGCACGGTCATGGCATGGCAGTGGGCACGCCAGGAGAACGATCGCGTGGCAGGCAAGCGCTGACGAGTCAGGCTATGGCATCCCTTTCATTCGACCGCGCCCGGGCAGGCGCGCCGCCGGATCGCGCTGCGCGCCGCAGGCCTCTGCTCACGCCGCAGCAGGCGGTCGATCTGCTGTGCGAGTGGTTGCAGCCTGTGCCAGGGGCGCCCGGATCGTGGTCCGACGCGGCCGGTCGCGTGCTCGAGGCGCCGGTGGCGGCTGATCGCCCCAGCCCTGCCCTCGATGTCAGCGCAATGGACGGCTTCGCGATTGAGGTTACGGACTCCGTACCGGCGAGCTTTGCGGTGGCAGGAGAGGCCAATATCGGTGTCGCCCCGCGCAGCCTCCCTCGCGGGTCTGCAATGAAAATATTCACCGGCAGCCCCGTTCCGGAGGGTGCAAACTGCGTCGTGCGGCTCGAGGACGTTGTTGCCACTGCGGCCGAAATACGCCTTCGACCGGGTGTCGTCGCCAGGGTGGGGGATAACATCCGCCGGGCCGGCGAGAACTGCGCTGCCGGCGACGAGGTCGTCGCGTCCGGCCAGGTGATCACGCCGGCGGTCGCTGCCGCGCTGGCGGCTTTCGTTTCCGGGCCGGTCAGTCTTCGGCGCCGCGTATGTGTCAGAGCGCTGGTCACGGGGAACGAAGTGCGTCCGCCCGGGGAGGCAGTCGAGTCGTGGCAACTCAGGGACAGCAACGGGCCGGCCATGGCCGCTTTCGTGCAATCTTTGCCGTGGGCGGAGTGGGGCGGGATCCGATACGCGAAGGATGACCTGGAATCGGTGTCCGGAGCGTTGCGCGAATGCCTGGAGGATGCCGACCTGCTGCTGCTCTCAGGGGGTGTTTCGGTCGGGGATTACGATTTTGTTCCCGATGCGGTGGTCTCGGCCGGTTGCGAAATCATCTTCCACAAGCTGCCGATCCGGCCGGGCAAGCCGGTCCTGGGCGCGGTCGGCCACGGCAATCGCGTCATCATGGGACTGCCCGGCAATCCGCTCGCCGTGCTGGTAATCCTGCGTCGGCTCGTGCTGCCGGTGTTGCAGCAGCTGGCGGGATTCAGGGAGCCGGCGCCCGCGGCGCCCATGGTCAGGACTGCATTACCGACGGAGAAACCGCGCGACACGTACTGGTACCGGCCCGTGCGGCTGACCGCGAACGGGGAAGCCAGGCTCGTGGCTTCCCGTGGTTCGGGCGATCTCGTCAGCGCCGCGGCCAGCGATGGTTTCATCGAAGTCCTGCCGGGGGCGGGCGGGGACGGTCCGTGGGCGTATTACGATTGGCGGGGCTGATCGCCGGACACCCGTGTGGATGCTAATGGGTGCGACGGCCGTGCCAGACGGAGTAATAGCGCACCGCCGCCGGGGCGTGCGCGCTGACGGCCGAGATCACGATCACCAGGATAAAAACCTCGGCGTGGAGCTGGTCGATCACCCTGATCAGCCCGAGTAACAGCACCTTCAGGATGATCGCGACCCCCCGAATCTCCACCAGCCAGTAGCGGGTGGACCACAGGTCGAGCGCGACGAGGAGAATGCCCGACACGATCGTGAGGATCATGAACGGCATCCATATTTCCCGCGGGCCGTCGTAGAGGAAAGCGCCGCCGATGCCGCCCACACCCACCAGGTGCGCGCTGCGCAGCGCGGTCATGCACCAGCGACGGCCCGGGAAAGTCCGCGGCCGCGCAATCACTTCGTCCATTGTCCGCTCCCTGCGCGGTCGATCACCGCGACGAGTTCCGGTGTTGTTTTCAGGCGCATCAGCAATATCTGATCGAAGCGCTCGGTCATCGCGAGCGCAAGCCGGGCGGCCTCGGCAGCGAGCGCGGTCCGCGTTTCGTCGTCCACCATGTTGATCACCGGACGCACCCGCGCGTCGCCCGCCGACTTCAGGAGTGCGTTCGGACTGGCGAGCAATCTTGCCGCGTGCACAGGCTGGAAAATTTCGCCCGGCCGGCAGCCGCTGACCTGTTCCACCTGCGGCAGACGGTGGGCGATGCGTTCCGCGAGTGGCTCGCCCAGCGCGCGCGCGGAGAGCACCGGTATGAGCGTATCGCAGCGCGGTGTGAGCACGGGTTCGGTGTCCGCGGGGGCCTTGATCCAGCGCATGCGCGCGCCGTCGGCCTTCACGAGCGTCGCCTCGAAACCGAAGCGTCGATGCCAGTCGACGATGGACCCGGCAGGCACGCCTCCCCAGCGG
The DNA here is from genome assembly GCA_964441585.1 of uncultured Thioalkalivibrio sp. Lineage (GTDB taxonomy): Bacteria > Pseudomonadota > Gammaproteobacteria > Steroidobacterales > XN24 > XN24. The sequence goes on from CAYTXS010000048.1 coordinate 4,538, forward strand.
CCTTTCTTCTCCTCGGGCATGCCGTACATGAAGATCCCCGTCTCCAGGCCCGCGGTCGCCGCGAGCTGTTGCTCGAGTGCTTCGAGGCTGCCAGTGTAGCGGTGGCCTTCCAGCGTCTCGGGGGGCGGCGCGAAAGGCACGGTACCCGTCATGGCGACCCTGCCCGGATGCGCGGCGGCGATAGCGCGCAGCACGCTCTTCTTGCCGCCGGCACCTGCGGCGCAGACGATCCCGCGGCGTGCCGCGAGCAATTCGACGAGTTCCGCTGTGCTGTTCATTCGTGACTCTCGGGCGCGACCCATGGCGCCGTCATGAGGTGGATCCCCGGGGTGAGCAGCGACACCTGCGCTGCGACGCCCTCGCTCAATCGGTTGCGACGTGCGACATGGGTCGGAACCGAGAAATGCACCGGCCAGGTCGGATCGTGATCCGGCCGCAACAGGATATGGGCGACATGCCCGATCGCCAGGACGTTCTCGACCCGCCCCGGGACCGGGTTCTCATGGCTGCCGCGCGCCGGGCGCTCGCGCCGGTGAAGCACGATATGGCCATCGGGGATGGCCCAGCTGATCTCGGAACCCGGGCTGATGTCCGGCCGGAAAGACGCTTCGAGCGTGAGGCCCGCCCACGAAATCGTAGTCACGCCGGCCGTCTTGTCGTGTCGCATGACCCTGCCGCCGAAAATATTCCGTACATCGACGAGGCGGGCCACTTCGGGCGAGTGCGGCCGCTCCATGATTTCTTCCGTGGTACCGGTCTGCAGGGTGCGTCCATGGTGCAGGACGGTCATCCGGTTGGCCAGCATGCGTGCCTCGTCGAGGTCGTGAGTCACCAGCACCACTGGCATTTTCAGCACGGTACGCAGCTGGGCGATCTCGCGGTAGAGGCGCTGGCGGGTGTTGCGATCGACCGCGGAGAAGGGCTCGTCCAGCAGCAAGACCCTGGGATCGCGGGCCAGCGCCCGCGCGACGGCAACGCGCTGCTGCTGGCCGCCGGAGAGTTCCGCAGGATAGCGATGCTCGAGGCCCGCCAGGTGCATCAGGGCCATGAGTTCGCGTGCGCGCGCCGGCCGGTCCCGGGCCGGCCGATGTCCCATGGCCGCAACGAGATTCTCCAGTGCGGTCATATGCGGGAACAGCGCATAACTCTGGAAAACCATTCCTGCAGATCGACGATGCGACGCCTTGTCGATTCCGGTCCGCGTGTCCAGCCATGTTTCGCCGTCGACGAGCACGAGCCCACTAGCGGGCCGGAGAATTCCTGCAATCGCGCGCAGCACGGTGGACTTGCCGCTGCCGGACGGTCCGACGAGCGCGAGGACTTCGCCGGGACGACAACTGAGTTCGACGTCGAGGGGAATCGGCGCCTGCTGTGAAAGGGTGACCTGGAGACCCGCCATGACGCTCAGGTCAGCCGTCGGCCGATGCGCCGCGAAGCCGCGAACGTAAGTGCGATCGTGACCAGCGAGAACAGCAGCAGGACGGCGGACATCGTCCCGGCGGCGTCGTCGTCGAAGGCCTGCACGCGGTCATAGATCGAGATTGCGATAGTGCGGGTCTCTCCTGGAATCGATCCGCCGATCATCAGGATGATGCCGAATTCCCCGAGGGTATGGGCGAACGACAAGACCATGCCCGTAAGGATGCCCGGCCAGGCGAGGGGCAGTTCGACCCGCCGCAGCGCCCGCCACGGAGACATTCCGCAACAGGGCGCGGCCTCGCGAACCTGCCGTGGTATGGCTTCGAATGCGCGCTGCATCGGCTGGATTGCAAACGGCAGGTTGAAGATCACCGAGGCGATCAACAGCCCTTCGAAAGTGAATACCAGCGGTTGACCGAAAATTTCCTGCCAGAAGCGGCCGATCGGCGACGCGTTGCCGAACGCCACCAGGAGGTAATAGCCGAACACCGTCGGCGGCAGGACCAGCGGCAACGCGACCAGCGCTTCAGCCAGCCCTTTGCCGGGAAAATCGCGATACGCGAGCGTGCGTCCCACCAGGATGCCGATGGGCAGCAGCAAGACCACAGTAGCTGCGGCGAGTTGCAGCGATAACCAGAGCGCAGTCCAGTCCATACGGTGTTTCCGGCGTCGATTATCCCGTTTGCCTGCCAGGCAAACGGCGACTCATTGCGCGCCGTCGTTGACCTCCGGGGGCAGCATGAATCCGTATCGTTCCAGCACCCGCCGCGCGGGAGGCTGTTGCATGTAGTCGTAGAAGCGCGCGGCAATCGGGCCGGCGTTCGGCAACAGAACCATGCGTTGTCGCAACGGAGAATGCCACTCTTGGGGGATGAGTTCATAGCGGCCGCGAGCGCTGACGGTGGGCGCCATCGCCAGCGAATAGGAAATGATTCCACCTTCGGCGTTGCCGGACGCCGCGAACTGCGCCGCCTGGCTGACGTTCTCGCCGAGCACCAGATACGGCTGGATGCGTGCCCACAATCCGGCATGGCGCAGCGCCTCCTCGGCGCGCTTCCCATAGGGTGCATGCTCGGGGTTGGCGATGGCGAAACGGCTGATCTCGACCCTCTCCAGCGCCTGCGAAAGCGCTTCCAGCTGGCCGTCCGCCGCGAGCGTCGAACCGTGCGGTGTCATCACCACGATGCGCCCCACGGCGTACAGCGTGCCCCGGTCGCGCGTGAATCCGTCGCGCTCCAGATCGAGCACGTAGTCTTCGTCGGCGGACAGGTACAGTTCGTAAGGTGCGCCCTGGCGGATCTGCCGCGCAAAGTTCCCGGAGGAGCCGAAAGCCAGCCGGAGTTGATGGCCGGTGTCACGCGCGAATTGCGCGGCGATATCCTCCAGCGCGAACTGGAGCGTGGCCGCAGCCGCGATGAGTGGCCGTTCGCCGTCCCCACGTGCGCTGGCCATACCGGTGGCGGCCGCCATGGGCAGCACGCCCAGCCATGCTGCGGCGATGAGCATCACGCGCATTGCCACCCCGGCCGAGCCCCGGCAACGATCGGTTTCTTGCTGTCGCAGCGTGATTTTCATGACCTCCCCATTTTTTTGTCCGGCAGGCCCGATGGCTAGCGGTATTTGCCACAGGCCTGGCAACAGAGTCATCGAAATCCACCGCTTATTTCACGACATTCTAAATTTTACGGGTTCTGCTTAATCGGTAAATGCGAACTGCCTTATACAGCGATTATCGGAATACTTCTCACCTCTGAAGGGGCATCATTTCTGAGGACATGTAATGGACACTCTCGAGAAGTTCGAGTTGAGCCGGCGGAAGTTCCTGGCCGGATCCGCGGCGTCGGCGACCGCTCTGTTCCTCGCCCAGAAAGGCTGGGCGCAGGCGGCACAGTTTTTCGGCCCGGACGGGGTCGATGTGGATGGTCTCGAGCGCGCGGGCTACCTCGTGCGGCACACCATCTGTCACCAGTGCGGTGCGGGTTGTGGCCTGACTGGGCTGGTGAAGAAGGGCATGCCGCCGGGCCAGGAAGCCATGATCGTGCTGCCGAGCCAGGTGGAGAATCATCCGCAGCGCGGCATGTGCGGCCGGGGTGCCGCCGCACCGTACTCGTGGAGCAACCCGCTCCGGCTGCGCAAGCCGATGAAGCTGGTGGGTCCGCGCGGCTCCGGCGAGTTCGAGGAAATCAGCTGGGAACAGGCGCTCGACGAGATCGCCGCGAAACTCTCGACCATCATCGAGCGAGACGGCCCGGAAGCGGTGGCGGTCACGACCCACGACTTCGCCGCCGATGCGAGCTGGTTGACCCTGCCGCTGGGTTTGCCCAACCTGGTCAAGCAGGCAAGCACCTGCAATACGCACGGTGTCGTTGCCCGGCGCTGGATGATGGGCAAGGGTTTCCACCATCACGCCGTCGTGGACCCGGACTATGACAACGTCCGCTACGTGCTGTTCCCGGGTCGGACCCTGAACGCCCCGGTCGGCGCGGTGCATCGTCTCGCGAAGGCCAGGGAACGCGGCGCCAAGGCGGTGTTCCTCAACCCCGCGCATCCCGACCTGGCCTACGCCGACGGCGAGTGGCTGTCCTGCATGCCCGGCACCGATGCCGCCTTCCTGCTGGGCGTGTCCCAGGTGCTGGTGAACGAGAAGCGCTTCGACAAGGCCTTTGTGCGGCACCACACGAACCTGCCGTTCCTGCTGAAGGCGTCCGGCCAGCCGTTGACTGCGGCGGACCTGACAGAAGGCGGTGATGCGAACGCATTCGCGGTCTTCGATGCGAACAGCGGCGGAATCGCCTTCCACAACGCGGTGGGAATCGAGCCGGAACTCGCTTATGCAGGCGCGGTGACGCTGGCCGACGGATCGGAGGCCGAGGTCACCACTGCCTGGAATCGCTTCGTCACGCACCTCGAGGACTACACGCCGGCCAAGGCCGCAGCGATCACCGGCGTGCCTGCCGAGACCATCGCGCGCGTGGCGCGCGAGCTGGCCACGGCCCGGGGCGTGGTCGAGGACACCTGGTACAACACGCGCAACGGTAACGACCTCGACGCCGTCATGGCGATCCTGACGGTGAACGGCCTGCTCGGCAATCTCGACCAGGTCGGCGGTCTCTGCTTCCGCCCCGGCTCGAAGCTGCCGAAGGTTCTCAGCCAGGACTCCGACGGCAACATCAAGACCGTGACCGGTGGACAATGGACGCAGAAGAAGAGCAAGAGCATCGACAAGATGCTGTATCCCGAGAGCAACGGCACTTTCGAGGCCGTGGTGGGCGGGATCCTCGAGGAGAAGCCCTACGCCATCAAGGCACTGGTCCTGTTCGGCGCGACCGTGTTTCATCGCGACCCGAATACACGGCGGATCGAGGAAGCACTGCGCAAGGCCGAGCTGATCGTCAACCTGGATATCGTTCACCAGGAAGTGGTGGACTGGTCGGACTACGTGCTGCCGACCGAGATGTTCCTCGAGCGTGATCGCTTGAAGGGCGTCGGCTGGACGATGAGTGCCGCAGTCATCAAGGCCCAGGCGGTCACGCCGCCTCCGGCCGATGCCGACGTGCGGCCGAACGACTGGATCATGCTCGAACTCCTGCGACGGATGGCTCCGGAGCGGGCCGAGGCCCTGGGTTACCAGGCGCGCATGCAGGACGTGACGGTGTTCAAGAGCGACTTCCTCGCTCCCATCGAGCAAGCCCAGATCCAGGGCCTGGCCAAGGCCTGGAGCCTGGACGCCGCGAAGGTGACCGAGACGCTGAACCGCGACGGTTTCCTGACCCTGGCGGAGCACGATTACGGCAAGGTGCCCTATCGTTCGCCGTTGAAGAGCCCCAGCGGCCGGCTGGAAATCTATGCGCTCTACCCGGTGCTCAAGGGCTTTCGCGAGCAGGGCTTTGCCACCTACTTCGAGCCGCCGGCCTACACGCTGCCCAAGGGCGGCGACGAGTTCTACCTGGTGAACGGCAAGAGCCCGTCGGGTTCATCGGGGGTCGCAAGCCTCACCCTCGCTGCCCAACTGATGACCGATGACGCGGTCTGGGTTAACCCGGCGGACGCAGAGCGCCTCGGCCTCAAGACCGGCGACACGATCGAGGTGGAAGGCATCGATACGGGCTGGAAAGCGAAGGCCGAAGCCCGGGTGACCGCCCGCGTCCACCCCGGTGTCCTGTTCACCTACTCGTACGTTGGCGGCAACCGGCAGAAGCTGTTCGACAAGGACAAGCGCTTCAAGAAGATGGCCCGCGGCATCAATCCCCAGTGGTTTGCGACCGCCTACGTGAACCCCGTCACCGGGGCCGGCAACAACAACTCTTCCGTGCGGGTTCGCCGCGTCTGAAGACTGAGCTCAGGAGAAGATTATGCGTTTGCGTAAAGGCGAAAAGCCTACCAGAAGAATGGCTCATGTCTGGGACTCGAGCCGCTGCATGGCCTGCGGAGCCTGTGTGATGGCCTGCACCTCGACCAATGCACCGGAGATGATGCATCGTGAAGAGAAAGGATGGGGCGGGTTGGCCTCCAACATCCGTCGCATCGATTCCGTCACCGCGCAGGGACGTCCGCAGGTCACGCTGGTCCAGTGCCAGCACTGCGAGAATGCTCCCTGTGTCAGCAACTGCCCGTTCGGCGCGGTGTATTACGACGAGGACGGCCTGGTGCGACTCGACCCGCGGATGTGCGCCGGCTGCAGTTACTGCGTGACGAGCTGTCCCTATAACGTCCGCTGGTTCCATCCCGACACGGGGCTGCCCGAGAAGTGCATGGGCGAAGCGTGCCTGGAGCTGGTGAAGGACGGCCTGAAGCCCGCTTGCGTCCAGTCGTGTCCGGCCGGGGCGCGTGACTTCGGCGATCTCAATGACCCGCAAAGCACGGTCAGTGTGTTGCTGCGCAAGAAGCGCAGCCACCGGCTGCTGGAGCACACCGGGACCGAGCCAAAATACTTTGTCGTGGAGGGTTCGTGATGAATCCGGTTGACCTTCATTTCCAGACGAATATTGCACACTGGAGCTGGACCATCGCGGCGTTCCTCTGGTTCGTCGGCATCGCCGGCATGGGCTCCGTCGCTTATTACTTCGTGCGCAAGAAACCGATGGCGATCGTGATCTTCGCCTCGCTGGTGCTCGGCCTCGCGCTGGTCTTCAGCCACCTCGGCCGCTGGTGGAACATGCCCATGGTGTTCTGGACCATGATCAGCGAAGGCCATTTCAACTTCGGCTCGTGGATGCTGATCGGGATCGCTGTCCTGTCCGTGCACCTGGTATTCAGTGCCATTTTGCTGGTGGCCAACCTCCCGGGGGTACTCGAGCGTTTCGGCTGGCTGAAGTGGACCCGACGCCTGGACGAGAACGACCTGTTCGTGGGTTTCTTCGGCTTCATCGGTTTCTTCGGCACGGTCTACAGCGGCTTTTTGATCTCGCAGGCGGTGGGCATTCCGCTGTGGAACACGGCGCTGATCCCGTTGTTGTGGGTCATCAGCGCATCGGTGGCGACGGTCGCCGTGCTGGAGTTGTTCTACGTCTTCGGATGGGTGGATGAGCGCGTTTCCGTGTTCGGCATAAGGCTGGGGCTTGGGCTCGACGCGGCCAAGCTGCTCGCGATCCTCGCCTTCCTGCATGTCAGCATGGCGGTCGGGGCGGCGGCGGGTGCCCGATACGGAGCGGCCGAGATGGTTTCCGGCGATCTCGCGACCATGACGTGGCTGGGGGTGATCGGTATCGGCATCCTGGTGCCGATGGCCATTGCCGCCTTCACCATCCTGCGCGGCAAGAGCAAGCCTCTGCTGTTCATCTCGTCGATCGCGGCGCTGACAGGCGTGTTCCTGCTGCGCGCTGTGGTTCTGCTCGCCGGTGTGTGGGAGCCCCTGGTCCTGTAGACCCGGCGACCGTTCAGTTTGACTCAAGCAGCAAGGGCGCCTTCGGGCGCCCTTGTTTTTTTCACCCTTCGGTACGCTCGGCGCCGCTCCGCCGTCGTGGGTTCGTGAAACGATAGATCGCCGACCAGGTGGCCGTATCACCCGGTTGCAGCGTGGCCCGCTTGAACACCTCCGGGCAGAAACCATCGGCATTCGCGAACAGAGCAAGGCGCGCGGGTTCGAACGAGCCGCGGTAGTCGATGAACGGCAGCCCTTCGACGCGCAGTTCGAAACGGTTCGCGCCGGCCGCCACGCCCGGCAGCTCGCTGGCGTAGTAGGCCGCCGCACCTGGCGCCAGGGGCGACGACATCTCCAGCGAGAATGGCGTGCGGCGAAACCCGGTTTCAGCCGCCGGCAACTCGAAGCCGGTAACGGCGGAATAGGCCGGGCCGATCGCGATGTCGGCCACGCGAAACCAGTGATGGTTGTAGTGCTCGAAACTCCACGCGGTATCCCCGGTATTGCTCAGTGCGTAACGGATCACCAGTCCGTCATCGCCCAGCAGTTCGTAGGATTTCCGATAAAGATAGTGACCCGCGGCATCCCCCGCGGAGTGCTGGCTCACCGAGATGGATGCGGTGCCGGCTGTCACCTTCACGGGAAACAGGCGGTCGACGGGATACGGGTGGGAGAAATTGTAGTCCTCGGCGTTGTCGCGCAGCAGCCGTCCCACGCCAATCTTCAGGAACGTCCCGTCGATGGCTGCGGTGTCGTAACCGAGCACTCCATCGCCGTACAGGCCGAACTCGTCGCTCAATCCCCACGGGCCGAGCAGCTCGACGCCATCCAGGGTCACGCTGCCGACGATTGCGGTGCGGTCGAAGCGTGGACCGAACTCCGCCGCGAGGCGATCCGTCGCCACTTCGATCTCGATACGCAGGCCGTCCCGAGCCAGCACATGAACTTCCGCTGCGGCCGCAGGCGCGGTGAGTAACAGCGCGGTAACGAACGCGGCGACAAACTGGAGACATTCAGATCGCTTGATAGGATTCTCCCAGGATGAAAGAGCTCGGCTCACTGATTCGGATTGTGCGCATGGCCGCGGCGAGCAGCTTGCACCATAATCATCTGTGAAAATGACAGCGCTGTCAGCAAAGGATACACAATGAGCTCCACTTACGTCACGCCCCAGCCCTTGTCGGACAAGGAGCTCGACCTGCTCGACGCCTGGTGGCGCGCAGCGAACTACCTGTCCGTCGGGCAGATCTACCTGTTCGACAACCCGCTGTTGCAGGAACGGCTCGAGCGCAAGCACATCAAGCCCCGCCTGCTGGGTCACTGGGGCACCTGTCCAGGCCTGAATATGCTGTGCGCGCATCTCAACCGGGTGATCAAGCGCGACGACCTCGACATGATCTACATGATCGGTCCGGGCCACGGCGGCCCGTCCATGGTCGCGCATGCTTATCTCGAGGGCACCTACAGCGAGATCTATCCCGAGATCAGCCAGGATGCCGAGGGCATGCAGAAGCTGTTCAAGCAGTTCAGCTTCCCCGGCGGCATTCCGAGTCACGTGGCGCCGGAAACCCCGGGCAGCATCCACGAGGGCGGCGAGCTCGGCTATGCCCTCAGCCATGCCTATG
>CAYTXS010000049.1:0-13202 GCA_964441585.1 uncultured Thioalkalivibrio sp.
CGCACGCGCTCTACAGCCAGGTGAAGCTGCATGCCGAGTTCGGCGGCGTGGTGCCGGAACTGGCCTCGCGCGACCACGTCCGCAAGCTCCTTCCCATGATAAAACAGGTACTTGCGGAGGCCGGCACCACGCCCGAGGAGATCGAGGGGGTAGCGTATACCGCCGGTCCCGGCCTGATCGGCGCGTTGCTGGTCGGCGCCTGCCTGGGGCGCAGTCTCGCCTGGGCCTGGGGCGTGCCGGCGATCGGCGTGCACCACATGGAGGGTCACCTGCTGGCGCCGATGCTCGAGGATCCGCCCCCGTCGTTCCCTTTCATCGCCCTGCTGGTCTCCGGCGGCCACAGCATGCTCGTCGAGGTTGCGGGCCTCGGGCGCTACCGGGTGCTCGGCGAGACGCTCGACGACGCCGCCGGCGAAGCCTTCGACAAGACCGCCAAGGTGCTGGGGCTCGGTTACCCCGGCGGGCCCGAGCTGGCCCGGCTGGCCGAGGGCGGCTCTGCCGGGCGGCTGCGGCTGCCGCGCCCCATGCTCAACCGGCCCGGGCTGGATTTCAGCTTCAGCGGCCTGAAGACCGCGGTCATAACCGGAATCCGCGACCTCGACATGGACGAAAACGCCCGGGCGGACGTGGCCTGGGAATTCCAGGAAGCGATCGTCGATACGCTCGTCGGCAAGAGCCTGCGGGCCGTGGAACAGACCGGGATCCGGCGCCTCGTGATCGCCGGCGGGGTCGGCGCCAATCGTCGCCTGCGGGCGCGACTGGCGGCGGCGGCAAAGGAGATCGGTGCGGAGGTGTTTTATCCGCGGCTCGAGTTCTGCACCGACAATGGCGCGATGATCGCCTACGCCGGTATGCTGCGCCTGGCAGCCGGTGAAGCGGAATCGCCGGCCATCGAGGCGCGGGCCCGCTGGGACCTGGAAACCCTGCGCCCACCCGGCGCGGCAACATCCGGCGCATCGCCGGCCAACTGAGGACAATGGTGGACACGATATTTCTCAACGACCTGCGCGTCGAGACCGTCATCGGGATCTACGAGTGGGAGCGCCGCATCCGCCAGACCGTCAGCGTCAATCTCGAGATCGCGGCGGACATCCGGCGGGCGGCCGCCTCCGACAGCATCGAGGACACGCTGAACTACAAAGCGGTCGCGAAGCGGCTCATCGAGTTCGTCGAGGGCTCCAGCTTCCAGCTGGTCGAGACCCTCGCGGAACGCATCGCCGCGATCGTCTGCACCGAGTTCGACGTGCCCCGTGTCAAGGTGACCCTCAACAAGCCCGGGGCGATCCGGGGCTCGCGCGACGTCGGCGTGTGCATCGAGCGGACCTCGGCGGACTTTCATGCCTGAGGTCTATGTCGGCGCCGGCAGCAACGTCGAGCCCCGTCGCCACCTCGGGCTGGGCTTGCGCGCGCTGGCAGAGCGCTTCGGCGTGCTGCGGCTCTCGCCGGTCTATCGCAACAGTCCCGTCGGCTTCAGCGGCGAGGACTTCCTCAACCTGGTGATCGCCTTCGAGACCGACGACGACGTCCACCAGGTCGCCGCGGCGCTGGGCGCGATCGAGGCGGCGCACGGCCGCGTCCGGGGCGAGGAGAAATTCGCGCCGCGCACGCTCGACCTGGACCTGTTGCTGTACGGCGACCTGGTGATCGACGAGCACGGCGTGCAGCTGCCGCGCGACGAGATCACCCGTTATCCTTTTGTATTGCGGCCCCTCGCGGACCTCGCCGGGGATCGCCTGCATCCGGTGCTTGGCCGGAGTTTCTCCGAGCTGTGGGACAATTACGACGGCGCGCGCCATCCGCTCATCCGGGTGGAAGGCGATTTCGCCGCGGAGGTTGCGTTATGAAGATTTCACGTCCGGTCCGCCGGCTGCCCGCCGTGTTGCTGGGTCTCGCCCTGGCCGCCTGTGGCGGTGGTTCGAGCGCCCCCGAGCCGATCACCAACGAGTGCAGCATCGCCGCGCAGAACCAGGCGGTCTACGAGACCATGCAGCAGTGGTATTTCTGGTACGAGGAGCTGCCCGATGTCGATCCGGCCAGCTTCGAGTCGCCCGATGCGCTGCTCGACGCGTTGCGCTTCGAACCGCTCGATCGTTTCAGCTACATCACCACCCAGGCGGAGGAAGAAGCGCTGTTCGGTGAGAGCCAGTTCGTGGGCGTGGGCTTCCGCTCGGTCGAGGACGACGGGGTGCAGGTCGCGGTGGACGTCTTCGAGGGCGGGCCGGCCGACGACGCCGGGCTGGTGCGCGGCAGCCGCATTCTCGCGGTGGACGGCGTGCCGATCGCGGATGTGCTGGCGAGCCCCGGGGGCTTTTCCGGCTCGCTGGGGCCGCGGGAAGTCGGCTACCAGTTCGTGCTGACCTTCGAGAATCCCGATGGCGAGGTGTTGAGTCCCACCCTCACCAAAGACATCGTCACCATTCCGCCGGTCACGGGGACGCGTGTCTTCGAGGTGGATGGCGTCACGACGGGCTACCTCGTGTTCCGCAATTTCACCGAACCCGGTATTCCGGCGCTGAATGCGGCTTTCGACACCTTCTCCGCCCAGGGCGTCACCCAGCTGATCGTGGACCTGCGCTACAACGGCGGCGGCCTGATCAGCGTGACGGAGCACTTCGCCGATCTGCTCGCCAGCCGCACCGCGCCGGGCCTGCCTTTCGCGCGCTACATCTATAACGACCAGAACAGCAACCGCAACCAGACCTTCTTCTTCACCAGCAACCCGCCCGACCGCGCGCTGCTGCTCGACAAGGTGGTGCTCATTACTACCCAGGCCACCGCATCGGCCTCGGAGATCCTGGTCAACAGCCTGCCGCCTTACATCACCACGGCCACCGTCGGCAGCGCGACCTTTGGCAAGCCGGTCGGCCAGCTCGGGTTCCTGTTCTGCGAGAAGGTGCTGCGGCCGGTGTCTTTCGAGACGGTGAACAGCCTCAACGTGGGCGGCTATTTCGACGGCATCGAGCCGCTCTGTGCGGCCGGCGACACCTTCGACGTGCCATTCGGCACGCCGGGGGAGGCTTCCTTCGATGCTTCCGTGCACTGGCTGCAATTCGGTTTCTGTCCGCAGGTCGATGTCGCCGTCGAGCTCGAGCGCCAGCATGAATTCCGCAGCGATCCGCCGCGCTACCGGCCGAACAACGCGTTCTAGTGTTAAAAGCCGAGGTGCCGGCCGCCGTCCACGGCGATGACCTGGCCGTTGACGTAGCGGCCCTCGGCGGCGAGATAAAGCGCGCAGGCGGCGATGTCCGCCGGTGAGCCGGTGCGCCCGAGCGCGATGCCGGCCACGGTGGCGGATTTTTCCTCGTCCGGGACGCCGCTTTCCGGCCAGAGGATGGCGCCCGGCGCGATGCCGTTGACGCGAATCTCCGGGCCGAGCTCGCCGGCCAGCGCGTAGGTCAACATCTCGAGCCCCGCCTTCGCTGCGCAGTACACCGGATGGCCCGGCAACGGCCGGCGCGCGTGCACGTCGAGCATGTTGATGATCAGCCCGCCGTCGCGCCGCAGCCACGGCGCGGCCGCCTGGGACAGAAACAGGGGCGCACGCAGGTTGCTGCCGACGAGGTCGTCCCATTGCTCGAGGCTGATGGTGCCGACGGGCGTCGGATAGAAGCTCGACGCGTTGTTCACGAGGATGTCGAGCCCGTCGAAGGCGGCGGCTGCGCGCGCGACGAGTTCCGGCAGGGCGGCGGCGTCCAGCAGGTCGCCCTGCAGCAGGGCCGTGGCGCCGGGCCGGGCGGCATCGAGGCCGGCGGCCAGCTCCCGGGCGTCGGTGTCCGAGGCGCGGTAGTGCACCACGACGTTCGCCCCGGCCGCATGAAAGGCCGTGGCGATCGCCGCGCCGAGACGCCGCGCGCCGCCCGTGACCAGCGCGGTCCGGCCCGCCAGCGGCCGGTAGCCGGTGTTGTCATTGCTCATGTACGATTCCCCCGCTTTCCCGTCGCCGCCCGCGCGACGCCATTGTCGCCAACTTTGCCGCCACTGTATTCCCCATCTCCATCGATCCCCGACCCCGGGCCCGAGGCCCGGGCCTGCAGCGCCGCGCTCGCGGACCTGCTGCACGAGGAGATCATTCGCGCCGGCGGGGCGATCAGCTTCAGCCGCTACATGGAGCGGGTCCTCTACACGCCGGAGCTGGGCTATTACAGCGGCGGCGCGTCCAAGCTGGGCCCGACCGGCGACTTCACCACCGCACCGGAGATCTCGCCGCTGTTCGGCCGCTGCATCGCGCGCCAGGTGGAGGCCGTGCTGGAGGCCATCGGTGGCGGCGCGGTGCTCGAGCTCGGCGGCGGCAGCGGTGCCCTCGCCGAGGCGGCGCTGGCGGAGGCGGATCTCGACTGGCGCATGCTCGAGCCCAGCGCCGAGTTGCGCGATCGGCAGCAGGCCCGGCTGGGCGAGCGCGTGCGCTGGCTCGACGCCCTGCCGCAGGATTTCCGCGGCGTGATTCTCGCCAACGAGGTGGCCGATGCGTTGCCGGTGGAGCGCTTCACGATCCACCAGGGCGAGCCGCGTCGGCTCGGCGTGCAGAGCGCGGGCACCGGCTTCGCCTGGACCCTGCTGCCGCCGGAGCCCGAGTTCGCGGGGGTGATCCATGCCCTCGAAATAGAGCTGGGCGAGGCATTCGAAGAAGGCCACCGCGCCGAGTTCTCGCCGATGCTGCATGCGTGGGTGCGCAGCCTCGCCGACAGCCTCGCCGCCGGCCTGCTGCTGGTCATCGACTACGGCCTGCCGCGGCGCGAGCTCTACGGCCCCGATCGGCCTGACGGCACGTTGATCTGCCACTACCGTCATCGCGCGCATGACGACCCGTTTTTCTGGCCGGGCCTGCAGGACCTCAGCGCGTGGGTGGATTTCACTGCGATCGCGGAAGCGGGGGTCGCGGCGGGTCTCGAGCTCGAGGGCTACACGACGCAGGCTGCTTTCCTGTCCGGCAACGGCATCGACGCCATGCTGCAGGACACCGGGCATGATGCGGCGGGCATCGCCGCGGTGCAGCGGGCCAAGCGCCTGCTCCTGCCGGGCGAGCTCGGCGAACGTTTCCGGGTCATCGGCCTGAGCCGGGAGCTCGGTCCGCCGCTCGCGGGGTTCGGCCTGCTCGACCTGGCCAACCGGCTCTAGGAGACGACGACGCATGGATCCGCTGCACGCGATAGCACTTGCCTTCATCCAGGGGCTGACGGAGTTCCTGCCGATCTCGAGCTCCGGCCATCTCGTGCTGGTGCCGGTGCTGCTCGGCTGGGAAGACCAGGGCCTGGCCTTCGACGTCGCCACCCATGTCGGCACGCTCGGGGCGGTGGTGTTCTATTTTCGCCACGAGCTGTGGCCGATGGTCCGCGATGCGCTCGGCACACTGCGCGGCGGGACGCGCACCCGGGAATCCGATCTCGCCTGGTTCGTGGTGCTGGGCACGATCCCGGCCGTGCTCGCCGGCGGGCTGTTCGGCGGCTACATCAGCACTGCGCTGCGCTCGCCGCTGGTCATCGCGGCGACCACCGCGGGCTTCGGCGTGCTGTTGTGGGTGGCGGATGCCCGCGGCAGCAACCAGCGTCCCGAGAGCAGCATCGGCTGGCGCGACGCGCTGATCGTCGGCCTCGCGCAGGCGCTGGCGCTGGTGCCCGGCACGTCGCGCTCCGGCATCACCATCACCGCCGCGCTGTTTCTCGGCCTGGAACGCCAGGCCGCCGCGCGCTTCTCTTTCCTGCTGTCGATTCCCGTGATCCTCGCTGCGACCTGCTACGAGTCGCTCAAGCTGGTGCGCTCGCCGGTGCCCGCCGACTGGGTGGCGTTGTCGCTCGGGACGCTGGTCTCGGGGGTGGTTGCCTACCTGACCATCCGCGGTTTCATCGCGCTGCTGGGGCGCATCGGCTTGGCACCGTTCGCGGTCTATCGGCTGCTGCTGGCCGCGGTGCTCGTCTGGGTCTACGCCTGATCCGCGAATGTCCGCCTGGGCCCCGGCTCTACGCCTGCGCCGCCGGTGGCGTGGCGCGCGGGCAGGCCGCGGCGATCGCCTCGCTGCGCAACGCGCGCAGCCGGTTGCGCAGCTGCTCGCCGGCGAGTCCCTCGGCCACCAGCGGCCGCACGTCGACGCCTCCGGCGGCCGCCAGCGCACGGCGCAACAGGTCCGCTTGCGGGTAGGGCGCGTCCTCGAGACCCGTGCGGCCCTTCAGGTCGGCCTCGCAGGCGAGCAGGAATTTCTCGAAGCGCTCGGGACGCCGCAGGGCGTCGGTGCCTTCCAGCAGCTTCAGCACCGTGGCGGGGCGCAGCTCGGCCGCGCGATGGCACAGGCCGTGATATCGCGCCACGATTTCCGCCAGCTCGCGATAGCTGCCCGGCACGCGCAGCCGCTCGCACAGGCGCCGCGCGAGCGTCACGCTGCGCTCCTCGTGGCCGTGATGCGCGGGCCAGCTGGCGGCCGGCGTGGTGCCCTTGCCGAGATCGTGCAGCAGCACCGCGAAGCGCGTCTCGGTGTCCAGTCCCAGGCGGACGGCGGCGCGCATGCAAAGCAGCATGTGGATTCCGGTGTCGATTTCCGGGTGCCAGCGCGCCGGCTGCGGCACGCCGAACAGGGCGTCGATCTCCGGGAACACGGCGGCCAGCGCACCGCAGTCGCGTAGCACCTCGAGGTACACGTCGGGCCGCGCCGTCTCCAGCGCGCGGCGCGTCTCCTGCCAGACCCGTTCGGGCACCAGCGCATCCGCCTCGCCGGCCGCGACCATGTCGCGCATCAGCTGCAGGGTGTCCGGCGCGACGGTGAAGCCGAGTTCGCGAAAGCGCGCGGCGAAGCGGGCGGTACGCAGGATCCGCACCGGGTCCTCCGAGAACGCCGGCGAGACGTGGCGCAGCTGCCGCGCCTCGAGATCGCGCTTCCCGCCCCACGGATCTATGAGCTCGCCGTCCGGTGCGCGGGCCATCGCGTTGACCGTCAGGTCGCGGCGCTGCAGGTCCTCCTCGAGCGTGACCTCGGGCGAGGCGTTCACCGCGAACCCCCGGTAGCCCGGGGCCGTCTTGCGCTCGGTGCGCGCGAGGGCCACTTCGTCATGGCTCTCCGGGTCCAGGAACACGGGGAAGTCCCGCCCGACGGGCCGGTAGCCGGCCGCCTCCATCTGTTGCTGCGTGGCGCCGACCACCACCCAGTCGCGCTCCGCGACGGGGAGTCCGAGCAATTCGTCGCGCAAGGCGCCGCCGACCAGGTACTTGTCCATGGGCGCATTGTAGCGTCACCGTCGGGCCAGGCCGCGGCTCGTCGCGCAGTGGCGTGCCACGTGCCCCCGCCGGCTGTTATCTTTGGCGCGTGCGTCGTCTGGCCGGAATCCTGTTGCTGATCGGCTGCCTGCCGCTGGCCGGCTGCGGCACCCTGGCCTATTACGGCCAGGCGGTGTCGGGCCATCTCGGCCTGATGGCGGCGCGCGAACCGATCGACGCCGTGCTCGTCGACCCCGACACCCCAGAGACGGTGCGTGAGCGGCTCGCCGTCGCGCTGGACGCGCGCGCCTTCGCGGTCACCGCGCTCGGCCTGCCCGACAACGACAGCTACAAGCAGTATGTCCAGCTGAATCGTTCCGCCGTGGTGTACAACGTGTTCGCCGCGCCCGGGTTCTCGCTGCAACCGAAGACCTGGTGCTTCCCGGTTGCGGGCTGCGTCGTCTATCGCGGCTACTTCGACCGCGAAGACGCCGAGCGGACGGCGGCGCGGTATGCGGCGGAGGGCTTTGACACGTGGGTCGGCGGTGCGGCCGCCTACTCGACGCTGGGCCGCTTCGCCGACCCGGTGCTCTCCACCATGCTGTATCACGACGATGCGCGTCTCGCGGGCGTGCTGTTCCACGAGCTGGCGCACCAGAAGCTCTATGTCGACGACGATTCGGCCTTCAACGAGGCCTTCGCCACCACGGTCGAGGAGGCCGGCGTGCGCCGCTGGCTGCGGCGGGACGGACGCGAGGCGGCGCTCGCCGAGTGGGAGGCGCGACGCGAACGGGCGGCGGCTTTCGAACTGCTGCTCGCGCGGACGCGGGCGCGCCTGCAGGCCATCTACGAGACCGAGTCGCCGCCGGCCGAGATGCGCGCCGACAAGGCGGCGGCCTTCGCCCAGCTGGAAGCCGAGTACGCGGCCCTCAAGGCCGGCTGGGACGGCTGGCCGGGTTACGACCGCTGGTTCGAGGCGCCGCTCAACAATGCGCGCCTGATCCCCTCGGCGACCTATCGCGGCCTCGTGCCGGCCTTCCGCCTGCTGCTGCACCAGGCCGACGGCGAGCTGGCCGGTTTCTACGCCGCCTGCGAAGCGCTGGCCGCGATGCCGCGTGAATCGCGTGATGCCGAGTTGCGCCGCCTGCTGGCGATCGCCGCCGAGCCCGGCGAAGGCGCAGCGTTATAGGCCGAGGTCGGCGTGGCGCCCTCAGGGCGAGGCGGCGGCCCCGCCCGCGAGCCGCGGCGGCACCGGCTGCATGGCCTCGGTGATGCGCACCGTCTGGCCCGACATGCGCCACTGGAACACCGCCTCGCTGGCAAGGACCCGCTGCACATAGCCGCGCGTCTCGCGATAAGGCATGGAGTCCACCCAGGCGTCGGCCGGCAGGGAGGCGTCGTCCGGCAGCCAGCGGTCCACGCGGTTCGGGCCGGCGTTGTAGGCCGCGGTGGCAAGCACGCGGTGATTCCCGTAGCGCGCCAGCATCTCGGCAAGATACGTCGTGCCGAGCGCGACGTTGGCCTCGGGGTCCAGCAGCGTCCGGTAGCCGCGGAAGCGCACCCCGGCGCGCGGCGCGGTCTGGCGTCCCGTGGCCGGCATCAGCTGCATCAGGCCGACCGCGCCGGCGCCCGAACTGGCGTCGGGCATGAACAGGCTTTCGCTGCGCGTGACGCCGTAGACCCACGCGCTGCTGATGCCCGCGCGCTCGCTCTGCGCCTCGATCAATGGCCGCCAGGGCAGCGGAAAACGCAGGTCGAGATCATTCACCAGCCCGGCGCCCGTGGCGGCCGTGATGGCGCGCGAATACCAGCCCCAGCGCTTCGCGAGGATGCCCGCCTGGGCACGCTCCGGCGGGGCGAGACGCGCCACGGCGCGCTGCCACTCGATGCGGCCGTGGTTCTCCAGGCCGACGAGGAACAGTTCCCGGGCGCGCACCAGGTCGGGGCGGCGTGCCAGCGTGGCGAGCAGCGCTTCGTCGGGCGGCGTGTCCGCGTGCTGCCAGTTGTATTCCGCGTCCAGCCGGTCTGCAGCCATGAAGCTGTAGTAGCCGCGCTCCGTCGCGAGGGCGGCGTAGATCGGCCGGGCCGTCGGCGTGCGGCCCGTGGCCTCCAGCATGCGGGCCCGCCAGTAACGCCACACCGGCTCCGCCGCCGTGGCTGCGTCGAGTTGCGCGAGCCCGGCCTCGACGGCCCGCCAGTCCTGTGCGCGGATCGCGAGACGCACCGCCCAGGTCCGCGTGTCGGCGTCGTGGCTGTCCGCCGGCAGCGCGGCCAGCATGGCCGCGGCGCCCGGGAGGTGGCGCCAGGCATGGACCAGCGCGATGCGTCGATCGACCAGGGTGCGTTCCGCCGCCGCGAAGGCGAAGACCGCGCGGAAGGCCGGCCAGCGGCGCGCCGCCAGTTCGGGCTCGGCGCTCGCCAGACGCTGGAAGCCGTACAGCAGCAGCGCACGGTCGCGCGGCGTGTCCCGCCAGTCGTCCACGGAGGCCAGGTATTTCGCCGGCGCCGCGTGCAGACGCGACCAGCGCGAGACCTCGGCGACGGCCGTTTCGCCCAGCGGTCGCGCCAGCCATCTTGCGAGGCGGAATTCGCCGACCTCGAGCGCCAGTGCGATGCGCTGCCGGCGTCGCTCGTCCGTCAGCTCCCCTTGCGACTCCAGCCAGGCGAAGGCCGGATCGCAGGCCTCCGGCTGGCTCACGGGGGACAACCAGCGCTCCAGCGCCGCCGCGACGAGTGCGGGGTCGGCCGTGTCGGGCGCCGATTGTTCCGGTGCGGCGCCCAACCGGAGCCGTGCAGTGAACGCATGGCAGTCCAGCGTGACGTTGCCCCGGGTCGCGTAATGCGCCCGGTACAGCTCGAGGTAATCGGCCCAGGCTTCGCGCCGGGCGAGCGAATGAGCCCACTGCCGGCGCAGGCTGGCGCTGAAGCCGAGATCGGGATGCCCGGCCAGGAATGCACGGATCTCCGCATCATCCACCCGGCCGAGCCGGCTGCGCAGGAAGGCGGCGCGCAGGTCCGGCAGCAGGGGGTAGCCTTGCAGCGCCGCCAGCCCGGGTTCGACGCGATCCCAGCGACCGGCCTCTGCGTGGGCCAGCGCTGTGCGAAAGGCGTCACGCTGGTTGTCGAGGGACGCAGCGGCCGTCGCCGGGACGGCCAGCGAGAGCAGCAGGACGGTGAGAAGGGCGATCAACGGCATGGTGGCAGGTCGACACGCGGGTGGCGGGCCTCGCGGCTCCGGGATGTAAGCATTATGCTCGCCGCTCAGTTATAGACAACCGGTCCGCGCCATGCCTTCGCTGTTCGCGATGCTGCTTATTTTCCCCGCCATCGGCGCGCTGTCCGGGCTGCTGGCGGGATTGTTCGGCATCGGCGGCGGGCTCGTGATCGTGCCCGCCCTGAGCGCGGTGTTCGCGGCAGGCCTGGTGGCGGTGGAGCCGGAGGCGCGCATGCACGTCGCCCTCGGCAGTTCGCTGGCGGTGATCGTGTTCACGGCGTTGTCCTCCCTGCGCGCTCACCATGGTTACGGGGCGGTGCTCTGGCCGGCGGTGCGCAGCCTCGCGCCGGGCGTCGTGATCGGCGCGCTATGCGGCGCATGGCTGGCCGATGCGTTGGCGACCCGCGCGCTGGAGGTCGTGTTCGGCCTGTTCGCCATCGCCATGGCGCTGCAGATCGGTTTTGCGCCGAAGATCGAGCCGGTGGCGCACGGGCCGCTGCCGGGCTGGCCGCGCAACCTTGCCGCCGGGACGGTGATCGGCACCGTTTCGGCACTCGGCGGGATCGGCGGCGGCGTGCTCACCGTGCCGTACCTGGTGTTCCACTCGGTGCCGATGCGCATGGCGGTGGGCACGGCGGCGGCCTGCACCCTGCCGGTCGCGCTCTCGGGCGCACTCGGCTACGGGCTTGCGGGCCAGTCCGCAGCATTGCCAGCGCTATCCACCGGTTACCTGTACTGGCCGGCGGTCGCGGTCATCGCGCTGGCGAGCATGCTCACGGCACCGCTCGGCGCGCGTCTCGCGCACCGGCTCCCGGTGCTGCAATTGCGCCGCCTGTTCGCGGTGCTGCTGCTGGTCGTGGCCGCCGACATGCTGCTCGGCGGCCACTAGACACCAGACCCGGACCGGCGCCCCGGCCGATGGTGGCCGGGGCGCCGTCGCCGTTCAGCGGATCGGCAGGATCAGGTTCGTATTGCCGCGGCGCAGGTTGAGCAGCAGCGACTGGCCCCGGGCCGCGTCGCGCAGTTCCTCCAGGTTGCTCACCGCGCGACGATTCACGCCGACGATGACGTCACCGGGGCGCAGGCCGCGCTGCGCGGCCGGACTGTTCGGCTCGACAGCCGCCACCAGCACACCGGGCCGGCCGTCATAGTTGTCCGACCCCGCGGTGAGAGTCTCCAGCTCGGCGCCCTGCAGGCCGGGATGAATCTCCGCGGCCGCCACCTGTTCCTGTCGTGCCTGCTCGCCCAGCTTGACGCGGATTCTGCGTTCCTTGCCGTTGCGCAGGACTTCCAGCTCGACCGTTTCGCCGCTGCGCTTGAGGCCGATGGCGTTGCGCAGTTCGTTCGCGCTGTCGATGGCCTTGCCGTCCACGCTGCGGATGATGTCGCCGACCTCGATCTCGGCCTTCTCGGCGGCCGAGTCCGGCAGCACCTGCGACACGAGGGCGCCCTGCGTGGCTTCGACGCCGTAGGCCTCGGCGATGTCGGGGGTGATGGTGTAGATGTTCACGCCGAGCAGGCCGCGACGCACTTCGCCGAATTCGAGCAGCTGCGCCATGATCGAGCGCGCCATGTTCGAGGGGATGGCGAAGCCGATGCCGATGTTGCCGCCGCCGCGCGAGATGATGGCCGAGTTCACGCCGACGAGCTCGCCGCGCAGGTTGACCAGCGCGCCGCCCGAGTTGCCGGGATTGATCGATGCGTCGGTCTGGATGAAGTCCTCGTAGCCTTCCGGGTTGATGCCGGAGCGTCCGAGCGCGCTGACGATGCCCGAGGTTACGGTGTGCCCCAGGCCGAAGGGGTTGCCGATCGCGACCACGAAATCGCCCACCTCGGCGCGCGAGGAGTCCGCGATCTCGAGCTGGGTGAGGCGTTCGGCGGGGATCTTGAGCAACGCGATGTCGGTGGCCGGGTCGGCGCCGATCACCTCGGCCTCGAAGCTGCGGTCATCCTGCAGCGTGACCGTGATCTCCTCCGCACCGTCGATCACGTGCGCGTTGGTGATCACGAGGCCCTCGCGGGCATCGACGATCACGCCCGAGCCGGCGCTGCGGGTCTGGCGACGCTGTTGCGGCTGGTCGGGCATATCGAAAAAGCGGCGGAAAAACGGATCGTCGAGAAACGGGTTCGGCCCGCCGCCCACCTCGACGCTGCCCCGGGTCGCGATGTTGACGACCGCCGGGGCCGTCTTCTTCACCATCGGCGCCAGCGAGGGCAGGGGGGAGCCGTCGACCATGGCGGGCAGCTGCGCCTGCAACGGCGCGGCGACGGCGAGAGCGAGTATGGCCGCGACGGCGGCGAGAGGGCGTGACTTCATGGGACTGAGTATCTCCTGGGACATGACCTGGGGTTGGAGGCCGTTGACGGGCATAGGTTCCTTTTCTCTGAAGCATAGGCGATGGCGGGCGGTGTCACCCGCCCGCCATCGCCGCTCGCCTGCGGCAGGCTGGCGAGAAGTCTCAGTTGACCTCGACGCTGATCCGCCGCGGCATCACCCGTTCGTGTTTCGGGATGATCACCTCGAGTACGCCGTCGTGGCTCTTCGCGTTGATGCCCTCGGCGTCGGCCGTGTCGGGCAACGTGAAGCGCCGGAAGAAGCGTCCGGTGATGCGTTCGACGCGGCGGTAGCCGTTCTCGTCCTCGCTTTTCTCGGAGGCGCGGGTCCCGCTGATTGTCAGCACGCCGTTCTCCATCGTGACTTCGATGTCCTCGGGTTTCACGCCGGGGATGTCGGCATGCAGCAGGAAACGGTTCTCCTCTTCCCTGATGTCCACGGGCGGGACCCAGTTCGCGACGCTGCCGGCGGTCT
>CAYTXS010000050.1:0-7264 GCA_964441585.1 uncultured Thioalkalivibrio sp.
AGCATGCGCTTGTGCTTCTTGGTCGACCTGTTCTGGTCGTGTAGCCCCTTACCGACGAGGCGGACTTGATCGCCAAGTCGAACGACAACTTATATGGGCTTACTTGCGGGATCTGGTCGCGCGATCACAGGAATTGCTGGCGCATCGCGCGGGCGATCAGCGCGAGCCCGGTCTGGGTCAACACCTACAAAACAATCCCGATCCCCACGCACTTCGGCGGCGACGGCGCAAGGGGAATGCGGTGCGAGAAGGAGCGCTTGGGGCTGCGGGTCCACCAACGGCAGAAGTTGGTCTACAAGGACATGAGCGGCGCGCGCCATCGCTCGGCCTGATAGCCCTAGCCGCTATGGCCCATCGCCTGCGAGGCGGCGCGCCCGGCGCGTGCCACAGCATCGCGAATCGCGTTGCCGCCCGTCCCGGTCTCGCCGGCGAACGCTGATCGCGGCCCGGATACGTTGATTCCGCCCACGGGCGCGCCCGTATGGTCGAGTATTACCGCCGCGCAGGAGCCGATGCCGGGCTCGAAATTTCCCTCGCTCCAAACGACGTTCGCGGCGCGATCGGCAGCGGCCTGGGCCAGAACGGCCTCAATGCTCAGTGGCGTTTTGTCGGTGGTTGCGGCAAACGGCTGGTCGTCGAAAAGTGCGCGTATCTCATAGCGCGACATCGCGGCTAGAATCGCCCTGCCCATGGAGGAGGCGTGGGCGGGCAGGCGCGAGCCGGCGTGAACGTTGCTCACGAGATGTGTGTTCGGCGTTTCGCGGCTGAGATAGACGACGTCGATACCGTCGAGGATGCCCAGATGTGCCGACATGCCAGTCTCGCGGCAAAGAGCGGCCAGCACCGGCTGGCAAAGCTGCACGATGTCCCGGCCATGCAATGCCTGCGCCCCGAGCGAGATGAGGCCCGGGCCGAGGCGATAGCCTGCGCCCTCGGCGATTTCCGCGATCATGCGCGCGTCCCGTAGCGTGTGGATGATGCGGATGAGCGTGGTGCGGTTAATGTTGAGGTCCTTGGCCGCGCTGCTGAGCGGGCGGCAGGTATTGCCGTCGCCGATATAGCGCAGGAGCCGGATCGCCCGCTCGACCGGCGGGACGGTATAGCGCATTATTTCATTCTCGGGATTGTCCGGCATGCGGGCGCTTCCTTTTTATGTCGCCCGTTTTTCGGGCTACTCGCATAGACCATGCGGCGCATTGGCGGGGAAACCGGACGGGACTGCCAGTCTTGTTGACCTGTCGTTTCTACGTTAGTGACGTATGAACAGACTGTTCACAATAGAATAATGGGGATCAGAGAAGGCGACATGGCGAAAACGTCTGTCGGCGTGCGCGTCGGAGGATCGGCGGGTTCGCCGCCGTGATCGCGCTCTACCGGGCGAGCCGTGACGTCACCGTTTGTGAGAAGGCTCGCGTCTACAGCCGCGTCGGCGCCGACGTGAACCTGACGCCCAACGCCGTTATCGCTCTCGGTCCGCGAGCCTCACCTTCCGCATCAGCCGCGACGGCGTAACCGAAGCAAAGGCCTCCCGCCTTAGGATGAGCGCCGCGGCCAAGGCGAAATACGGCGCGCCGCAGCTCATGATCTACTGGGCCGACCTGTTGCGGGCGCTGCAGACTGCTCAGGCCGACCGCGATGCCAATCACGTGCAAAGCGTCCAGCGGTTCGAAAGCGGTATATCCAGCGTCGCCGCCACCGTGCGTGGCATGTCTGGCAGGTCGTCGCCGCCATGAGCGCGACCAAGGTCACCAAAACTGTTCCGGGCGATGTCGTCCGCGCCGTCATACGCAGCGCACCGGCGATCAGCATGGGGCTGGGCTGGTAGGCAATCGCGTGATGCGGCGTTCGCCACGTGGGCATCGCGGCTCTGTGCGTTCGGCCCCGATGCTCACGAGCCTTGATTCAATACGATCGCTGTGCTGAAGTGACTAAATACGATCAAAACGTTCAAATATGAACAATAGGCAACCGCCGGGCGCAACATCGAAACGGGCAGATACGCCCTGCATTCGTTGCGCCACCAGCAGAGAGGACCGACACAATGACAGCTCATTCGCGGAAGACATGGCTCGCAGGCGCGGTGACGGCCGCAGCGGTGGCGATTGCGGCGCCCGCAGCCGCTCAGGATATTGTGATCGGCGCGAACCAGCCGGGATCGAACTTCTACACAATCGGGGCTGCGCTCAGCGACGTGCTTTCGGAGCATTCGGAATTCACCGGCCGATTGATGACCTCGACTGGCGCGGGTGTCTGGCTGCCCATGATGACCACAGGCGAAGTCGATCTGGGCACCGCGTCGCACTACGAAGCATACCTTGCTGCAAAGGGCGAAGGACCGTTCCCGCAGGCGTTCGACATCTCGATGATCGCGGCTGGGTCCGGCCTAAACGTTGGCCTGTATGTGCGCGAAGACAGCGGCATCACGTCGATCGATGAAATCGAGGGCAGGCGGATCGGATCAGGCTATGCCGGCAGCCCGGCAATTGATGTCTTTGCGCGGGGCGAGCTTGCCAATGCCGGCCTGACCTACGACGACATGGACGCACAGCCACGCAGCACACTGTATGGCGGGCAGCGCGAAGATGTGACGGAAAACCGGCTGGACGTGTTCTACGCGTCGCTGGGGTCGGGCCTGATCAGCGAACTCGACAGTACGTTGGGCGTCCGTTTCCTCAGTCTTGATCCAAGTTCCGAGGCGCTCGAACACATGCGCGAGGTATATCCGGCCGTGATCAGTGAGGTCGAGGCGGGACCGCCGGGTGTCAAGGAAGATATCTACATGACATTTCTGCCGAGCTATCTGGTTGCCTACGGCGAGGTGTCCGAGGATGCCATCCATGCGACCCTGGATGCGCTGGTTGAACATAACGACCAGTTCCGTTCCGCGAACCCAGCGCTGGCTGGCTGGACCACCGACCGCTTTGTGACCACTGAGGCCATCATGCCATATCACCCCCATGCGGTGAGCTATTACAGGGAACACGGTATGTGGTCCGACGAGATGGAGGCGCATCAGCAGGCGCTGCTGGAGGAATTCGCGGATTGAGGCACACATGGGCCGGGGTGCATGGCGCGCCCCGGCCGCTGCGTGGAACCTTTTTCACACGGTGACGCCCGGGATTCTCGGGCGTTCCCCGCAAACCCAAGAGCATGCCCATGAGCGATCCGCGACCGAAAGGTGCTGAACGCACGGTATCCGATGTCGAAAGCCAAGTGCCGGGCCGCGTCGGCACCGGCTTTGCCGCAACGGTCTACAAAGCGCTGTGCACAGCGATCACCATGGTGTGTCTCGCCTTTGTGCTCGACGTGTCATATGTGCTTGAGGTCAGTTTCTTCCGTGAACAGTATTTCGGCGCGCTTTACGGGCTGGTGTTTGCCGCAGCGTTTCTGCGCCTGCCGCTGGTGGCGTCCCATGAAGACCGCCGCGTGCCACTTTACGACTGGGCGCTGTCGGCTCTGGGCTTGGCCGTGGGGATGTATCTTGCCCTGAACTGGTCGACCATCGTGATGTATGCGGGATTCATCCTGCCGACCCGCACTTATCTGGGCCTTGCCACGACTTTGATCATCCTTGAGCTTACGCGCCGGGCCTTTGGCTGGCCGTTGGTATGCGTGGCGCTGGTGTTCATCGGCTACGGCCTTTTCCGCGATATCTTTCCCGGTGCCTTCGGCGGGCGTGCGGTCCCGTGGGAAAGGATGGCGAATTTCGTCTACACGGATACCGAGGCGATGATGGGCATCATCGCCGTCGTGGTCTTCGGCATGGTGTTTGCCTTTCTGCTATTCGGGCGGGCGCTGTTCCTTGCGGGCGGAGGCGCGTTTTTTACCGACATGTCGATTTCGGTGATGGGGCACCGGCGAGGCGGGCCGGCCAAGGTTTCGGTGATCGCCTCGTCGTTTTTCGGCACGCTCTCGGGCAGCGCGTCGTCGAACGTGGTCGTAACGGGTGCGATCACCATCCCGATGATGATCCGCGCGGGCTATCACCGCGCCTCGGCCGCCGCGATCGAGGCGGTGTCGTCCTCTGGCGGTGGGCTCATGCCGCCCGTGATGGGGGCTACCGCATTCATTATGGCCGAGTTTCTGGCCGTGCCCTACCATGAGGTCGTGACCGCCGCGCTGATCCCCGCGCTTTTGTATTTTCTGACCGTATTCCTGCAAATAGACCTCGAGGCAGGACGCTTGGGCCTGCGTGGCCTGAAAGCTTCAGAAATACCGCGCTTTTCGGCGGTCTTGCGCGCGGGATGGTTCTTTCTGGTGCCGCTGGCCGCACTGATCTACTGCCTTTTCGTCATCTTTCTAAGCCCGTCGAAATCCGCGCTTGTGGCCACAGGCGTTGTCGCAGCCGTCAGCCTGCTTGGCGTGTCCGGCTTTACCTGGAGCAAGGCGTGGGACACCGTGCTGAGCACCGGCAACCTGATGGTCGAGATGGGTATACTGGCGGCGATCGCGGGCATGATCGTAGGTATCATCAGCTTGACCGGGCTGGGCCTGCTCTTCGGGCAGCAATTGCTTACGCTGGCGGGTGGCAACGTGTTTATGCTGCTGCTGCTGACTGCGATCGCGAGCATCATCCTCGGCATGTCGATGCCTGTGACGGCGTCCTACGTGATCCTGGCAGTGATCGCCGCGCCGGCGATGGTGCAGGCCGGCGTGCCGCCGATGGCGGCGCACCTGTTCATCTTCTACTTCGCCGTTCTGTCTTTCATCACGCCGCCGGTCTGCGTGGCGATCTTTGTCGCCGCGACAATCGCCCGGGCCAGGCCCATGCAAGCGGCTGGTCGTGCCATGTCGCTTGCGGTGGTGGCCTTCGTCGTTCCATTTGCCTTCGTCTACGACCAAGCGTTGATCATGGATGCGGCGTGGTACCGTGTGTTGCAGGAAACGCTGTTTGCCGTGCTGGCCTTCGCCGCGATCGCGGTCGCGTTACAGGGGTACCTTGCCGCCCGGGTCGCCGTGCCATTGCGCGTGGCGCTTGGCGTGGCCGGGCTTGCCGTCCTGGTGCCGATGGTGGTGGTCAAGCTGCCGGCGGTCGTTGCGGTCGTTGCGTTACTGCTCCTAACCGCGATGCTGGGGCGCCGCCAGAAGGCGCGCTTGGACGTGCCTGTGTCCGCCGCCGAAGACGGCGCGGACGATCCTGCGGGCGCTTGAACCTCGGATTTTCCGCTGCACATGCAACGCTGCATGGAAAGACCCGCCCAGTGCGCTGATCGGGCGGGTCCTTGCCATGCCGATGCAGGGGTGCCGGCGGTGTCAGGGGACCGGGGCGACCGTTCCCTCGACTTGGATGCGGTAGCCTGACCGCATGGCCGGCCAGTAATCCCACACCGCCTTGTGCTGGGTACAGCGGTTGTCCCAGAACGCGATCGAATGCGGCTCCCACCGGAACCGACAGGTCCACTCGGGCCGGATAGCGTGTTCAATGAGGAAATCCAGCAGGCGCCTTGCCTCAAGCGTCGGCACACCCACGATGTGGCTGGTGAAATCGGTGTTTACGTACAACGCTTTGCGCCCGGTGTCGGGGTGCGTGATGACCACGGGATGTTCGCTGACGGGTGTGCCCGGTCCAAAGACGCGCGTGCCATCATGGACCGCGGTCAATCCGTCCAGATAGGACTTCATCCGGTCCGAAAGCGCGTCATAGGCCGAATACATCGACGCGAACATGGTGTCGCCGCCGCCATCGGGCGGGATGATGTGGTTGTACAGGATCGATCCCAGCGGCGGGATGTCCGCGCAGGACTGGTCGGAATGGAAATTCTCGCCTGAGATCTTTTTGGAAGTCTCGTCGTAGTGGAATTTGCGCACGTAAGGGTTTTCGGTGGTCTTCGACAACGTCTGTTTGCCCACATGATTGCCCAGTGGACCAAAGTAGCGGCCAAGTCGTTCGTGATCCTCAAAGCTGATCTCCTGGTCGCGGAAGAACAACACCTGATGGTCGATGAATGCGTTCT
The DNA here is from genome assembly GCA_964441585.1 of uncultured Thioalkalivibrio sp. Lineage (GTDB taxonomy): Bacteria > Pseudomonadota > Gammaproteobacteria > Steroidobacterales > XN24 > XN24. Next base: position 5,955 of record CAYTXS010000050.1, read on the forward strand.
TCAGCTGGGCAATCTGCGCGTCACTCAATGGTTTGGTCAGGTCGATGTTGGATACCTCGGCGCCGATATTCGGGCTGACCTTCTTCACCACCAAGGTGTCTTGCGTTGTTGCTATGTCCATTGTCGTCTCCTTTTCGATTGTTACGAGGCCGGTCGATCCGCCCTCGCATCGAGATGCTCGAAGGCTGCGTCGATTGTCTGCACGTCCCCGAAAGAGAGTGCGATGGTGACAAGCGCCGCGGTATGCTCTGCATCCGTGCGGGTTGCATTCGCGTCTGCCAGCAGGATAACGCGGAAATCGTCCATTGCCGCATCCCGGGCCGAGGTTTCACAGCACACGTTGGTTAGTGTGCCTGCGAACAGCACCGTGTCGATGTTGCGGTCCCGCAGCATGTCAGGCAGCGGCGAAGCGCCAGGGAAGAAGGCCGAAAAGCGGGTTTTTTCGGCGAACAGGTCACCAGGCGCCGTCCGCAGTCCGGGGTCGAGCGCGTAGCCTGGTGCGCCGGGCGTCAACGCGCGGCGCACCGCGTCGCCTGTCTTTCCAGGGGCGAGAACATCGAAATAAAGCCGCCAGTCGCGCGCACCGCCCGAAAACCGTGTCTGGACCCAGACGACGGTGCCTCCGCGAGCGCGCAGGCCCGATGCGGCGCGGTTGATCGCGGGCAAGATGCCACGCGCCTCAGATATGCACCGGTCCGAACCGGGATCGGTAAAAAGGCACTGCATGTCGATCACCGCCAACGCGGTTCGGGCAGCGTCCAGCCGGTCGAACAGATACCGGCGTCCTCGCCGCGCCATCAAGGTGCGGGTCACGTCGGGTGGGAGCGCGGCGGGATGGGCCATCGTCACGCTTGACGCGCATGGCGCGCGTGCCTCTGATGCGATGTATGACACGGATAGCGGTGATATACGACAGCCATGGCGGGCGAACCTCCCATCTGGCCTGCGCGCTGGCTGAGGGAGCGGGCATGGGTACGGTTCTGGCCCGCGTGCCGCCGCTGCCCGGTCTTGCGGAGCATTTGGGGCCGGGGGCCGGCGGTCACGCTCATCCCGTCGCCTCGCCCAACATGCTGATACAGGTCAGCGCCGTGGCCTTTGGCTGCCCCGTACATCTCGGCGCACTGTCCGCAGCGATGCTGGCGTTCCTTGCGCGCACGAGTGGTCTGTGGATCAATCGTGGGCTGGCAGCGATGCCGGCCACGACCTTCGTCGCCGCCGGTTCGGGCGGGGGGGCAGAGGCCGCGTTGGCCGCGTTGTGGTCGGTGCTGGCCTCTCATGGCATGATCATCGTTCCGGGCGTTCCGGAGGCG
>CAYTXS010000050.1:7364-12864 GCA_964441585.1 uncultured Thioalkalivibrio sp.
GTGGTCGGTGCTGGCCTCTCATGGCATGATCATCGTTCCGGGCGTTCCGGAGGCGTCGGACGGGCCGGGCGGAGGCCCGATGGGCGCGGTTATGGCCGCCGGCCACGATGGGGCCGCGCTCGCGCGCCCGCGCCCAGGGTGAGCGGCTGGCCCATGTCGCCGTCGCGCTCATGGCTGGGCATCCGGCAGGCCGAGCGGAATGACCGAGGTCATTAGCCGGCTTTCGTGATGGTGCACCATCGGTGCTGCGCGGCCCAGAAAGGCAGTCCATTCCGGCACGGCGGAGAGAGCGGCCCGTTTCGCTTTGCGATCGGCGAAATCGGTAAAGGTCCAGATCAGCAAGACCTGCTCCAGCGGGCCAACCTCGGTGGTGAAGAACGCCAGCGGTGCGCCGAAGATGGGCATCTGCACAGGCAGACCTTCGTCGCGATAAGCGTTGACGAAGGCGCGTGTCGCCTCCGTTCGTGTGGTGTAGATGCGATGCTCGATCAGCATCCGGCATCGCGCGCGGCCAAGGCGGCCAGCACGCGCTCTGGTGTGATCGGAAGTTCCGTCAGGCGCACGCCGACGGCGTCGTGGATTGCATTGGCGATGGCTGGGGCTACGGGCAACATCGCGCCTTCGCCCATACCCTTTGCGCCGAATGGACCTGGACCATGGCCCTGTTCCTGCGTGATGGCGTCAAAGACTTCTGGCAGGTCTTCGGCCAGCGGCACACGGTACATTAGCGCCTCGCCGTTCACCAGGCGGGTGCCGTCGTAGATCATGCGTTCGAACAGCGCCTGGCCCAAGCCCATCAGCGCGGCCCCTTCGTCCTGGCCGCGGCAGACCAGTTTGTGGATCGCCCGTCCCGCATCGCCCGATACAACCAGTTTGTGAACCTTCACCAGCCCGGTGCCTTCGTCCACGCTGACCTCTGCACCGGCCCAGCCGATCTCCCAAAAAACGCATTGGGCTTCCAGAGGCGCGTTGTGGTCATTGGCTGCTTTGTGAAATCCGTCGCCGGTGAATTCGAACCCCGTGCCGCCGTAATACTTCATGACCATGGGTGCCAGCGGGTGCACCTCGTTGCCGTGACGGATCGTCCAATCCTCCAGATCCAGCACCTCGACCGAGGCGTCCAGCATATGTGCGGCAAAGGCCAGCACCTCATCGCGGACCTTGCGCGCGGCCTTCTCAACCGCCTGACCCATGACAGAGATGCCCGACGACGCATTGGTTCCCTGATCGAAGGGGGTCAGTCGCGTGTCCAGGGGCAGGTAGGTCACGCGCCCCAGCGGAGCGCCCATGATTTCTGCCACGACCGACGACAGCGCACCGCGCACGCCCTGTCCGATCTCAACCGTGCCGCAGGCAAGGTGGATGTCGCCGTTTGTTGACACCTTGACACGGGCCTGTGCCGGTTTGTTCACGCCCCCGCCGTCCTTGAAGCCCACGGCCAGCCCCACTCCACGCCCGGGTGCGCGCGGCAGGTGATAGCCCACTCCATCGGCAACGATGTCCAACCCCTCGCGCAGGTCGCTGTCGACACCGCTTTCGCCAGGAACAAAGGGTTGGCCCAGCGTCAGCAAGTTCGTCATGCGCATGTCATAGGGGTCTATTCCCAGCCGTCGCGCAATCATGTCGGTCTGGCTTTCGGCGGCCCAGGCCGCCTGCGTGCCGCCAAAGCCCCGGAACGGCCCTGCCGGCGCTGTGTTGGTCAGAACTCCAGAACATACGCTGTCGATATGGGCAAAGCGGTACGGTCCAGGAATGCGGTAGCCGGCCTTTTCCGTGACCAGCGGAGTGGCGTCCGAATAAGCGCCCGCGTCCAGCGCGATGCGCGCGCGCCGCGCGACGAACCTTCCGTCCACATCCACGCCGGTCTTGATCTTCAGGATCGCGGCGTGCTGCGTATTGGTCTGGAAGCACTCCTCAAATGTTAGGCAAAGCCGCACGGGCCGGCCCGTGTGTTTCGAAAGGATCAGCGCGATCGGTTCGGTCTTGCAGTTGTTTTTCGAGCCGAAACCGCCACCGACATACGGAACCTTGACGGTGATCCTTGCTTCCGACAGCCCAAAGATACGCGCGATTTCCTTGCGCAGCGGAAACGGGTTTTGACAACTGGTGATGATTTCGACTTCGTCGCCGTCGCGCCAGTGGCACAGGCTGACGAAGGGTTCGAGGTGGACGTGCTGCATCCGCGAAAACCGAAATTCGTCCTCGAATACGTGGGCACAGCCGTCAAAGGCGCTTGCGTCACCAGTGGTGTAGCGAAATTCGTAGCATACATTTCGGCGTGGTCTCAGCGCCCCCGACGCGCCCTTGCCGTAGGGAGGCACGATGCCCATCGGGGCCTCCGGAAACAACTCGGGCGCGTCTTCCGCAAGCGCTGCGTCGATGTCGGGCGCGGTGGGCAGATCTTCGTATTCGACACGGATCAGGCGCAAAGCCTCTTGCGCCGCCTCTTCGGTCTCCGCGGCGACGGCGGCGATCTGGTCGCCTTCGTAGCGCACGCGATCGGTGGCAAGGATCGGCTGATCCTTGATGAAATATCCATAGACGGGCATCGGTACTTCGGCCAGATCGGCCCCAGTGATGACTGCGTGCACGCCCGGAACCGCGCGTGCCTCGCTCACATCGACCGCGTGGATTAAGGCATGACCGCGTGTCGAACGCAGAACCTTTGCGTGCAGCATCCCCGGCGCGGTGGCGTCGGTTGTGTAACGGGCGCGACCGGTCGTCTTTTCTTGGGCGTCGATGCGGGACACATCCGCGCCAATCACGCGCAGTTCGGTCATTCGGCAGCCTCCTGGGCGGCGAGGGTCCGGGCGGCCTCTTCGACTGCCTCTACGATTAAGGCATAGCCGGTGCAGCGGCAGATGTTGGCCGAAACCCAATGGACGACCTGTGCCCGGTCGGGCCTGGGCGTTTCCGCCAGCTTGGCCGATAGAAGCATCAACATGCCCGATGTGCAGAAGCCGCATTGAAAGGCCGATCGTGCCTGGAACGCAGTCTGTAACGCGTGCAGAGTCCCGTCCGCGTCTGCAAGCCCCTCGATCGTGCGCACATCCGCGCCTTCAGCCTCGAACGCAAAGGCCTGGCAAGCAGCGCGCGGCACGCCGTCCAGCGTGACGGTGCAAGCGCCGCAGACGCCGCGCCCGCATGACACTTTTGTACCTTGCAGTCCCAGATCGTCGCGCAGGAAATCCGCAAGCACGCGTGCCGTTGGCAGTTCGGCCTCAACAGGCGCGCCATTCACGTTGCAGGTCAGAACGATGCGGCCATCGGTCGAAATCTTTGTCATGCCAGCCTGTCCCTCTGCCGGGAAAGAAGCGCACGCCCGGCTGCGCTGATCCAGTCGCGCGATGCCTCCGGGGTGTCGAATGCCGCCGGTAGATCGGCCAACGGCGTGGTGCTGGTGGCGGGGGTGATCCATGGGCGAACCCATTGCGTGGCAACAGCAACCGTGTCGCCGTCGTCGCGCCGCACCAGCGCCTGGGTCATCAGTGGACGCAAGTCGCGGGCGTAGTCGATGCGCGGCGTCCCAGTCAGCGGTATCTCGACGCGTTCCAGCAGGACAGGCGGGGCATCCGAGGGACGGTCCCAAAGGTCGTTCACAGCTGTTCGGGTGCTGCCGGTGCCGTCCGTCAGCAACGCCATAGCGCCGAGCGCCCCTAGCAAAATCGAAAGCTCGTAGCGTTCGCGCCGGGCCATTAGGTTTCCGCCGAGCGTGGCATGGCGCCGAATACGTGCTGTGGCGATCTTTTCCCACGCCGCGCGCAAGCCGGGCACCGCGTCAAGTGCAGGGTCGGAGCAGGCTGCGTCATGCGTCACGCCCGCGCCCAGCCGCAGCGATCCATCCGCGATTACTATACCGTCAAGGTCGGGATAGCTCGCCAGCCAGATCAGCGATCCGGGGCGCAGACCCTCCCGGAACGCTGCGAAAATGTCCGTGCCTCCGGCATAAAAGGCGACAGGCTCGGGCGCTTCGGCAAGCGCGGTCTGAAGGCTTTCGCGGCTGTCTGGCCGATAGAGTGCGAAGGGAGGTAGGCCTGATTGCGTCGTTGCGACAAGCGTGTCGTGTTCCGTGCGTTCCATGATGCGGCTCGTTCAATAATGAACAATCTTTTCCTATATGAATAGCGGATCACAGAGACGGCAACGATGCAACCCCTGACGGCGAGCGCATCACACCCGCGTCGCTGCCCAAACAAGCGCTCGGGTCTTGTCAGGCAATATGCCTTAAGGCGGGGCAGAGGGCTTGCCAGCGTCGTCGCATGACTCAGCCTAGTCCCTTCGTTTGGTTCAAGGCGACCTGCTCCAATCGTGTCGAGAGGCAGTTCGCTCGATCATCCGCTATCCTAGTGCATGGGGCCGGCACGGAGCGTTTTTTCATCTTGGCGGATTTGAGCGTGCAATTTCGCTCCACAGGCAGGTTGCGTCGCAGGCCCGGCGAAGGCCGGTGATCCCTTTCCAAGATCGCCGGTAGGTCCCCGAGAGCGCCCGAAATGGGCTCGAAGCCGTCATCTGAGTGTTTGTGTCGGATGACGGCTTTGCCGCACTGAGCTGCCTTATCTCTGTACTTACAGTAGCCCCTTTCGTGTATCGGGATCGCGGCCACCGAGGGATGGCTGACATATGGCGCAGCCCTGAACGAAGGGCGCAGCCTTTTCCCCGGCGATCGGGAGTTCGGAGAGTGGGTCGCGCTGTGCCAACTTGACACAGCGGATCGCCACGATCGCGTTGCCGCCATGCGGGCGGCAGCCTCATTCCTTACATCTTGTACTCGGACCCCTGCGGTCGTAATCTTCTTCCTGCATCAAGAGCGAGGCTCATGCCTCCGCCAACCTGCCAAGCCCGGCAAGGTGGTCGCCCGAAAGGGGATGCGGCCAGTTCGGCAACGAAGGGGTTTGCATCATCCATGTAGCGATCATCGCGCCGGTCTCAGTCGAGGAGACCGACATGATTTCGCGTAGAAACTTCCTGCAGACCGCAGCCGTCGGCACGATGGCCACCCCGCTCGCTGACATGGCCAAAGCGAGCGACGACGGTGTTGCAAATGGCGAGAGGCGGCGACCGCTTCGCGCCGAGCCGAAACACCGCATCATCCGGGCGCGATCAGGGAGCGGTGGCGGCTTGCGCCTCTTCAGCGATGGCTCACAGGAGCCACGCCCCCTGATCCGCACCGAGTTGCTCGAGGCCGCCTTTGGCAAGGGCGTTGGTCAATCGCTCAGCCAGCCAGATCACTGGAAGATGATTGATGAGGGTTGGTTCTCTGGCGACGACCTCTTGGAGGTGACGGACCTTGCCTCCTGGGAATACGCGGTCTGGCAGGCCAACTACCATCCGGAGTGCGAAGCACACGATCTGCTCCACGAGTTCTTCGCGGCCGGGCTCTGGCCTGGTGGAGGGACCAACGAAGACCTCGGTCTCGCCTTCGCCGAGCATCCCTGCACACCACGGTTCGCCACGCTGGACCTTCTCCACAGAGATCGCCTTCCCGACTTGGCGATGCATG
>CAYTXS010000051.1:0-12600 GCA_964441585.1 uncultured Thioalkalivibrio sp.
CGATATTCAGCGGCGAGTACAGCGGTTGCATCAACATCAATGACGATGACACCTTCGCACGCGCCAACGAAGCGGGTGGCACGGCCCCCAACGACCCGGGTCCGCACCTGGTGTTCCGCAACTCCATCGTGGATTGCGTCGCCGGACCGAACTACATACAGCAGTAAGGCCAGCGTTCAAACACTTGAGCCGCGCCATGGAGGGCGCGGCGCCAGGCAAGCACCGGCAAAATGCCGGGGTCGGCGTCGCAGGAAACTGCGGCGCCGTTTTTTATGGCCCCCGCATCGCACAAAGCGCCTATACTCGGATGGATTGAGCTATGCCCGCTGATGTCGCGGTGGACGGAAAATGCATTCGCAGGAACGGTTGTTTTCCACCCTGGACGGACTCGAGGTGTTGACCACCGATGTCTCCGAGGAGGACCTCGTGAACATCGCGGTGGAGCTTGCGCAGTCTGCTACCGACAGCGCGATCGCCTACCTGCACTTTCTCAATGACGACCAGGAGACGATCGAACTCGTCACCTGGTCCGAAGCGACGCTCAAGCATTGCCAGGCGACACATGACCGCCATTACCCGCTCGCCGCGGCGGGTATCTGGGGGGACGCGGCACGTACGGGGCTGCCCTGCATCCACAACGATTATTCCGGCGAGGCCGGACGGCGTGGACTGCCGCCCGGCCACGTAACGCTGTCACGTCATCTTTGCGTACCGGTCCTGGAGCAGGGGCGAGTGCGCATGCTGATCGGCGTCGGCAACAAATACGAGCCCTACGAGGAATCCGACACTCGCTTGCTGGATATCGTTGCGCGTCGTACATGGTCCCTGGTTCGTCAGCGCCGCATGGTCCACCGGTTGCTCAGTATCGAACGCCAGTTCGTCGAGATGCAGAACGTCAACCTGTTCTGCGGCCTCCAGTACGACTGCGATCTCGATCAGCTGGTCTGCGACCCGATGTTCGCGACGGTTTTTCGCATGGGCGCGATGGAGCCGCTGCCGGTCCGGCTGGAGGAGTTGCTGGCGTTTATCGCTCCTGAGGATCATCAGCGGGTCCGCTGGCTGCTCGGCGAGCCCGGTGAGACACGCCGCGAGGCAAAGGTCCGATGTCGACGGCCGGGTGGTGATTTCACGGCCGAGTTGCGCAGCAAGTACCGCCGCCGCGAGCTGGGCCGCGGATTCGTGGCCGTGGCGACCTTGCAGGATTGCTCGCAGCAGGTCGATATCGACGCGCTGCGGCACCGTGCTGAAACCGACCCGCTGACAGGGTTGCCGAACCGTCATCGGTTGCATTCTTTCCTCGACGGTCCTCGGGATGCGCCCGAGACCGGCCCGGTGGCATTTCATTACATCGACCTCGATGGATTCAAGCCGGTCAACGATGTGCATGGCCACCTGGCGGGCGACGAGCTGCTGCGGATCATCGGCAAGCGGCTGCAGGGCGCGGTCCGCGAGGAGGACCTGGTGGTGCGCCTCGGCGGCGACGAGTTTGCCGTCGTCCAGTCGAGTGTCGAGGACTCGTCGTCGGTGCTGGCCATGGCAGAGAAAGTCATCGCGGCCGTGGAAGCGCCGATAGTGATCCGCGACGAGACGCTGCAGATCAGCGCGAGCGTCGGGGCGGCGATCCGAACAGGGTATGATCAGCCGCTTCACGAAGTCATCGCCGCCGCGGACCGGGCGCTCTATCAGGCGAAGGCGGCGGGCGGTGGGCGCGCAGTCTTCTGGCATTGATCCAGCGCAGCCCGCATCGAGCGGCTCGCTGTCAAGGGAGTAGAACACGGTATGAGAACCGCGGGTTCGCAACTACGCGCAGTAGCACCTATTTTCGTGGCGCTGGCCCTGGGCGGGTGTGCGTCGATGAACAAGAGCGAGTGCCTCGCCGTCGACTGGCGGGTGATCGGCTACGAGGACGGTGTGGCGGGCCATGCCGGCGATCGCGTCGCGGTGCATCGCAAGGCATGCGCAAAGCACGGCGTGGTACCTGACCTGGAGCGCTACCAGCGGGGGCGCTGGGAGGGCCTGCAGGAATACTGTCGGCCGGGCAATGGGTTCCGCATCGGCGCGAGCGGTGGCGCCTATCAGGGGGTGTGCCCTGCCGAGCTCGAGGCCGCGTTTACCGCCGCACATCAAACCGGCGCCCGGCTGCACCTGCTGGAGTCCCGGGTCGCGCAGGCAGATAATTCGCTGCGCGCGAAACAGCGCGAACTGGAAGCTCTCGAGGAATCGATGTTGCAGAACTCGCTCATCGTCGTCAGCGCCGAATCGACCGCCGAGGAGCGCGCACAGGCGCTGCTCGACACCCGACGCATGGCGGAGGACTCCGGGCGACTGAAGAGCGAGATCCGCCAGCTCCAATCGGATCGGCAGGTCCTCGCGCAGGACCTGGAGGCCTATCGCGCGAGCCTCGCGGAAGGCGTCTAGGCGAGCCGGTCGGTCTTGCCATCCCCGCCGTGAGCCGTTATCGCTTCGACGCATTCATTTTCGATCCCGCTGACGGGCGGCTCGAACACGCGGGGAGCGGGAAATCTACCACGCTGCGTCCTCAGGTGGCGCACCTGCTGGCCAGGCTCCTGGAGAGTCCCCGCGCGGTCGTGGAGCGCGACGCACTGTGCCGGGCCATCTGGGGCGACACAGCCGTCGTGGACTTCGAGTCCGGCCTGGCGGCCGTGATTCGGGAGCTGCGCCGGGCATTCGCGGAACTCGGCGGCCCGGCGGACCTCCTGGAGACCGTGCCGCGCCGTGGGTATCGTCTGCGGGCCGATGTCATGCCGCTCGACACGAGCGTCGGATCGCAAGAGGACATGCCGCCGGCCCCGGCTTCGCGCCGGCCCTCGACCCTATGGGTGGGCGTCATTCTCCTGTCGCTGGCGGGAGCGGCATTGCTGGCCGGTCTCGCCTGGTGGCTGCCAGAAAAGTCCGACCCGATGGCCGGCGGTGCACGGCCTGATGAGATGGCCCTTGCCATCCTGCCCTTTGAGCGTTTCGATGGCGCGACGCAGGATGGTTCCCGGCTCGAGCTGTTGCTGGCCGACAGCTTGCTTGCGGAGTTGTGGCGTGCTGACCTCAGGGGGGTTGCGCTGATCGGTCGCGCGACCCTGCGGCCCTACCAGGGCCGAGAGGATACGGCCGCTGCGGTGGCGCGGGATCTCGGTGCCCGCCTGGTCGTCGAGGGGAGCATCGTGCGAAACCAGGCTGGCTGGCAGGTCACGGCGCGCCTCCTGGAAATGCCAGGTGGACGGGTTCTCTGGCTGGACACTGCGGAATCCGCCGCGGATGGATTCCCCAGCCGCCATGTGGCGGCGCAACTTGCGGAAAGCCTGGCGCGCGCCTGGGCCGCGCGATCCAAAACCCGGGCATTGTACGAGCCTGCAAAGTAATTTCAGCGAAATTTCAGGCAAATACCAGGCGCTTCCCATGGCCGGCGAGGCGCCCAGCAGTCATGGTGACCTCACGACCCATGACATCGAGGGAAATTTCAATGTTCAAACTGAAACTTTCGACGATTCTGCCGATTCTGCTTGTCGCTCTGCTGCCCGTCTCCGCCCAGGCGGAGGATTTCGAGACCGTGAGCCCCGGGCCTGACGCGGCGAAGATCAGCGGGAGGCCGGGCATCGAAGTTCAGGATATCTATGCGGTGAACTTCATCGAGATCAACGGCCAGAACATCATCCCGCGGAGCATCCTGTGGCTCGAGCCGGGCAGTTACACCATCAAGGTCCAGATTCTCGCCACGCAACCCCGGCCGCCGGCCTCTCGGGCCAAGAGGCACCAGGACTACCCCGGCCATAACGTCATCGAACTGGAACTGGAGGCCGGAAAAACCTACGAGATCCGCGCTCGTTTCAATAAGGGAAGCGAGGGGCCTCCGTACAGCGTGATATTGCATCGCGTCGAAGAATAGACCCGTCGTCGGATAGCACCTCCCCGGGGCTTTCGCTATAGTGCGGCCACCGTGCCTATGACTCACGCATGCCGCCGATGGCCCCGGGGATACCGCGCATGACCCGGTCTTCCGTACACCGCAACTGCGGAACGGCGATGCACGCTGCGCCGCGCGCCCCCGACGAGCAGGTCACGCTGGCCGCGGAACTGTGTGCGCAACGCGGCGCGCGCCTCACGGCGATCCGGCGCCTGATTCTCGAGCTGTTGTGGCGGCGCAACGAGCCGATGGGCGCCTACGAGCTCATCGATGACTGGAAGCGGGCCACCGGACGGACGGTCGGCCCGCCGACCGTGTATCGCGCTCTCGAATTCCTTATTGCGCAGGGCCTCGTGTCCAAGCTGGAGAGTCGCAACGCCTTCGTGCCTTGCGCGCACCCCGAGCATCACCACATCTGTGTGTTCTTCATCTGTGTAACCTGCGGGGCCTCCACCGAGCTCGAGGATCCCGATATCGAGGCGCAGCTGTCGCGCGATGCCGCCACGCTCGGATTCCGCATCGGTCGCCGGATCGTGGAGGTCCAGGGCACGTGCGCGACGTGCGCGGGAAAATCAGGGATGACACAGCACGCCTGAGCCCCGGATTCCGGGGTCAGGTCAACCGAACCGAGGTCAGTGCACTCCGGACCGGGTCAGGCGCGAAACGACACTCGCACGCGGGCCACGCAGTCGACCTGCCGGCTGGCGCGCACCAGTCTGTCGGCTGCCTCCCGGGCGTCCTCGATGCTGTCGAAGGCCGCCAGCGGCAACTGGAGCTCGAGGTAAGCCTTGCCGTCGAGGTAATGAAACATGGCGTCGTCCGGTGCGAGCGTCACGCCCACTTCCTGCCACCGCGGCTCCAGTTGCGCCAGCAATGCCTCCCGTCCCGGGAGATGACTGCTCGGCGCCGCGCGCTGGTCGTCTTCCGGGTCGATGTGTACCAGCACGTCGTCGAGATCTTCGTGATTGGCCTTCAGCACGTCGGACACCGCGTCACTGATCCGGTGTCCTTCGGAGACGCTGATGCGCGGCGCGACCAGCACGTGCACGTCCGCGAGCAGGACGCTGCCCATGCGCCGCGTGCGCAGGGCGTGGGCGCCGCGCACTCCCTCGATGCTGCGCACGATGGCCAGCAACCTTTTCTGCTCCTCCGGTTCGACTCCTGTATCGATCAACTCGAAAGCGCTGCGCCAGATCATCTTCGCGCCCATGCGGCCGATCAGCACGGCGACGAGGATGGCGGCGGCCGCATCCATGAATGGCAGGCCGGCCAGGGTGGCGCCGACCCCGACCAGCACCACGATCGAGGAGACGACGTCGGAGCGGTGGTGCCAGGCGTTGGCCTCGAGCAGTCTGGAGCGCACCTTGCGCGCGCTGCGCATGGTGTAGTGATAGAGCGCCTCTTTGGAGACGATGGCGAGCACTGCGAAGAACAACGCCAGCGGCGTGGGGGCAAGCAGGGCTTCCGGTGACAAGAGGCGCCGTACCGCGTCCAGCACGATGCCCAGGGCAACTGCGAGCAGCACCATCCCCACCGCCACCGTGGCCAGCGTTTCGATTCTGCCGTGCCCATAGGGGTGGCGGGCATCGGCGGCCGCGTTCGCCTTGCGGGAGGCGAACAGCACCATGAAGTCGCTGGCAAGGTCCGACAGCGTGTGGGCGCCGTCGGCGATGAGCGCCTGGGAATGCGTCAGCACGCCGCCGACCAGCTGCGCCATGGCCAGCCCCGTGTTGATGACCGCGCCGGCAAGAGTGACACGCCGCATGATGCGGTAGCGTCCTTCTCCGGGACGGCCTGCGGAGGTAGCTGTCTCCATGGAATTAGACTCCCGGGTCCCGCGCGATCCGTTCCGGAGGCGGAAAACCTTGAATGTACAGGTTTTGCGCGCCGGACAAGTTCACATTTTGACGGTAGACTCGGCGGTTTACCATCATTGAACCCTAGCTATTACGGAGGTCGGCTTGCTTCCCGTCAGGAAATTTCCAACGTATCTCCCTTTGCTGTGTGCGGGCGGCCTGCTTTTCGCCGGGCTCGCTGCCGGTGCGCCGGCGCAAGGCCGCACGCTGGGCGGGGTCGAGTTCGAGTCCTGCGTGCTGACGGCGGCCGGACTGCCCCGCCCGACCGAGGCCCAGTGCGCCACGATTGCCGTGCCCGAGGATCCCGCGGCGCCCGACGGCCGCATGATCGACCTGGCGCTCGCCTGGATTCCGGCGGATGCCGAACCCGAGCCTGACCCGGTGTTCCTCATCGCGGGGGGGCCCGGGCAGTCCGCGCGGGACAGTTACCCGGGCGTTAGGTTTGCATTTCGCGACATATCTAGAAGCCGGCACATCCTGTTGCTCGACCAGCGCGGCACCGGCGGATCGAACCTGCTGGCCTGCCCGGAGATCGATGCGGACGACGAGTCCGTGGACATCACGGACCTTTCGATGCAACAGATCCAGGAGTACGCCGAGGATTGCCGTGACGAGCTGTCGGAGAAGGCCGACCTGCGTCTCTACACGACCGCGGAGGCGGTGTTCGATCTCGATTTCGTACGCCGGGCGATCGGAGCGGAGCAGGTGAACCTCGTGGGCGTCTCGTATGGCACACGGGTCGCGCAGCAATACGCCAAGACGCACCCCGAGCATGTCCGCACGCTGGTGCTGGACGGGGTCGTGCCCGCGACGCTGGCGCTCGGAGGCGAGCATGCGGCGAATCTCGAGGCCATGCTGGAGAGGCACTTCGAACGCTGCCGGGAAACCCCCGCCTGTGTCGAGGCGCTCGGGGATCCGCGCGGGAACCTGGCCGCGGTGGCAGCCCGCCTGCGTGCCGGTGGCCAGGATCCCGTGCGTTATCGCGATCCGACGAGCGGAGAGTGGCGCGAGGAGACCCCCGTCTACGAGCACCTGTCGGCGGTGTTGCGCATGTACGCCTATTCGCCGCTGACGGCTGCGGCATTGCCTCTCGTGCTCGACCAGGCGGCGGCCGGTGACTATGCGGCCCTGATGGCCATGGCGGACATGATGATGAGCCAGCTCGGCGGGCAGATCGCCTCGGGAATGCACAATTCGGTGATCTGCACGGAGGATGCCGATGACCTCGCGAGGGTCGTTGACGATGGCGCCGCGGGCACGGTGCTGGGCGACGAGTTTGCCGAGCTGCTGTTGACCCAGTGCGAGATCTGGCCGCGCGGCACCCTGCCCGAGGATTTCCGCACTCCCCTGGCTGGCGACATCCCGGTGCTGTTGATCTCCGGCGAGTACGATCCCGTGACGCCGCCGCGCTATGGTGACGAGGTGGCGGCGTCGCTTGCTCGCGGGCGTCATCTCGTGCTGCCGGGGCAGGGCCACAGCGTCATGGGCGTCGGTTGCATGCCCAAGCTGGCGGCCCAGTTCATCGAGACGGCCGATGCCTCGGAGCTCGATGCGAGTTGCCTCGACCGACTGGCGGCCCCGCCGCCTTTCTCCGGCCTGCATGGCTGGGAGCCTTGAACGGAGTATCGCCGCAATGATCAAGGTGAATGACCTGCACAAGACCTTCAAGGCCAAGACGGGGCTGGTACGCGCCGTGGACGGCGTCAGTTTCGAAGCGCCGGACGGCCGGATCACGGGCCTGCTCGGGCCCAACGGCGCCGGCAAGACCACGACGCTCAGGATGCTGTACACGCTCATGCGCCCCGAACAGGGCACGGTGCATGTTGACGGGCTCGATGCGGTCCGGGAGGCCGCCGCCGTGCGCCGCAGCCTCGGCGTGCTGCCCGACGCGCGCGGAGTCTACAAGCGGCTGACGGCGCGCGAGAACATCACCTATTTCGGCCGCCTCCACGGCCTCGACGCGGACACCATCGCGTCACGTACCGACAGGCTGGTGGCTGCGCTGGGCATGGAAGACTTCATCGATCGCCAGTCCGAAGGCTTCTCGCAGGGCCAGCGCACCAAGACCGCGATCGCACGCGCGCTGGTGCACGACCCGAAAAACGTCATTCTGGACGAGCCCACCAACGGTCTCGACGTCATGACGACGCGTGGCTTGCGGGACTTTCTCCTCACGCTGAAGTCCCAGGGCCGCTGCGTCATCCTGTCGAGCCACATCATGCAGGAGGTCGGCCTGCTGTGTGACCACATCGTGATCATCGCGAAGGGCAAGGTGACGGCCCAGGGCAGCGCAGACACGCTGCGGCGCCTCAGCGGGGAGGAGAATCTCGAGGACGCGTTCGTGCGTCTCATCGGTTCCGAGGAGGGCCTCGCCGCATGAGCATCATTTTCACCGTCATGCGAAAGGAACTGCTCGACCTGTTCCGTGACCGGCGCACGGTCATGCTCGGCCTGTTCATGGGGCCGTTGCTGTTTCCGGCACTGATCCTCGGGATTGGCGCGATGGCGGAGTCGCGTGCCAAGACGCAGCTGGAGAGCACGCTCGAGCTCCCCGTGATCAACGCGGAGCGGGCCGCCAACCTGGTCGCCTACCTCACGACCCGCGACATCGAGGTGATCGATCCGCCGGAAGATCCGCAGCAGGCGATTCGCGACCAGGTCTATGAGGTGATCCTGAGCATTCCCGAAGACTACGCCGAGCGCTGGCGCGCCAGCCGTCCGGCGCTGGTCGAAGTCCTGTACGACAGTTCCCGACAGGATTCGCGGATTCCGGTATCCCGCGTCGAGAGCGCATTGCGCTCCTATAGTCGCGAGGTCGCCACGATGCGACTGATGTTGCGCGGCGTCGATCCCTCGCTGGGCGAAGCGCTGGTGCCGGGACGGCGCGACGTGTCCACGCCGGAGGCTCGTCGCGGCATGGCCCTGGCTTTTTTGCCGTATCTGCTGATCTTGAGCGCATTCCTCGGCGGCGCCTATCTCGTGATCGACGTCACGGCGGGCGAGCGCGAGCGCCAGTCCCTCGAACCGCTGCTGGCGACACCCTCGAGCCGCGAGGCCATCATGAGCGGCAAGATCGCGGCCGCATGCGCCTTCGGCATGCTGAGCCTGTTGTTGATCCTGTTGAGCTTCAAGCTGAGTTTCCAGTTCGCGGGCAGCGGTCCCTTTCGTGGCGTGGACGTCTCGTTCGTGGCGATGCTGAAGCTGTTGGCGATCCTCGCGCCGATGGTGTTGATCGGTACGACCTTGCTGACCCTCATCGCGGCCAGCGTGAAGTCGGTGAAGGAGGCGCAGAGTTACATGAGCGTGCTCATGCTCCTGCCGATCATCCCGACGATCGTGCTGTTGATCAGTCCCGTGAAAAACCAGTTGTGGATGTTCGCCGTGCCGTTTCTCGCGCAGAACCAGGCCATTCTCATGGTGCTGCGCGCGGAAAGCATTTCGGTGCTCGAATGGATGGTGTACGTGGGCGCGGGCTTTGGGCTCGGCTTGCTGCTGTGGCTGGTGGCGGCGCGCCTCTATCACCGCGAGAAACTCGCCATCAGCGCTTGAGGAACAAGCCCGCGTGTTGTCGCTGATCCTCGCCATCCTGTTCGCCGGCCTGTTCTTCTGGGGCGTGCTGATCTTCAACCGGCTGGTGCGTGACCGCAACCAGGTGCGTGCCGCCTGGAGCGACATCGACGTGCAGCTGACACGGCGTCACGACCTCGTGCCGCAACTCGTCGAGGCGGTGCGCGCCTACGCCGACTACGAACGCGCTACGCTTACCGCCGTGACCGAGTTACGCGCCCAGGCGGAGCGCGCCGCCCACCTGCCGGACAAGGCGCGCCTCGAGGACGAGATGGCGGCCGGCTTGCAGCGTCTCATCGCCCTTGCCGAGGATTATCCCGAGCTCAAGGCCGACGGGAATTTCCTGCAGCTGCAACGCGACCTCGTGGAGGTGGAGGACCATCTGCAGTACGCGCGCCGCTTCTACAATGGCGCGGTGCGGATCTACAACACCCGCATCGAGACGGTGCCGGACCTCCTGGTAGCCCGGCCGCTGGACTTCAGGCCCGCCGAGTTTTTTGCTGCAGATGACGAGCAGGCCAGGCTGGCGCCGCGCGTGGCGCTTGGCTGAGATGCTGCGCCGCTTCACCCTCGCGTTTCTGATCGCCGCCGGTGCCATGCCGGCCTGGTCGGCCGAGCGCATTCTCGGCTACCAGAGCGAGATCGAGGTCCGGGCCGACGCTTCGATGGAGGTCACAGAGACGATCCGGGTCCAGGCGGAGGGCGAGGCCATCCGGCGCGGCATCTTCCGTGACTTCCCGACCGACTACGAGGATCGTCTCGGCAACCGCTACCGCGTGGGCTTCGAGGTCCTCGAGGTTCGCCGTAACGGTGCCGACGAACCGTACCGAGTCGAGCGCCGCAGCAACGGGGTGCGGGTCTACGCGGGAAGCGCCGATCGTTTCGTCGAGCACGGGCCGCACGAGTACGTCATCCGCTACCGTACCGACCGGCAGCTGGGCTATTTCGAGAACCACGACGAGCTGTACTGGAACGTCACGGGGAACGGCTGGGACTTGCCCATCGAGCGTGCCGGCGCGGTGGTCCGCCTCCCGGCATCGATCCCGATGGAGGACGTCACCGTGGCGGCTTTCACCGGTGCGCAGGGCAGCACCGGGCAGAGCTTTGCGGCCGACATCGCCGGCCGGGAAGTGCATGTCGATGTGACCCGGCCTCTCGGGCCGCGGGAGGGACTGACCCTCGTCGTCGGCTGGCCCAAGGGCCACGTGCATGAACCCGGACCTGCCGAGCGCATGGAACGGACGCTGCAGGACAACCGCGGCCTGTTGATCGCGGCCACCGGGCTTCCGCTGGTGCTCGGCTATTTGTTCTGGGTGTGGTGGCGTCATGGCCGTGACCCGCGTCCGGGGGTGGTGTTCCCGCACTACACGCCGCCGGGCAACTATTCGCCGGCTTCGGCGCGATACATCAGGCGCATGGGCTACGACGGCCGTGTCTTCACGGCCGCGGTGCTCAGCCTGGCCGTGAAGGGCCACCTGCAGATCGAGAAGCACGAGAAGAAGTACAGCTTGCGGCGAAGCGACTCTGACCAGCCGCTTGCCGCGGGCGAGGCCGCCCTGTTGCGCGCCCTGTTCGAGTCGGCGGACGCGGTCGAGATGGACAACGAGAATCACGCCACGATCAGCGCCGCCCGCAGTGCTCACCGCCGCGCCCTGCAGCGCGACTACCGAAAAACCTATTTCCTCACGAATTCGGCCATGCTGCTGCCTTCTCTCGGCGCGACCATTGCGCTGGCCGTCGCCATCGGCCTGCTGGATGCCTTCCGGCCGCTCGTGTTCGTCCTGTTCGGCCTGGTCCTCGTGGCGCACATCGTGTTTCTCTACCTCATGCGCGCCCCGACCGCGCGAGGCCGCACGCTCATGGACAAGCT
Organism: uncultured Thioalkalivibrio sp.; assembly: GCA_964441585.1. Taxonomy (GTDB): domain Bacteria; phylum Pseudomonadota; class Gammaproteobacteria; order Steroidobacterales; family XN24; genus XN24. The sequence goes on from CAYTXS010000051.1 coordinate 11,210, forward strand.
CGCGGGCTTCCGCAGTTACCTGGAGGTCGCCGAGAAGGACGAACTGAACCTGCGCAATCCGCCGGAGAAGACGCCGGAGCTGTTTGAGCGCTACCTGCCTTTCGCGCTGGCTCTCGATGTCGAACAGGCATGGGCGGAGAAGTTCGCCGGCGTCTTCGAGCGTCTCGAGGCCCGCGAAGGCGCCACGTATCATCCGGCCTGGTATCACGGGTCTTTCGACGCGCGCGACCTCGGCGGCTTCACCGCCGGCGTCGGCAAGTCATTGAACTCCGCTATTTCGTCCGCCACGGCGCCGGGATCGAGCTCCGGAGGCGGGGGCGGGGGCTTCTCGGGTGGGGGTGGCGGCGGTGGGGGTGGCGGCGGCTGGTAATGACGGCCAGTGCTGCGGCCGCTAGTGGCGGCCCCGCGATCAGGCCCAGCCGATCTCGTCGAGATACTCGTCGTCGAGGCCGAAATAGTGGGCCAGCTCATGCAGTACCGTACGGCGCACCTCTTCGTGCAGCGCCTCCGGCTCGAGACCCAGCTCGAGATGCGGCTGGCGGAAGATCCAGATCGTGTCCGGCATGACATCGACGTAGTCGAGTCCGCGGTCGGGCAGCGAAATGCCCTCGTAGAGTCCCAGCAGCCCGTCGCCGTCGGGATCCTGTTCGTCGTCCGGCCATTCCTCCACCACGACCCGCAGGTTCTCTATCCGTGCCACCGCCCAGTCCGGCAGGCTGTCGAGAATCTCGTCTATCGCTTGTTCAAACTCGGCGCGTTCCATGCGTGCAGATTAACAGCTGCGGGGGTCTGGACTCAGGCCGCGAAGTGCCACAAAGTGTAGCCATGCCGCAGAAACGCGCCCTTGTCGTCGACGACTCACGTTCCGCCCGTGTCGCGTTGCAGAAGCTGCTCGAGCAGTACGATATCGCCGTGTCGTTTGCGGAGTCGGGTGAGGAGGCGATCGATTTCCTGAAGCACCAGGAAGCCGACGTGATTTTCATGGACCACAGCATGCCGGGCATGGACGGTTTCGAGGCTGTGTCCGTCATCAAGTCCGATCCACGGACCGCAATGATCCCGGTGATGATGTACACCGCCAAGGAAGGCGAGGTGTATGTCGGCCAGGCGCGCGCGCTCGGGGCGCTCGGGGTGCTGCCGAAGCAGGTGCAGCCGGGCGTGCTGTACGAAATGTTGCTTAAGCTCGGGCTCGTGCGGGAACGGCGCGCCGGGCGGCGGCGCGCTGCGGACCCGGCGGTTCCTTCCGCGGCGCCATCAGGCCCCCAGGACGCGACCGACCGGCTGCTGGAGCGTCAGGCGCTCGGCGCCTCGATTCAGGCGCTCGTCACGCGCACCCTGCAGGACCAGCACCTCGAACTGCGCTCCGACATCCTCGCGAGCAACCGCGATTT
>CAYTXS010000052.1:0-12547 GCA_964441585.1 uncultured Thioalkalivibrio sp.
TGCTCGGCGTCTGCCTCGGGCACCAGGCGCTGGTCGAGGCCTGGGGCGGACGGGTGCGTCCGGCCATGACTCTGATGCATGGCAAGACCTCCGAGGTGTTCCATGACGGCCGCGGCATTTTTGCGGATCTCCCGCCGTCGTTCGCGGCCGGGCGCTACCATTCGCTGGCCGTGCGCCGCGAGGAGCTGCCCGAGGAAATCGAGGTGAGCGCCACCACCGAAGACGGCGAGGTGATGGGCGTCCGACACCGGACCCTGATGGTCGAGGGCGTCCAGTTCCACCCGGAGAGCGTGCTGACGCCCCACGGGCTGACACTGTTGCGGACTTTCCTTTCACCCGGCTACACGACGCACGGAGATGCATCATGAGCGGCACCCCTGCGACCCTCGAGAAACTGCTGCAGCGGGGGGACCTCGAGGAAAGCGAGGCCGCTGCCCTGATGGTGGCATTGACGGACGAGACGCTGCCGCCTGCGCTGGCCGCGGCGCTGCTCACCGCGTTGCGCGCCAAGGGCGAGACGGCCGCCGAGCTGCGCGGCTTCGCCACCGCGATGCGGCAACTGGCGCGGACGCCGCAGATCCCGGGCGACCGCCCGCTGCTCGACATCGTCGGGACCGGCGGCGACGGCTCCGGCAGCCTGAACCTGTCAACGGGGGCGTCCCTGCTCGCAGCCGCGTGCGGCATTCCCGTCGTGAAGCACGGCAACCGCAGCATCTCCAGCCGCAGCGGCAGCGCGGACGTGCTGGAATCTATCGGCATGCGGCTCCCGGAAGACGAAACGGCCGCCGTAGCGTGCCTGGAAGCGACCGGCTACACGTTCCTCTTCGCCCCCTATTTTCATCCGGCCATGAAGGCCCTGGGCCCGGTGCGCCGCGCCATGGGGGTGCGCACGGTGTTCAACATGCTCGGTCCCCTGACCAATCCGGCTGCGCCACCGTTTCTGCTGCTCGGCGCATTCAGCCCGGCTGCAGCCCGCCTGATGGCGGACGCGATGGCCGGGTTTACCGGCTTGCGGCGCGGCTTCGTCGTGCATGGTGCACCCGGCTGGGACGAGGCGACGCCGGTGGGCCCGTTCCTGTTGCTGGATGTGCGTGACGGGGCGGTCAGCGAGTCGCACCGCGATCCGGCCGAATGGGGCTTGTCGCGTTGCTCGGCCGAGGACCTGGCCGGCGGTGACGCCGAATACAATGCAACCCGGCTGCGCGCGGCACTCACCGGCCGGGAAGAGGGTGCCCATCGGGATGCCCTGCTGCTGAGCGCCGCGCTGGCGCTCGAACTCACGGGGCTGGCCGCGGACCCGGTCGAGGCCATGACCCGGGCGCGGGACGCGCTGGCGGACGGTAGCGGCGGCGCGCTGCTCGCGGCGCTCGCGGCGCAGGCCGGGGCGCCGGCCGCATGAGTTTCCTCGCGCAAATGGCAGGCCATTCAGCGGAGCGTGTCGCCGCCGCGCGGGCGCGCCGCAGCGAGGCGGCCCTGCTGGCCGCCTGCGCCGCCACGCCGCCACCGCCACCCCTGCGGCTGTCCGGTTTCGACCTGATCGCGGAGATCAAGCGCAACTCGCCGGCGGAGGGGGCATTGGCGCTCGATGCGGATGTGCCGGAGCGGGCGGCGGACTATGCCGCGACGGGAGCGGCAGCCATTTCCGTGCTGACCGAGCCCACGCGTTTCAGCGGCAGTCTCGACGATCTCGCCGCGGCTGCGGTGACGGCGACGCCGCAAAGGGTGCCCGTGATGCGCAAGGATTTCCTGGTGGACCCTTGGCAGGTGCTCGAGGCACGCGAGGCGGGGGCGGGCGGGGTCCTGCTGATCGTGGCGATGCTGACTGACGACCAACTGGACGAGTTGCTCGCCGTGGCGGCCGAGCAAGGCCTGTTCGTGTTGCTCGAAACCTTCGACGAAGCCGACCTCGAGCGCGCGTCGCCGCAATTGGCGGGCCATGCGCACGATGCGGGCGGCGCGGCGCGGCTGGTCGGCGTCAACAGCCGCGACCTGCGCACCCTGGCAGTCGATCCGGCACGCCTGGCGCGACTCGCTCCCAGCCTGCCGCCCCGGGTGCCCGCCGTCGCCGAGAGCGGCCTGCACACGGCGGACGATGCCGCGGCCGCCGCCGCGCTCGGGTACCGGGTGGCGCTGGTCGGTACTGCGCTGATGCGGGCGGCGGCGCCCGCGAAACTCGCCGCGGCGATGATCGCGGCAGGCCGGCAGGCCCTCATGGAGAAAACGGGATGAATGTGTTCGTCAAGATCTGCGGCCTGACCACCGCCGAGGGCGTCGCCGCGGTCGCCAGTGCCGGCGCGAATGCGGCCGGCTTCGTTTTTTCGCCCTCGCCTCGCCAGGTCACGCCGGCCGCCGCGCGTGCGCTGGCCGCCGGTCTGCCGCGCGGGATTCGCAGGGTCGCGGTATTTCGCCATCCGCCGCCGGGCTTCATCGCCAGGGTGCTGCAGGAATTTCCCGCCGACTGGGTGCAGAGCGACGCGGTGGACCTGCCGGGCGTCGACCTGGGCGGTGCAGAGGCAGTGCCCGTGTTCCGCTCCGGCGCACCGTTGCCGGCCCTGTTGCCGGAACTGCTGTTGTTCGAGGGTCCCGACAGCGGCGCCGGCCAGGTCGCTGACTGGGAGACGGCCGCCGGACTGGCGCGAAGCACGCAGGTGATTCTTGCGGGTGGTTTGCGTCCGAACAACGTCGCGGCGGCGCTGGAGCAGGTTCGCCCCTGGGGCGTAGACGTGTCCAGCGGGGTCGAATCGGCCCCCGGCATCAAAGATCCTGCCCAGGTCGCAGCCTTCGTCGCCGCGGCGCGCGGCCACCATTCGCTACAGGAGCACAACACATGAATCGTACCGCCAGCCAGGCCGAAGCCGCGCCCTCCGATCTCGAGGCGCTGCTCGACGGCCGCCTGCCCGACGCACGCGGGCGCTTCGGCCCCTGGGGCGGACGGTATGTTCCCGAGACGCTGGTGCCCGCACTGGACCGGCTACAGGAAGGTATTGCGCAACACCTGCACTCGGCCGAGTTCCAGGCGTGCCTGGGCGCCGAGCTGCGTGACTGGGTCGGCCGGCCCACGGGCCTTACTTTCGCTCCGCGGCTGTCGGCCGCATGGGGCGCCGAACTGTGGCTGAAGCGCGAGGATCTCGCGCACACCGGTGCCCACAAGATCAACAACGCGCTCGGCCAGGCGATGCTCGCCAAGATGCTCGGCGCCAAACGCATCGTCGCCGAGACCGGTGCGGGACAGCACGGCGTCGCGTCGGCGGCGGCCTGCGCGCGCATCGGGCTGCCCTGCGTCGTCTACATGGGTGAGATCGACTGTGAGCGCCAGGCGCTCAACGTGGACCGCATGCGGCGGCTCGGCGCGGAAGTCGTGCCCGTCACGAGCGGCGACCGCACGCTGCGGGCCGCCATCGACGAGGCACTGCGCGACTGGGTCTCCGATCCCGAGGGAACCTACTATCTGCTCGGCTCAGTCGTCGGTCCGCATCCCTATCCCTATCTCGTGCGCGAACTGCAGGCGGTGATCGGCCGCGAGGCGCGCGCTCAGGTCATCGAGCGGTCCGGGGGGCTGCCCGACATGGTCGTCGCCTGCGTCGGCGGCGGCAGCAACGCCATCGGGCTGTTTCACGGCTTTCTCGGCGACCCCTCGGTGGAGATCATCGGTGTCGAGGCGGGCGGCCACGGCACCGCGCTCGGCGAGAACGCGGCCACCATAAGCTTCGGCCGGCCCGGCGTCCTGCACGGCACCTACTCCCTGCTGCTGTCCGATGACGACGGCCAGATCTACGAGACCGACAGCGTGTCCGCCGGCCTCGATTACCCTGGGGTCGGGCCGGAGCATGCTTTTCTCGCCACCATCGGCCGGGTGCGCTACGAGTACGCCGACGATACGGAGTCGCTCGCTGCGCTGGACGAATGTTGCGAACTCGAGGGGATCCTGCCGGCGCTGGAAACGGCTCATGCCTTCGCCGGCGCGCGGCGCTGGGCACGCGCCAATCCGGGAAAGCGGATCCTGCTCGGCCTGTCGGGCCGGGGGGACAAGGACATGCCGACGCTGGCGCGCTTTCCGAAGCAGAGGGCCGCGCAATGATCCCTCACGAGCGCATCAGCGCCGCGATCCGCTCCGCGGGTGACGAAGGCCGCACTGCGCTGGTCGCCTTCATGACGGCGGGCTACCCGGACAAAGCGCTGTTCCGCGCCACGCTCGCCGAACTCGCCGGAGCCGCCGACGTGGTCGAGGTCGGCGTGCCGTTCACCGACCCCATGGCGGATGGACTCACCATCCAGCGCGCCAGCCAGGGGGCGATCGCCCAGGGCGTGACTCTGTCGTGGATTCTCGACGAGATTGCCGCCATGGATCCGCCGCCGGCGGCGCCGGTGGTGCTGATGAGCTACCTCAATCCGTTGCTGGCCATGGGGTACGAGCGGCTCGCCGCGCGGGCCATCGACAGCGGCGTCGCCGGCTTCATCGTCCCGGACCTGCCGTTGGACGAGAGCGGGCCGCTGGATGCCGCGCTCGCGGCACGCGGCCTCGCGCTGATTCACCTGGTCAGCCCGGTGACGCCTCCCGAGCGGGTCGCGGCCGCGGCGCAGGCGAGCCGCGGCTTCCTCTATGCGGTGAACGTCACGGGCATCACCGGCGGCAAGAAGGCGGCGGACGGCGATCTCAAGGCCTATCTCGGGCGGATCGTGGCGGCCTCCCCGGTGCCGGTGTGCGCCGGCTTCGGCATTCGCAGCGCGGCGCAGGTGGCGGACCTCGGCGAGGTCGTGCCCGGCGTGATCGTCGGCTCCGCGCTCGTCGAGGCACTGGAACAGGGCACGTCGCCCGCTGCCTTTCTCGCCACGCTGGCATAGAATCGTTACACCGCTTTACTCGATGCAGCATCCGAACGCGTGAACCCGATCAGTAATCTGCAGGCAAGACTCGAGGCCCAGGGATGCGGGGTCGCCACGCGCCTGCTGGCGCCGGGGACGGTCTTCGACGCCTACTGTTCCTGCGAAACGAGAATCGAGGCAGTGTTCTCCGGGCAGATGCGGATCGTGATCGACGGGCGGTCGCGGCTGATGGGTCCGGGCGACTGGGTGGAGATTCCAGCCGGCGCAATGGTGTCCGCCGAGATCATCGGCGACGAGCCGGTGCTCGACCTCGAGGCCACACCGCCCGCCTGAGGGGGGTCGCCGACCCGCTAAGACCTCGAATCACGAGGGCAGTCGCCTAGTCCCCGGGACGCGCCTCTTCCAGCGCCGCCAGCCGCGCGGACAGCGACTCGACTTTTTCCCGCGTGCGCTTCAGCACGGCGGCCTGCACGTCGAATTCCTCCCGCGTCACCAGGTCCAGCCGCGACAGGCCCGCCTGCAGCACTGCGCGGAAGTTCTGCTCGGCGTCTTCCCGCAGGGTCTTCAGCCCGCCCGGGAGCGCGTCCGCCAGGCGTCGGGCGAGTTCATCGATATTCAGCGTTTTGTTGTCCATCGGCCTTCCTCACGCCCCCGATTGGGGCAGTCAGCGATGCTGCTATGCGCCATGACGGTGCGCAGACGAACCCTCCAGTGGCAGAAAAATACCTAAGTGCCTGTTTTCACGAAGCTGGCACGCATCGTGCTATGCACAACAAACCGAGGCTCAGCGGCCCGGATTCTGCAATTCACTCGGAGGATGAAAACATGGGTCGATCCCGTTACTTGCTCGTCGCCCTGGGCCTGGCGGCCAGTTCAACCGCAGTCGCCGGAGATTTTAGCGCGAACGTCGGCATGATGTCCGACTACATTTTCCGCGGCATCAAGCAAAGCGATGCCTCCGCCTATGCCGGACTCGACTACGCCCATGACAGTGGCTTCTACGCTGGTACGTGGGGCGCCGATGTCGGCCAGGGCATGGAGTACGACCTGTACGCCGGCTACGGCGGCAGCGTCGGCGATTTCACGTACGGCATCGGTTACACCGGCTACTTCTACACCGACGACTTCGACGAGACCTACCAGGAAATCAACCTGACCGCCGGCTACGGCATCTTCAGTCTTGAGTACTCCTTCGGCACGTACGACAGCAGCCCGGAACAGGACTACGGCTTTGTCGCCGGCACCGTTGAGTACGAGGGCTTCTATGGCACCTACGGCACCTTCACGCAGGACTTCGAAGGTGATTACTTCGAACTCGGCTACGGCACGGAAGTGTCCGGGTTCGACCTGGGCGCGGCCATCGTGCTGAGCGACAGCGACCTTTCGGGCACCGGCTCGAGCGAGACCGCGCTGACCTTCAGTATCGGCAAGTCCTTCGACCTGCGGTGAGCGGCATGAAACTCGTTACCGCAATCATCAAGCCGTTCAAGCTGGATGACGTCCGCCAGGCACTCGCCGACGTGGGCGTCAAGGGAGTCACCGTGACCGAGGTGAAAGGCTTCGGCCGACAGCGCGGCCACACCGAGCTCTATCGGGGCGCCGAATACGTCGTCGACTTTCTGCCGAAGATGAAAGTCGAGGTCGCCATCGACGACGAACTTCTCGAGCAGGTCGTCGAGGTCATCAGCAATACGGCCCGTACCGGGAAGATCGGCGACGGCAAGATCTTCATCATGCCGCTGGAACAGGTGATCCGGATTCGCACGGGCGAAACCGGCCCTGAAGCCGTCTGAGCAGGGGGAAAGAACGTGGATAAACTTACCGAACTCAGCTATGCGCTGGACACTTTCTACTTCCTCATGTCGGGCGTGCTGGTCATGTGGATGGCCGCCGGCTTCACCATGCTCGAGGCCGGACTCGTCCGCGCCAAGAACACGGCGGAGATCCTGACCAAGAACGTGGGCCTGTATTCGATCGCCTGCATCATGTACATGGCTTGCGGCTACGGCATCATGTATGGCGACGGCACGGGCATCTTCCCGGGCTTCGGCATGCTGGGCACGGCCGACAACGCCGTGGCCGACGTCGTGGCGGGCGGGGATGACGCGCCCTACTACTCTAACCTCTCGGACTTCTTCTTCCAGGTGGTGTTCGTGGCGACCGCCATGTCCATCGTCTCGGGCGCGGTCGCCGAGCGGATGAAGCTGTGGGCCTTCCTCGGCTTTGCCGTGGTGATGACGGCCGTCATCTACCCGGTCCAGGGCTACTGGACCTGGGGCGGCGGCTTCCTCGGCGAGACCTTCGGCTACTCCGATTATGCGGGCTCCGGCATCGTGCATCTGGCCGGTGCGGCTGCGGCGCTCGCAGGGGTGCTGGTGCTTGGCGCACGCAAGGGCAAGTACGGCGCCAAGGGGGAGGTTCACGCGATTCCCGGCGCCAACCTGCCCCTGGCGACGCTGGGCACGTTCATCCTGTGGATGGGCTGGTTCGGCTTCAACGGCGGCTCCGAGCTGAAGGTGTCCGACGTGGGCTCCGCCAACAACGTGGCCCTGGTGTTCACCAACACCAACCTGGCTGCGGCGGCCGGTCTCGTCGGGGCGCTGATCCTCGCCAAGTTGTGGTTCGGCAAGGCCGACCTGACGATGGCGCTGAACGGCGCGCTCGCCGGGCTCGTGTCGATCACCGCGGATCCGCTGTCGCCGTCGCCGCTGCTGGCGATCGTCATCGGTCTCGTCGGCGGCTTGCTGGTGGTCGGCTCCATCGTCATGCTCGATCGCAAGCTGCACATCGACGATCCGGTGGGCGCCATCTCGGTCCACGGCACGGTCGGCATATGGGGCGTGCTCGCCGTGCTGCTGTCCAACGGGGACGCCACCCTGAGCGGGCAGCTCATCGGCCTGGCGGTCATCTTCTCCTGGGTGTTCTTCGCCAGCCTGCTGGTGTGGTTCATCCTGAAGACGGTGATGGGAATCCGCGTATCCGAGCAGGAGGAATACGAGGGCGTCGACGTGCACGAATGCGGCCTCGAGGCCTATCCGGAGTTCACCAAGTCCGGCGACTGATGCCGCAACGCTGACGCGACGCGCGAGCGTCGACACGCGGCCGGGGACGGGAAACCGTCCCCGGCCGTTTTCTTGGCAGCCTCCCCGGGGATGCCGGCGCAATGCTAGACTGCGCGCAGGCCGGGCCCGGCAATATCCGTCGCGCCCGCCGGCCGCAGCCGCCATGCCGAGCGCATGGCCAGAATCCGGAGAAGCGAAATGAAAATGGTTTCTGCGATCATCAAGCCTTTCAAGCTGGACGACGTCCGCGAGGCGCTTGCGGAGGTCGGCGTGCAGGGCATTACTGTGACCGAGGTCAAGGGTTTCGGGCGCCAGAAGGGTCACACTGAACTCTATCGAGGCGCCGAATACGTGGTGGATTTCCTGCCCAAGGTGAAACTCGAGCTGGCGGTGGCCGACGACACGCTGGAGCGCGTCATCGAGACCATCGTCAACACGGCCCGTACCGGCAAGATCGGCGACGGCAAGATATTCGTCTACGAGCTCGAGCAAGCGATCCGGATCCGCACCGGCGAGACCGACGAGAAGGCGCTCTAGGGAGTCAACCGACATGAGATTCCTGTCCATCATGCTGCTGGCCATGCTGCTTGCCACGCCGACGCTGGCGAACGAGGTCTATCGGACCGTGGACGACCGCGGGGTCGTGGTCTTCAGCGATCGACCCCTGTCGTCCGCCTCGGTGCGCGTCACCGTGGAGACCGAATCGCCCGCCGCCGGGGCGTCGCAGTCCGTGGCGAGCGCGGATCCGCAGCGCGACGAGAATGCCGCCCGCGAGCGCGGCTTGCAGGCGGCCCGCGCAGAGCAGGCCGAGATCAGGGCCGAGGCCTGTCGCCAGGCCCGTGCGGCGGTGGAAACCTACGAGACCTCCCCGCGGCTCTACGAATCGCTGCCCGACGGCGGCCGGCGTTATCTCAGCGACGAGGAAATGGCCGCTGCCCGCCAGCAGGCCAGGCAAGCCGTCGCGGACTACTGCGTCAACTAGGCTCCGCGCGATCGCGCGGTTGCTCCCTTAAAGCCCGCTGCCGCCTCACCCGGCATGATTCGGCGCGGACCATGTCGCAGCCGATCCGCCGTCCCTTCGAACCGCTTGTCGTCATGGCGGTTGCGCTATACTTCGCGACCTTTTCACCCCCTAGATCGGCAAGCCGGGGAGGCCATGGCGTATGAGCCAGGAAGAGATCGAAGCCAATCGCAGGCTCTACGGCATTGCGCGGTGGAGCGACGGCTATTTCGACATCGGCGAGCGCGGCCGGCTGGTCGTGCGCCCGTTCCGCAACGGCGCCGCCATCGACATCGTCGATCTCGTGCGCCGTGCCCGTCTTGCCGGCCTGGCCGCCCCGATCCTGTTCCGCTTCACGGATATCCTCCGCGATCGCCTGGACAGGCTGCACAACGCCTTTCGCAAGGCGATGACCGCCCGCGAGTACGAGAGCCGCTACCGGGTGGTCTATCCCATCAAGGTCAACCAGCAGCGCAGCGTGGTGGACACGCTGGTCAGCCACGGCGGCGCCCGGGTCGGCCTGGAGACCGGCAGCAAGCCCGAGTTGATGGCCGTGCTCGGCGTGTCTCCGCCCGGCGGAATGATCGTCTGCAACGGCTACAAGGATCACGAGTACCTCGAGCTTGCGCTCATCGCGCAACGGCTCGGTCACGAGGTGTACATCGTGGTGGAGAAGCTGTCCGAGCTCGACCGCATCATCCAGCTGGCGCGCGAGTTCGAGCTCGAGCCGCGGCTCGGAGTGCGCCTGCGCCTGTCCAGTGTGGGGGCCGGAAATTGGCAGGACACGGGCGGCGAGAAGTCGAAGTTCGGCCTTACGGCCGGCCAGCTGCTGGCCGCCGCCGAGCGCGCCCGGCAGGCCGGCATGGGTCACTGCATCAAGATGCTGCATGTCCATGTCGGCTCCCAGGTGCCCAACCTGCGGGACATCCGCCGCGGCCTGACGGAAGCCGCGCGGGTCTACACCGACCTGCGCAATGCCGGGCTCGACATTACGCTGATGGACGTCGGCGGCGGGCTCGGCGTGGATTACGAGGGCACGCGCTCGCGCAGCGCCAACTCCATCAACTACACCATCGAGGATTACGCGCGCACCGTGGTCGATACGATCGCCGAGGTCTGCGACGCTGCGGGCGCCGTGCGCCCGGACATCGTCTCGGAATCGGGCCGGGCGATGGTGGCGCAACATGCCGTGCTGGTCACCAACGTGATCGACACGGACGTGCCGACCGACGATCAGCCCGTCGAGCCGCCCGCGGACAGCGGCACGGAGGTGCTCGCGCTGTGGCACCAGTTCGAGCGTTTCGGCGACAGTTCTCCCGATGAGGTTTATCGCGAGACGCAGCAGCTCATGGGCGAACTGCACCAGCGCTACATCGCCGGGGAGATCGACCTGGCCGAACGGGCACACGGTGAATCGCTGGCGCGCGCGCTGATGCGCGCGGTGCGCGACGGTCTGCTGGGCCAGGCGAATCCGCCGCGCGCGATTCTCGACGAACTGAAGCAGATCACCGCCGACAAGTTGTTCATCAACATGTCGGTGTTCCAGTCGCTGCCGGACATCTGGGCGATCGACCAGGTGTTCCCCATCATGCCGGCCCAGCGACTGGAGGAGGCGCCCACGCGCCGCGGCGTGCTGCGGGATTTGACCTGCGACTCGGACGGCCGCGTGGACCTCTATGTGGACGGCGAGGGGATCGAGCATAGCCTGCCGGTGCACGTCGTGCGCCCCGACGAGGAATACCTGCTGGCGATCCTGATGGTCGGTGCGTACCAGGAGATCCTGGGCGACCTGCACAACCTGTTCGGCGACACCGGGAGCGTGGACGTCTACCTGTCGCCGAATGGCGAGCCGGTGCTGGGCATGCCGCGCAGCGGGGACACCGCCGAACAGCTGCTCGCCTACGTGCACTTCGCCCCGGACGAGCTGCGTGCCTCCTACGCGCGCAAAATCGCCGCGGCCGGCCTCGACGAGGAAGACCAGAGTTATTTCCTGCGGGCGCTGAGCGAAGGCCTGTCCGGCTACACGTACCTGGAAGACTGATGCCGGGAACACAGACAAGCCCGCGCACCGGGTTCGTGGGGCTGGGCGCAATGGGCCTGCCGATGGCGCGCAACCTGCATCGCCACGGCCTGCTCGAGGCCACTTGGAATCGCAGTCCTGAAAAGGCCGCGGCGTTCGCCGCCGAGACCGGCGTGCCGGCCGCGGGCTCGCTTGCCGAGCTGGCCGCCTGCTGCGACGTCGTTGTGACCTGCGTGTCCGCCGACCAGGACCTGCTCGACGTGCTCGAGGCGCTTAAGTCCGGCATGCAGCCCGGTGCGGTCGTGGCGGACTGCTCGACGGTCGCCGCCGGGACGGCTCGCGAGGCGGCAGGGCGCCTCGCCGCGTGCGGCGCGGGCTTTCTCGATTGTCCGGTCAGCGGTGGTACCGAGGGCGCCCGGGCCGGCACGCTGTCGATCATGGTCGGGGGCGAGCCGGAGGTGCTGGCCCGCGCGCGGCCGGTGCTGGAGGCGATGGGCAGCAGCATCACGCACATGGGGCCCGCCGGCGCGGGGCAGGCTGCCAAGGCCACGAACCAGGTGATGGTGGCCGGGATCAACCAGGCAGTGACCGAGGCGCTGGCGTTCGGCCGGGCACAGGGGTTGCCGATGGACGAGCTGATCGCCGCGCTGGAAAGCGGGGCGGCCGGCAACTGGTTTCTGTCGAAACGCGGGCGAACCATGATCCGCGGCGAGTTCCCGCTGGGGTTCAAGGTCGGCCTGCATGCCAAGGACCTCGAAATCTGCCGCCGCATGGCCGGCGAGCTGGGCGTCAAGCTGCCGCTGGTCGAAATGACGCTCGCGCACTATGCGCGGCTTCCGGCGGAGAGCGCTGACGAAGACATCTCCGCGCTTTTCCGCCTTAAATCGGATATGTTCCCCGACAGCGACGACTGAGTCGCGCCACCTCGACTGCCATGGGTTCCCACGAGCCAGCCGAAGCCCGTCGCCGCGACGGGCTGTTCCTGCCGGATTTCTGCTCCGCACGCGCGGTGCTGGCGGTGGTCGTGCTCGCGGGTCTCGTCGGGATCGTGCTGGCGCTGGCCCGCTACGAGCCGGGGGGACGCTTCTGGGACAACCTCGCCAGGACGTCGCTGTTCCTTTTGTGGTGCACGCTGCTGTCGGCGGCGGTGCTCTGCGCAGCGCGCCGGCTGTTCGTCGGCCGGGGCCCGGCGGCCACCAGCGCAGGCGCGCTCACCATCGTCCTCGTATGCGTGCTGGTCGTCTCGCTGGGCGCCTGGTGGACGGCACGCGCCTGGCAGGGCATGCCGACGCTGCTGGGTCACGCGGAGGGCGGCGGATTGGCGGGTTTCGTCCTGAGCAACCTGCTGATCGCGTTCATCGTCACGGGCATGCTGCTGCGCTATTTCTGGGTGTCGGCGCAATGGCGCCGCGAGGTCGAAGAGGAAGCGCATTCGCGGATCCGCGCCCTGCAGGCCAGGATCCGGCCGCATTTTTTGTTCAACAGCATGAACACCATCGCCGCCCTGACACGCAGCGACCCGGTCCGCGCCGAGGAGGCCGTCGAGGATCTCGCCGACCTGTTCCGCGCCTCGCTGTCCGATGCGGCGTCCACCATGACGCTGAAAGAAGAGTTCGAGCTTTCCCGCATCTACCAGCGCAT
>CAYTXS010000053.1:0-12369 GCA_964441585.1 uncultured Thioalkalivibrio sp.
CATCGAGATCAGGTGATACTTGTTGAACAGGTGCGCGACCTCGGCCTCGTCCTCGCTCGCCTTGACCGTGCGAAAACTCTCTTCCGCGATGTCCACCAGGCCGACGTCGCGCCGCGAAGCCAGCACCCGCCCGAGCGTCACGTAGCCGGTCGGCTTGCCTTCCGCGTCCACCAGCATGATGTGGTAGAACTGGTCGGGTAGCCACTCCGCGGAACGCAGGTAGTCGATCATCTCGCCGACGTTGAAGTGCTGCGGCGCCGTGACCGTCTCCGATTGCATGAGGCGGCCGGCCGAGCTTTCGGGCCAGGCCATCGCGCTCTGCACGGCCGCGCGGTCTTTCTTCTCCAGAGACCGGAGAATGAAGTCGCGCTCCGGCTGCTCCAGGTCTTCCAGGATATCGACGAGATCGTCGGAGTCGAGTTCGCGCACCGCATCGGCGAGCACGTCGGGCGGCAGCACCTCGATGACCTCTTCGCGGATCGACTCGTCGATCTCGGAGAGAATCTCGCCCTCGAACTCGGCGGCGTAGAGCCGGAGGAATCTCGAGCGCTGGTCCGTATCGACCTGTTCGAGCAGGTCGGCGATGTCCGCCGGGTGGACGGGCGCGAGCGCCTCTTTGAGCGCCAGGGCATCTTCCGCCTCCAGGGCGGCACGGATGACCTGCCACTGCTCAGGCGTGACTTCCTCGAGGACTTCCGCGACGTCCTCGTGCTGTTCCGTGGTCTGCATCGCTCTCACTCTCCCGGGCGTGGCATCGCTATCTTACGCGGACGTGCCCGGCAGCGTGGAACTTCAGCGAGCGTTACCCAGCTCGGCCAGCTTGTCCCTGGCACGCCCCGGATATACGTAGGCCTCGTCCGCAGGCGCCCAGGTGGCCATTGCGCGCTCCAGGTGCATGATGGCCTCGGCCCTGCGTCCGCGTGCCTCGTGCACCAGGGCCAGCTCGTAGTTGGCCCGGCCGTTGGATGGCTGTGCCGTGAGCGTCTCCCGGAGGTGTTGCTCGGCGGCTTTCAGGTCGCCCATGGCGCGATAGACGCGGCCCAGCTGGAGCGGGATCTCGGTATCCGTCGGCGACAGGCGGCGCTCTTCCTCGTAGGCGGCGATTGCCGCCTCCCATTCGCCGCGTATCTCGTGCAGCCGGCCCTGCCCGAACACGATATCCCGCTGCAGCGAGTTCAGTCCCGTGCGCTCCAGCATCGAGCGCGCGTCGTCCAGCGCACGCGCCAGCGCCTCCGCATCGCCTATTGCCTCGTGGACGGCGACTCGCCCGATCGGCGCCAGGGCGTCCATGGGCGCCTGGAGCTGACTGCTCAGTTCCTCCAGCCGCTCCAGCGCCGTTTCGGCCTGGCCGGCATGGACGTAGGTGCGCAATCCCATCAGCTGAGACTGGACCTGTGGCAGCGGTGGCAGGAAAGCCGCTGCCTCGACTTCCCCCTGCAGCTGGTAGTCGAGAGCCCGACTGTAGGCACCTCGATAAGCGTGGTAGGTCCGCAACGCGCGGAGGACTTCCCAGCGCTGCTGCGGAGTCTTCGCTCCGGAGAGCGCCTGCTCATACGCCGCCTCGGCCGCCGCGAAATCCCCCCTGTCGGCGTGCAGGTCGGCGAGCCCATTGATGATCTCCACGTTCTCGGAATCCATCAGCGACGCGCGTTCAAACAGCGCTTGCGCCGCGTCATGGTTCCCGACGCGGTTTTCCAGCCTCGCGAGGCGAACCAGGCCCGCCTCGTTCCCCGGCCGTTCCTCGATCATTCGCTCGTAGGCGGAGCGCGCGGCGTCAGGCTTGCCGAGCTGCTCGTTCAGCCCGCCGACTTGCTCGATGATGTCCAGCCGCGTGGGATCGAGGGCAAGCGCCTTCTCGAAGGCCACCAGCGCCCCTTCCCGGTCGCCCTGGAAGGTCCGGATCTGCGCACTGTAAAGCTGGGCATCGAGATCCTGCGGGTAGAGTTCGGCCCACATTTCATACACGGCAAATGCTTTCGGCAGATCCTGCTGCATGGCGTACCACTCGGCGCGCACGGCGAACTGAAAGCGCTCCGGCATGCGGTAGACGTGGTCCATCACGTTGCGAATGGCGTTGGTGGCGGCAGCCACGTCGCCGATGAGGATGTTCAGCCGGTAGAGCGCGAATCCCGCGACGGCGTAGGTCGGGTCGAGGTCCATCGCACGTTGCATCGCGTCCCGCGCCGCCTCGAAATCGTCCCGTTCGAGCACCGCCAGGTCGCCGTATCCATAGGCCCGCAGCGCCTCGATGGAAGCGGTGGCGTGATCACGGGCAGGCAGGTCGAGGGTCTCCTCGATGTACCTGGCGGGCAGGCCGAGGTCCTTGCGCAGCTGGATCGCCGCGTCGTCGATGAGCGCCATCAGGTCCGCATTCTCGTAGTCGTGCGCGGCAACCACTCCGCCGCGCTCGGCGTCGTGTAGCAGGAGCGAGAGCCGGAAAGTGGCGCCATCGTAAGAGAATTCGCCGTCCAGGAAATGATCGATGTTGAGTTCGCGGGTGATCCGGCGGCGCAGTGGCCGGGGCACTTCGGTCACCTCGTAACCGGCGTTGCGGGCCTTGTCCCGGTACGTCATCGGTGCCCGGGCGTCGATGAAACTGTCCTGGACCAGTTCGACGGCGAGGACGTTCAGCACGCCAATCCCGAGCGCGCGGCTGTCCGCTTCATCCTGCATGAGGGTGAAGGGGAACAGCACCACGCCCTTGCGAAACTCGCTCTTCGCCACGGTACGCTCGACGGCGGTCCCGTCCGGACCCTCGACGGTCACCGTCGTGGTCATCGCGCCGAGGTCGCGGCCGGCGAACAGCGTGGCGAGCACACCGACGGTCACCACCACGTTCAGCGGAATGAACACTTTCTCGACCCGTCGCCAGCGATCCGGACCGCGCCTGCCGTGGTGATAGGTGAACAGCGCGACGCTCGGGAGCATGAGCAGGAGGAGCAGCAGCACCAGGTTGGTGAGGTGCGGCGACAGCAGGAAGCGTTCCTCGAGGAACGCGAAGAACTCTACGAGAATCCACGATCCCGCGAGATAGGCCGCGAGGTACTGCGGAATCCGCCGCTCCATCAAGTCCTTCGTGATGCCGTCGCTCATGGGGCCTCCCTCTTGGCCAGGAGCCGCGCTGGCGAATTGACCGTTCGCTCCGCTGCAGTTCCGGACGATTCTACCGTGACTCGCCTTCGATCGCGTCCCAGTTCACCGCTTCGCCGCTGGCCACGTCCTTGATGACCCGCTTCCCCACGACTGCCTCGAGAAATTTCGGCGCCAGGCCATATCCCGGTCGCACGCTGCGCACCGCGTCGGCGGTGATGGTCTCGCCCGCCGCGAGGTCTTTGACGAAATACAGGGAGCGGCGGAACTGGACGTTGCCCTGTTCGCTCGACTTCCTGCCGTAATCCACCTGCCCCAGCGCTTCCCAGGCGGTACGCGCACCGCGGACCAGTGCCGCGAGTTCGGCAGGCTCGAGCGAGAAGGTGTCGTCCGGCCCGCCGCCCTTGCGATCCAGAGTGAAGTGCTTCTCGATGAGCGCAGCGCCGAGCGCGACGCTGGCGATGGCCGTGGCGTTGTCGAGCGTATGATCGGACAGGCCGATCACGACGCCGAAGCGCTCGCTCATGTCCGCCAGGGTGCGCAGG
Organism: uncultured Thioalkalivibrio sp.; assembly: GCA_964441585.1. Lineage (GTDB taxonomy): Bacteria > Pseudomonadota > Gammaproteobacteria > Steroidobacterales > XN24 > XN24. Next base: position 3,636 of record CAYTXS010000053.1, read on the forward strand.
TTGTAGTCGGCCGCCGGCGCCGGGTAGCCGCTCACGCAATGCAGGAGCGCCAGCTGCCCGCAGCCGCCCGCCCGCGCCGTCTCGACCGCCTCACCGATCTCCTCAACGTCCGCCATCCCGGTGGAGATGATCATGGGCTTGCCGGTCGCCGCCACGTAACGAATCAGCGGCAGGTCCACCGCTTCGAAGGAAGCGATCTTGTACGCCGGCGCATCCAGGTCCTCGAGCAGGTCGACCGCCGTCGTGTCGAAGGGCGAACTGAAGATCGTGATGCCGAGCTTGCGCGCATGCTCGAACAGCGGCGCATGCCACTCCCAGGGGGTGTGCGCCTCCTCGTACAACTCGTAGAGCGTCCGCCCGTCCCACAGCCCGCCGCGAATACGGAACTCTTCGGCATCGGAGTCGAGCGTGATCGTGTCGGGCCGATAGGTCTGCAGCTTCACGGCGTCGGCCCCGGACTGACTCGCCACCTCGATCATCTTCATGGCCGCGTCCAGCCGGCCGTTGTGATTGGCGGAAACCTCCGCGATCACGTACGGAGGATGATCCGGGCCGATGGCCCTTCCCGCGATGGCGAATTCACTGGGCATCATGCACGTCCATCAGCTGTCCGGAAAATACTTCGGGTTGAGGCAGGCGACGCAGACGCGGTCCACGGGTTGGCCTTCGCGCAGGTAATAACCCCGCATGGTCGCCTCCACGAACCACCCGGCGCGCGTGTAGGCCTTGATCGCGGCGACGTTGGTGGCGAAGATGCCGCTGTGCAGCCGCCGCACGTCGTGTTGCTCGAAGGCCAGCGCATTGCCAAGCGCGATCGCGCGCGTCGCCAGGCCCTGGCCGAGAAAATCGCGGTTGCCGATCAACGCCACCAGGTCCGCAGTCTTGTTGCGCTGGTCGATCGGCCCGATCTTGAGGGTGCCTACGCGCTCGCCCCCCGCCGTCTCGATAAGATAGTAGAACCACCGCCCGGAGTCGCGCCCCGACTCAAAATCTTTCATCAGCGTGTCGCGATCGAAGACGCGACCGCTTCCCGTGAAGTAGTCGAGATGCCCGTCGTCGTTGGCGTACCAGCCGACGAGCTCGGCATCGAAGTCGTCCGGCGTCAGGGGTCGCAAATGGATATCCACGGTCAATCTCTTCTCCAGGTGCCTGATGCCGGAGCGTCGCGCCCGCCCTGCGCCACCAGCAGCCGGTCGGCCACCCGCCGGGTTCCGAGCCCGTCGCAAATCGCTGCGGCCGCCGCCGACATGTCGGCGAGGCGCTGCGGTTCGGCCCGGATCGTATCAAGCACCGGCGGCAGCGTCGCGGCGACTTCTTCCGGCCCCCCCAGGGCGAAAGCCGCGCTCGCCCCGACCAGTTCCCGGCACAGTTTCGCCTGGTTGTCGGCGAGCACCACCAGTGCGCTCGGCAAGCCCATGCAGCAACGTTCCCAGGACGTGCTTCCGGCGGCACCGATGCAGAAATCACTCGCCGCCATGCGCGCGGCCATGTCGGCCACGTCCACGGCGACTTCGACCGGGAACGGCAGGGCTTCGGCCTGCACTCGCACCTGCCCGATCCACGGCGCCGCCGCGCCCATGACGACGGTCACCTCGACTTCGCCCGCAAGCTCGGCGGCGCCGAGCACTTCCAGCACCTGCCCGGTCGCATTGTCCCTGTCCACGCCGCCCATGCTCACGAGTATGCGCATGATCGGGGACTCCGCGCAGCGCGCCTGGTGCCGCTCAAGGGCGTTCGCTCGAAGCCTGGCGAACTCCGGACGCAACAGGGCGAACTTCGGCCCGCACAACAGCTCGCAACTCAACGGCACGAGAGTGTCGTAATCTTCCGGCGTGCTGCCGAGGTTCTGGTCGAGGAGCAGGTCGCAATCGTGGGGCCGGTCCGCAAGGTCGTCGATGACCATGATCCGGTTGGCGGCGGAGCGCAGCGACTGTTCCCAGTCCCGATCGAGCCCGTAATGATCAACCACCAGCCAGTCCGCCCGGAGACCTCCACCCAGCCGGGGGTCATCCCCCGTGCGGACGTCGAAGCCGCGGCGGCGGATCTCGTCGATCCGGTCGCCCGGCAATGTCCGGCACACAAATTCACAGCTGGCACCCCACTCGCACAACATGTCCGCAAGTGTCAGGCAGCGCATGACGTGCCCGGTGCCGATCTCCAGCGAGGCGTCGGCGCGGAACACGATGCGGGGCGTCGCGCCCGGGGTCATCGTCTTGCCAGCACCTGGAACATGAGCTCCGCGCGCGCCCAGTCCTCCGGCGTATCGATGTCCTGCACGCGCTCCGCCGGAAGCACCAGCGGGCGTGCGGCCGGCGAAAAGATCGGTCGCTCCGACAGCCACGCGGCGCGCTTGCCCCAGTACCACTGTCCAGCGTCGTGATAAGCGGGCTCGAGATCCTGCGAGCGCGTGGCGGCGTGCTCTGGCTGGAACATTGCGACATGCCCGTCGGCCGCGATACGCAACGCGCGCTGGATCGGGAACCCGTAGCTCACCACAGGAAAAGCGTAGTCCACACCCTCCTGCGCCAGGATCTCTTCGCCCGCACGAAGATCCTCCGCCCGGCAGAACGGCGCCGTCGCGTAGATGCAACACGCCGCCTCGATCACGTGAGCGTCGGCCTCGGTTCCGCACCAGCGGATGGCATGCGCAATCACCGGCACGGTGGGCGTGTGGTCGTCGGACAACTCGGGCGGTCGCATGAACGGCACTTCGGCGCCGTGGGCCCGTGCAATCTGCGCGATTCCGGCATCGTCGGTGGACACGATCACCCGGTCGAAGCAGCCTGAGCGCAGCGCCGCCTCGATCGACCACGCGATGATCGGCTTGCCGCAGAACTCCCGGATGTTCTTGCGCGGGATACGCCTGCTGCCGCCGCGTGCCGGGATGACGGCGAGCTTCATTCAGCCAGCGCCTCGCGCAGCGCGGCGACCACCTGGTCCTGTTCCGCCTCGCTCAGCGTCGGGTACATGGGCAGGCTGATGGCCTCGGCGTAATAGGCCTCGGCGTCCGGGAACTCGCCCGGGGCGAATCCGAGTCCGCGGTAATAGGGCTGGAGATGGACGGGGATGTAGTGGACGTTCACGCCGATCCCTCGCGTGCGCAGCCCCTCGAACACGCTGCGCCGGCGCTCGCCATCGCCACCGCCCGTGACCCGGATGACGTACAGATGGAGGCCCGAATAGCTGTCCGGATGCTGCCAGGGTCGCGTCACCGGCAATCCCGCCAGCAGCGCATCGTAGCGGCCCGCCAGCGCATGCCGCCGGGCGACATAGTCATCCAGCCGGTCCACCTGGCTCAGGCCGAGGGCCGCCTGCAGGTCGGTCATGCGGTAGTTCAGACCGAGCGCCTGCTGCTCGTAATACCAGGGCCCGTCGGGGGGGCGCGACATCCTCGCGGCGTCACGCGTGATGCCGTGACTGCGCAGCATTTCCATGCGCGCCGCGAGTTCGCCGTCGTTAGTCAGCGCCATGCCGCCCTCGGCGGTGGTGATGATTTTCACCGGGTGGAAGCTGAACACGGCAATGTCGCTGTAGCGACAGTCGCCGACGGGCGCACCGCGGTAGCGCCCGCCGATCGCGTGCGAGGCGTCCTCGATGATGCGAAAGCCGTAGCGATCACCCAGTGCGCGGATCGCCGCCATGTCGCAGGACTGGCCGCACAGGTGCACCGGCACCACGATCTTCGGCAGGCGGCCCGCCTGCTCGGCGGCCTGCAACTTCGCCTCGAGCGCGACCGGGCTCATGTTGTAGCTGCGCGGATCGATATCGACGAAATCCACGTCCGCCCCGCAGTACAGCGCGCAATTGGCCGATGCCACGAAGGTGACGGGGCTGGTCCACAGCAGGTCGCCGGGTCCGAGGTCGAGCGCGAGACAGGCGATGTGCAACGCGCTGGTCGCGCTGTTCACCGCCACCGCGTGCCCCGCACCCGTGTAGCCGGCGACGGCTGTTTCGAACCGCGGCACCATCGGGCCCTGCGTCAGCCAGTCGGAGCGCAGCACCGCGACCACGGCCTCGATGTCGGCGTCGGTGATGTCCTGGCGGCCGTAGGGGATCACGCGTCAGACCGTGAAGTCCGGATCGATGTGGTCCCGGACCAGGGCGCGGAGCTGCTCGACGCTGAGAAACTCCGGATTGGCGCCACTGTTGTAGGCGTAGCCCGGTTCGACCGGTGTGCCGCCGAACTGCGCACAGTAGGCCTCGACGTCGTGCTTTCCGGTGGGCGAGAGGATGGCGTAGTAATCGCCGATATCCACCGTGTAGAAGCTGTCACTGGAGGTGATCATCTCCTCGTGGATCTTCTCGCCCGGGCGGATTCCCAGCACCTCGTGGCGGCAATCGGGACCGATCGCCTCGGCGACGTCCAGGATCCGGTAGCTCGGGATCTTGGGGACGAAGATCTCCCCGCCCTGGGTGTTCTCCAGCGCCCAGAGCACCATGTCCACGCCTTCCTGCAGAGTGATGTTGAAGCGCGTCATGTCGCCGTGAGTGATCGGCAGCACCCCGGTCTTGCGCTTCTCCAGGAAAAACGGAATCACCGAACCGCGGCTGCCCATCACGTTACCGTAGCGCACGACCGAGAACCGCAGGTCGCGAGCGCCTTTGATGTTGTTCGCCGCCGTGAACAGCTTGTCCGAGCACAGCTTGGTCGCGCCATACAGGTTGATCGGCGCCGCCGCCTTGTCGGTGGACAACGCCACCACCCGTTTCACATCGTTGTTCAGGCAGGCATCGATCACGTTCTGCGCGCCGAGGACGTTGGTCTTGATGAATTCGAAGGGGTTGTACTCCGCAGCCGGCACCTGCTTGAGCGCCGCGGCATGGACCACCGTGTCGATGCCTTCGAGCGCCCGACTGAGGCGGGCCTCGTCGCGCACATCGCCGAGGAAATAGCGCAGCCCCGGGTAACGCTCCGGACTGAACTCCTGGGCCATCTCGTACTGCTTGAGTTCGTCGCGCGAGAACACCACCAGGCGCTTGATGTCCGGGTGGCGCGTCAGCACGGTCCTTATGAAGGCCTTGCCGAAGGAGCCGGTGCCACCGGTCACCAGGATGGATTGCAGATCTTTCATTGGTATTTCCCGGGCAGCCTCGCACAGATCGCAAGTGGCTGTTCAATGCGGAATGCTAGCAGAAACCCGGCGTCTCACAGGGTTTCCAGGAACTTCCGGGCGCTCCCGGCGATCCGCTGTCGTTCTTCTGCGGGGAACTTGTCATAGGTGCGGACCATCTGCGCCATGCGTGGGTTGCCGCCGATCTTGTCCCGGTGCCGCTGGATGAAATCCCAGTACAGCGCGTTGAAAGGGCAGGCCTCCGGGCCGGTTCGCTGCTTCACATTGTAATGGCAGGATCCGCAATAGTTGGACATGCGGTTGATGTAAGCGCCGCTGGCGGCGTATGGCTTCGAGGCAAGCAAGCCGCCGTCGGCAAACTGGCTCATCCCCACCGTGTTGGGCAGTTCCACCCATTCATAGGCGTCGGCGTAGACGCTGAGATACCACTCGTGCAGCGCGTGCGGGTCGACGCCCGCGAGCATGGCGAAGTTCCCGGTGACCATCAGACGCTGGATGTGATGGGCGTAGGCGTGTTCCCGGGTCTGGCTCACCGCGGCCTCGACGCAGGCCATGTCGGTCTCGGCCGTCCAGTAGAAGTCCGGTAAGGGCCGGGTGTGGCCGAAGAAATTGCTCTGCGCGTAACCGGGCATCTTCATCCAGTAGATGCCGCGCACGTATTCCCGCCAGCCGATCACCTGTCGGATGAATCCTTCCGCTGCGTTCAGCGGTGCCCGCCCGGCCCGATAGGCCGCCTCGACCTGTGCGCAGATTCGCAACGGGTCGAGCAGTCCGCAGTTCAGGTATTGCGCGATGACGGCATGATACAGAAATGGCTCTCCGGCCAGCATCGCGTCCTGGAAGTCGCCAAACTTCGGCAGCGCGTGATCGACAAACGCGGCAAAAGCCGCCTCGGCGTCGCTTCGGGTGACCGCAAACCAGAAGGGTTCGAGATCGCCGAAGTGATTGCCGAACCGGGCCGCGACAAGCTCGAGAACCTCGCGCGTCACCGCATCGGGCGAGCACGGCCTCGGCCTCGGCATGAACAGGTCGGCGTCCGCCGCCTTGCGGTTTTCGGCATCAAAATTCCACTTGCCACCCACCGGTTGATCGCCGTCCATCAGCAGCCCGGTGCGGCGGCGCATATCGCGGTAGAAATGCTCCATGCGTAACTGCTTGCGCCCCGCAGCCCAGTCCCGGAAGAACTCTGGCGAACAGAGGAAACGATCGTCGGGGAGAATCTCTACGGGAATCGAGAACTCGGCCTGCCAGCCGCGCTGCATTTGTTGCACGCGCCATTCGCCCGCTTCGGTGACGACGAGGCACCGAGGCCGATGTTCGGCGATGGCGCGGGCGAGCTGCGCAGAAAAACTCCCCTGCTGGTCCGAACTATCGAAGGTGACATAGTCGACGGTCCAGCCCAGCGTACGCAGCTCCGCCGCGAAATGACGCATGGCGGAAAACAGGAAGGCGATCTTCTTCTTGTGATGAGGGACGTAACTCGCTTCATCGTGCAGTTCGGCCATCAGAACCCGGTCCCGCTTCGGGTCGCCGGCGACCAGGCTCGACAGCGTGGGCGTCAGCTGATCGCCCAGCACTAGAATCAGGTTACCTATACTCACCCTAGACGTTGTCACCCTCGGTCGATGTGCCGGCCGTCGCCATCGCCTCGCGCTGTCCCCAGCGCCAGCCGCTGATCTCGGGCATGTCATCGCCGTGCTTCTCGATGTAGTTCTTGTGGTCGATCAGTTTCTCGCGCAGGCGCTGCTTGAAATAGGCGGAGCGGCTGCCGAGCTGCGGCAACCGGTCGATCACATCCTCGCACAGGTGGAAGCGATCGAGATCGTTGATCACCGCCATGTCGAAGGGCGTGGTGGTGGTGCCCTCCTCCTTGTAGCCGCGTACGTGCAGGTTCTTGTGGTTGTTGCGCCGATACGTGAGGCGATGGATCAGCCACGGATAGCCGTGGAAGGCGAAGATGATCGGCTTGTCGGTGGTGAACAGCGCGTCGAACTCGCGGTCCGACAGGCCGTGCGGGTGCTCGACGGGCGGCTGCAGCTTCATCAGGTTGACCACGTTGATGACCCGCACCTTGACCTCCGGCACGTACTCGCGCAGCAGGGCGACCGCGGCCAGCGTTTCCAGCGTCGGCACGTCGCCGCAGCAGGCCATGACCACGTCGGGCTCGCTGTCCGCGTCGTTGCTCGCCCATTCCCAGATGCTCAAGCCGGCGGCGCAGTGCTTGATCGCCTGGTCCATGGTGAGCCACTGGGGCGCGGGCTGCTTGCCCGCCACCACGACGTTGACGTAGTTGCGGCTCTTCAGGCAGTGCTGGGTGACCGACAGCAGGCAGTTGGCGTCGGGCGGCAGGTAGACCCGGATCACCTCGGCCTTCTTGTTGACCACGTGGTCGATGAAGCCCGGGTCCTGGTGGCTGAGGCCGTTGTGGTCCTGGCGCCAGACGTGCGAGCTCAGGAAGTAGTTCAGCGAGGGCACCGGCCGGCGCCACGGGACGTGGTTGCACACCTTCAGCCACTTGGCGTGCTGGTTGAACATCGAGTCGATGATGTGGATGAAGGCCTCGTAGCAGGAGAAGAAACCGTGCCGCCCGGTCAGGAGATAACCCTCCAGCCAGCCCTGGCACTGGTGCTCGCTCAACACCTCCATGACGCGGCCGTCCGGCGAGAGGTTGGCGTCCTCGGGATAGATCTCCGCCATGTAGCAGCGATCGGTGACCTCGAGCACGTCCTGCCAGCGGTTCGAGTTGTTCTCGTCCGGGCTGAACAGGCGGAAGTTCTTGCTGTCGAGATTGCGCTTCATCACGTCGCGCAGGTAAGTGCCCATCACGCGCGCCGACTCGGCAATGGTACTCCCGGGCCGTGGCACATCCACGGCGTAGTTGCGGTAATCCGGCAGCTTGAGATCACGTGTCAACAGCCCGCCGTTGGCGTGTGGGTTGGCGCTCATGCGGCGCGCGCCATCTGGCGCGAGGGCCGCGATCTCCGGCAGGAGTCCACCCTGATCGTCGAACAGTTCCTCCGGGCGGTAGCTCTTCATCCATTCCTCGAGCACGCGGATGTGCGACTCGTTGTCCATGTCGCCCATCGGCACCTGGTGACTGCGCCAGTAGTCCTCGCACTTCTTGCCGTCGATCTCCGGCGGGCAGGTCCAGCCCTTGGGGGTGCGGAACACGATCATCGGCCAGGCCGGGCGACTGAGGTCGCCGTCCTCGCGCGCCTTCGCCTGGATGGTCCGGATCTCGGCCAGCACGGTGTCGAGCACCGCGGCGAGTTCCCGGTGCACCGCCTGCGGGTCGCTGCCCTCGACGAAATGTGGCTTGTAGCCCATGCCCTGGAAGAGGCTGGTGAGCTCCTCTTTCGGGATGCGCGCCAGGAAGCAGGGGTTGGCGATCTTGTAGCCGTTGAGGTGCAGGATCGGCAGCACGCAGCCGTCGCGCGCGGGGTTCAGGAACTTGTTGCTGTGCCAGCTGGTGGCCAGCGGGCCGGTCTCGGCCTCCCCGTCACCCACCACGCATGCGATTATCAGATCCGGGTTGTCGAAGGCCGCGCCATAGGCATGGCTGAGGGCGTAGCCGAGCTCGCCGCCCTCGTGGATGCTGCCCGGGGTTTCCGGCGCCACGTGGCTCGGAATCCCACCCGGGAAGCTGAACTGCTTGAACAGCT
>CAYTXS010000054.1:0-12157 GCA_964441585.1 uncultured Thioalkalivibrio sp.
TGTCGCCGAACACCGCCCCGGAGAGGATCGCGCCGAACATCAGCAGCGGATCCGCACCCAGCACCACGCCGGCGGGGAAGAACAACGCCACGAAAGCGATCACGGTGCCGTAGCCGGTACCGATTCCGGTAGCCAGCAGGGCGGCGAGAAGAAACGTGACGGCCGGGAACATAGCGGGGCCCAGGCCGGATACCTCGGCGAGCCAGCCCAGCCCATCGACGAAGCCGCCGACCTGGAGGGTCGCGGCGAACATCCCGGCCCACAGCCAGGCCACGATGGCGGTCACGGCGACTTTCTGCGCCATGCCCTCGACGATGGCCTCGGCGTAATCCGCCCAGTCGCCCCGCACCAGGAACATGCCGAGCACCAGCGCCACCAGCATGCCGACGATCAGCCCCGCGGTGTCGCCGATGCCGAGCAGGCCGGATTGCACGATGGCCCAGGCGATGAAGAACAGGATGGGCAGGGCGCTCATGGCCTTGCCGCCGTAGAAGCGGATTTCGGGCTGCGCGGCGGCAGGCCTTCCGGCTTGGGTGCCGTCGTTCATGTGTCATCCTTTTTTTCGGCGACGAACACCCAGAAGGGGATGCCGCGCTCGCGCCAGGTTTCGACTGTATCGGCGAGAATGCCGATGGCCACCCGGTAGTCTTCCCCGGCGGCATCCCGCAAGTCCGCGACATTCTCCAGCAGCAGGAGATAGCCCTCGGCTGACAGCCATTCCAGGTCGCCGAGGTAGTCCTCGAGCGCGTCCCAATTCTGGCCGAAGCAGCCGGGGAACTCCAGCGCGCTCGCCGTGCGCTCGAGGAACACTGCCTTGTCCCGGCAACCGGCCAGGTCGATACGGGCGCAATACAGGCCGGCGACGCGAGCTGACTCGAGCAATCCCTCTCGCCATTGCGGCGCGACGCGGCGCAGGCCTGCGCCGGCTGCGTCGCTCAGGGTCGCAGGGTCCCCCCCGTGTCTCACCGGGGCACCTCGAAGCGGCGGAAACTGCCGTAATGATCCTCGGTGTAGTAGTACACCTCCGGCGGCCGCCCGCCCGTGACGATCCGCCGCGCGCCGCGGTGGCTCAACCCCGGCGTCCGCACCGTGTATTCGCGGTAATAGCCGCTCTGGCGCGCGGGCAGGCGCCGTTCCCGGTTGTGGAACACCGTGCCGTCCTGCCGGTGAGGGAACGGGCCTTCGTTGTGGATGAGTTCGAGGGTATGGAGCGCTTCGGCAGGCAGCCAGTCGGCCGCCGGGACGCGCGCGGGCGCGGTGGTTGTCGTGGTCGCCGGGAGATCCACCGGTGATACCGCGGGACGCTCCCAGAGACTGAGCAGCGCGGCGACGGCGACCAGGAGCAGCAGCAGGGGCAGCCGATTTCGCATGCCGTCAGGCTCGCTTCTTTTTTCTGCGCGGGGCGGGCGCGGCCGCGGCGAGAATCGGCTTCAGATACTGACCGGTGAACGAGGTCTTGTTCGCCGCGACTTTCTCCGGCGGGCCTTCCGCCACCAGGCGCCCCCCGCCGCTGCCGCCTTCGGGGCCCAGGTCGATGATCCAGTCCGCGGTCTTGATGACGTCCAGGTTGTGCTCGATCACGACCACCGTGTTGCCATGATCGCGCAGCCGGCCGAGCACGCCGAGCAGTTGCGCGATGTCGTGGAAGTGCAGACCGGTCGTCGGTTCGTCGAGGATGTAAAGCGTCTTGCCGGTGTCGCGCTTGGAAAGTTCCTTGGCGAGCTTGACGCGCTGGGCCTCGCCGCCGGACAGGGTCGTCGCGTTCTGGCCGAGGCGCACGTAGGACAGCCCGACGTCCATGAGTGTCTGCAGTTTTCTTTTCACCACCGGCACATTGGCGAAGAAGGCCAGCGCATCCTCGATGGTCATTTCGAGGATCTCGTGGATGTTCTTGCCCTTGTAGCGAATCTCGAGGGTCTCGCGGTTGTAGCGCTGACCCTTGCAGGCGTCGCAGGCTACGTATACGTCGGGCAGGAAATGCATCTCCACCTTGATCACGCCGTCGCCCTGGCAGGCCTCGCAGCGCCCGCCCTTGACGTTAAAGCTGAAGCGCCCGGCCTTGTAGCCGCGGGAACGCGATTCGGCGGTGCCCGCGAACAGTTCCCGGATGGGCGTGAACAGGCCGCTGTAGGTGGCCGGGTTGGAGCGCGGCGTCCGGCCGATCGGGCTCTGGCTGATGTCGATGACCTTGTCGATGTCCTGCAGGCCCTCGATGCGCTCATGCGGGGAAGGCGTCACGGACGCATTGTTCAGCTTTTGCGCGGCCGCCAGGTAAAGCGTGTCGTTGATCAGCGTCGACTTGCCCGAACCTGACACGCCGGTCACGCAGGTCAGCAAGCCGATCGGGATGGCGACGTCGATCCCGGCCAGGTTGTTGCCGCGCGCGCCGCGGATGACGATGTCCCGTGGCGCTTCCTTGCGCCATGGCGTGCGGCTGGCCGGCACGGCGATGCTCCGGCGCCCGGCGAGGTAGTCGCCGGTCAGTGACTCGCCGCTCGCCATGATGTCGGCCGGAGAGCCCTGCGCCACGATCCGGCCGCCGTGCACGCCGGCCCCCGGGCCGATATCGACGATGTGGTCGGCCGTGGCGATCGCCTCCTCGTCGTGTTCGACGACGATCACGGTATTGCCCAGGTCGCGCAGGTGGATCAGCGTGTTGAGCAGGCGGCGGTTGTCGCGCTGGTGCAGGCCGATGGACGGCTCGTCGAGGATGTACATGACACCTACCAGGCCGGAGCCGATCTGGCTGGCCAGGCGGATTCGCTGCGCTTCCCCGCCCGAGAGCGTCTCGGCGCTGCGATCGAGGGTCAGGTAATCGAGCCCCACGTCGACGAGGAACTTCAGCCGGTCATTGATCTCCTTGACGATCTTGCGCGCCACCTCGCCACGCCAGCCCGGCAGGTCCAGGGTGCTGAAGAACACCAGCGCGTCGCCGACCGCGGTGGCCGTGACGTCGGCGAGCCCGCGCTCCGCCACGAAGACGTTGCGGGCCGCCTCGTTGAGGCGCGTGCCGTGACAACTGGGACAGGGGTGGGTGCCGAGGTACTTGGAAAGTTCATCGCGCACCGTGCCGGATTCGGTCTCCCGGTAGCGTCTCTCCATATTCGGCAGGATGCCCTCGAAGCGGTGCTTGCGGCGGGTCACGCCGCCGCGGCCGTCGAAATAGGCGAATTCGATGGACTCCGTACCTGAGCCGAACAGGATGACCTTGCGGATCTTCGCCGGCAGTTCATCGAACGGTGTTTCGACATCGAAGTCGTAGTGCGCGGCCAGGCTGCGCAGCAGCTGGAAATAATAGGCGTTGCGCCGGTCCCAGCCGCGAATCGCACCGCCGGCGAGCGACAGGTGGGGGTGGGCCGCGACGCGCTCGGGATCGAAAAACTGTTGCACCCCGAGCCCGTCGCAGGTCGGGCAGGCTCCGGCGGGGTTGTTGAACGAGAACAGGCGTGGTTCCAGCTCCGCGATGCTGTAGCCGCACACGGGGCAGGCGAAGCGGTCCGAGAACACGAGGGGCGTGCGGTCCGGATCGTCCATGAAAGCCACGGTCGCCATACCGTCGGCCAGCTTCAGGGCCGTCTCGAAGGACTCCGCGAGGCGTAGTCCCAGGTCGGGACGCACGCGAAAGCGATCCACGACCGCCTCGATGGTGTGCTTGCGGTGCAGGTCGAGGTCGGGTGGATCGTCGAGTTCGCAGACTTCACCGTCGACCCGGGCGCGGATGAAGCCCTGCGTGCGCAACTCTGCCATCACGTTGGTGTGTTCGCCCTTGCGGTCGCGCACCACGGGCGCAAGCAACATCAGCGCGGTGCGCTCCTCGAGAGCGAGCACCTGGTCCACCATCTGGCTGACGGTCTGTGCTTCGAGCCGTTCGCCGTGGGTCGGGCAGCGCGGCGTGCCGGCGCGTGCATAGAGCAGGCGCAGGTAGTCGTAGATCTCGGTGACGGTGCCCACCGTCGAGCGCGGGTTGTGCGAGGTGGACTTCTGCTCGATCGAGATGGCCGGGGAGAGTCCCTCGATGGACTCGAGATCCGGTTTTTCCATCATGGAAAGGAATTGCCGCGCGTAGGCCGACAGCGACTCCACGTAGCGGCGCTGACCTTCGGCATAGATGGTGTCGAAAGCGAGCGAGGACTTGCCGGATCCGGACAGGCCCGTGACGACGATCAGCCGGTCGCGCGGCAGGTCGATATCCACGGCCTTGAGATTATGGGTCCGGGCCCCGCGAATGCGGATCGTGTCCATGATTCCTGTCTGGCTTGGGTAGCCCATTACTATACGCAGAAAATACCGGCCGGCGCTGGCCGGCGCATGACACGTCTTCGGCGGGCGTCAAGGGACGGTTTCCGGCGCTCCGACGTGAGATTCCGGCCTGTTCAGGCTAGACTATTTGGCTATTCTCGAAGATCGGGCCGACGGCTCTCGAAGATCGGGTCGACGGCCGATTCCCTTTTTCTCCCAGCGAGGTCACGCTCATGGCGCGCGGTATCAATAAAGTCATCCTGGTCGGCAATCTCGGCGCCGATCCGGAATCACGGACCACCCCGGGCGGACTGACCGTCACCAATATCCGGGTTGCGACCACGGAAAAGCGCAAGGATCGCCAGAGCGGCGATTTTATCGAGGAGACCGAGTGGCATCGCGTCGTGATGTTCGACCGGCTCGCCGAGGTGGCGCGTGAGTACCTGCGCAAGGGCTCGCAGGTCTACATCGAGGGCCAGATCCGGACCAACAAGTGGCAGGACAAGGAAGGCAACGACCGCTACACGACCGAGATCATCGGCCGCGACATGCAGATGCTGGGCGGGCGCCCGGGTGGCGACGCGCCGGCCTCGCGTGGTGGTTACGACGAGCGGCCGCGCAGTTCCGGCGCAACGTCCTCGTCCGGCGGCGCATCGCGGGCCGAAGAGCCGTTCGAGGACGATATCCCTTTTTAGAGGATCGGCGCGATGGCAGTGACACAGCGGGGCGGCAGGTTGTTCATTCGCACTTTTGGGTGCCAGATGAACGATTACGATTCGTCGAAGATGGCGGACGTCCTGCGTGAGTCGCACGGCTTCGAGGCCGTGGATGCGCCGGAGAACGCCGATATCCTGCTGCTGAACACCTGTTCGATCCGCGAGAAGGCCCAGGAGAAGGTCTTCTCGCTGCTGGGCCGTTGGCGAGAGTTGAAAGAGGCGCGCCCCGGCGTCGTCATCGGCGTGGGCGGCTGCGTGGCGAGCCAGGAGGGCGAGACGATCCTCGCGCGCGCGCCGTTCGTCGATATCGTGTTCGGGCCGCAGACGCTGCACCGGCTGCCGGCCATGCTCGACGAAGTGCGCAGCCGCGGCCTGCCGTCCGTCGACATTTCCTTCCCGGAGATCGAGAAGTTCGATCGCCTGCCCGCGCCGCGCGCCGAGGGGCCGACCGCCTTCGTTTCGGTGATGGAGGGTTGCAGCAAGTACTGCAGTTTCTGCGTCGTGCCCTACACGCGGGGCGAGGAGGTCAGCCGGCCCTTCGACGACGTCATCGTCGAGGTGGCGCAACTCGCCGCCCAGGGCGTGCGAGAGGTCAACCTGCTCGGCCAGAACGTCAATGCCTATCGGGGTGCGATGCATGACGGCACGACCGCCGACCTGGCGGCGCTGATCCGCTTCGTGGCGGCGGTGGACGGCATCGACCGGATCCGCTTCACGACCTCGCACCCCGTCGAATTCACCGACAGCCTCGTGGCGGCCTACGCCGAGGTGCCGGAGCTGGCGTCCTACCTGCACCTGCCGGTGCAGAGCGGCTCGGATCGCGTGCTGGCGATGATGAAACGGGGACATACGGCCCTCGAGTACCGGCAGAAGATCCGGCGCGTTCGCGAGGCCCGTCCCGACATCAGCATCAGCTCGGACTTCATCATCGGCTTTCCCGGCGAGACGGAACGCGATTTCCAACAGACCCTGCAGCTGATCGAGGATGTCGGCTTCGACCAGTCTTTCAGTTTCATCTACAGCCGCCGCCCCGGCACGCCCGCCGCCTCGTTGCCCGACGATGTCGATGCCGCGGAGAAGCGACGCCGGCTCGCCTTGCTGCAGCATCGCGTCAACGAGCAGGCCGCCGCGATCAGCGCGGCGATGGTCGGCGGTGTCGAGCGTGTGCTGGTGGAGCGGCCGGCGAAGAAAGATCCGCGGCAACTGGCCGGTCGGACGGCCAATATGCGCTGGGTCAATTTCGACGGCGATGCTGCGCTCATCGGCCAGTTCGTCGACGTGCTGATCACGGAGGCGCTGCCGAACTCGCTGCGTGGCCGATTGATCGATTCCGCGGCGCCGCTGCGCCGCTCTGCCTGAGGTAAACAAACCGCTTGGACGCCAATTTCGTCAGGGACCTGGTCCTCGAGCCCGCCGACAATGACCGGCTGGCCAATCTTTGCGGTCAGTTCGACGAGCACCTCAAGCAGATCGAGCGTCGTCTCGGCGTGCAGATTCGCCCGCGGGGCAACCGGTTCGAGATCGAGGGGCCGGAGCGCGCCGTGAATGCGGCAGACCGGTTGATCGTGGCGCTCTTCGAGCAGGCTGCCACGGACAGCATCAGTCCGGAGCGCGTGCATGTCGGGCTGCAGGAAGCCGGGCTCTACGAGGAGCCGGGCGCGGCGGCGCCGGGTGAGGTGCGGACGCGTCGCGGGGTCGTGCGCGGGCGGGGCCCTAACCAGAACGCTTATCTGCAGTCGATGCGCGACCACGATCTGTGTTTCGGGGTCGGGCCGGCTGGCACGGGCAAGACTTACCTGGCGGTGGCGAGCGCCGTGGAGGCGCTGGAACGGGACACCGTGCGCCGCATCGTGCTGGTGCGGCCCGCAGTCGAGGCGGGCGAGCGGCTCGGCTTCCTGCCGGGTGACATGTCGCAGAAAGTCGATCCCTACCTGCGGCCGATGTATGACGCGCTGTACGAAATGCTCGGCTTCGAGCGAGTCGGCAAGCTCATCGAGCGGCACGTGATCGAGATCGCGCCGCTGGCCTTCATGCGGGGTCGGACGCTCAACGAGGCCTTCGTGATCCTCGACGAGGCGCAGAACTCCACGGTCGAGCAGATGAAGATGTTCCTCACCCGCATCGGTTTCGGCTCACGCGCCGTGGTAAACGGCGACGTCACCCAGACTGACCTGCCGGCCGCGAAAATGTCGGGATTGCGCCATGCGATCGCGGTGCTGGAGAACGTCGAGGGGGTGGGATTCACCTGGTTCACCGCCAAAGACGTCGTGCGCCATCCGCTGGTGCAGCGCATCGTGGAGGCCTATGAGCGCCACGAAGGGCGCCGGGAGCAATGACCCTGCGTATCGACATTCAGGTGGCAGGCTCGCGCAGCGGGCTGCCGGATGTCGCGCGCCTGAGGCACTGGGCGCGCTCGGCGCTCGCCGGGCATCGAACAGACGCCGAGGTGTCGATTCGCATTGTCGATGCCGCGGAGAGCCAGGCGCTCAACCGCCGGTTTCGCGGCAAGGACCGGCCGACCAACGTGCTGGCCTTTCCGGCGGAACTGCCTTCCGACCTCGGCCTGCCGCTGCTGGGCGACCTGGTGATCTGTCGCGACGTGGTGGAAGCGGAGGCGACCGAGCAGGCCAAGCCGCCTCACGCGCATTGGGCTCACATGGTAGTTCACGGTACGCTGCATCTCGTGGGCTTCGATCACCAGACCGAGGAAGAAGCTGCGAAAATGGAAGCGGCCGAGGCCGAGATTCTCGGTGAACTCGGCTGGCCGGATCCCTACAGGGAAACTGAAGGAAGCGATGACTGACGACAAACCTCCGAGTACGAGCGGAAGCCGGTCCGGGCTGCTGTCCCGCTGGGCCGATGCCTTCCGTACCACGCCGCGCGACCGCGAG
Organism: uncultured Thioalkalivibrio sp.; assembly: GCA_964441585.1. Classification (GTDB taxonomy): domain Bacteria; phylum Pseudomonadota; class Gammaproteobacteria; order Steroidobacterales; family XN24; genus XN24. Next base: position 7,847 of record CAYTXS010000054.1, read on the forward strand.
GGCCTTCTGGAGCTCCTCGCGCAGGCCAGGCGGGATCAGATCCTCGATGCCGACGAGCATCGCATGCTGGAGAGCGTGCTCGAGGTCGCCACCATCCAGGTTCGCGACGTAATGATTCCGCGGGGCAAGATCGTCGTGCTCGAACGCGACGCCAGCCCGCAGGACATGTTGCAGGTCATCATCGAATCCGGACACTCGCGATTCCCCGTGATCGCCGACGACCGTGACGAAGTCATCGGCATCCTGCTCGCCAAGGACCTGCTGCGCTTTTTCGTCGAGAGCAGCGGGCAGCGCTTCCGCATCAAGGAGTGCCTGCGTCCCGCCGTGTTCATTCCCGAGAGCAAGCGGCTCAACGTCCTGCTCAAGGAGTTCCGCATCAGCCACAATCACATGGCGATTGTCGTCGACGAGTACGGCGGGGTGTCCGGGCTGCTGACCATCGAGGACGTGCTGGAGCAGATCGTCGGCGAGATCGACGACGAGCATGACCCCGACGAGGAGGTGATGATCGTCCCCGAGCAGGAGGACAGCTGGCGAGTGGATGCGCTGGCACGCATCGAGGATCTGAACGAGGAACTCGGTACGAGCTTCAGCGACGAGCATTACGACACGGTGGGCGGGCTCGTGATGCATGAGCTCGGCCGCCTGCCGCGCAAGGGCGAATCGCTGGTGCTGGAGGGGATGCGCTTCACCGTGCTGCGGGCGGATCGGCGCCGCGTGCACGCCGTGCGCCTGCGGCGCCTCGCCGGCTAGTCGCCCGTGGCCTTCCGCTTTGACGCCGGCCCGGCGCTCAGGCGCGTCGCGCCGGCCGACATCGGCGCGATCCTGGCCGGGCTGGCCCTGCCTTTCGCTTTCGCGCCCTGGGACTATTGGGCACTCGCCTTTATTTCTCCCGCGGTGCTGTTTCTCTGCTGGCGCGGTGGATCCGCCCGCCGTGCCGCCGCACGCGGTTTCATGTTCGGTTTCGCGGCGTTTCTCGTCGGCACCTGGTGGACTTTCATCTCGGTCCACGATTTCGGCCAGGCGCCTGCTGCGCTGGCGGCGTTCCTCACCCTCGGGCTGGCGGCGGTCATGGGCGGCTACTACGCCCTGCTCGGCGCCGTGGCCGCCCGCTGGTTGCCGCCCGGCGGTGCGCTGCGCTGGCTGGTCGCGCTGCCGGCCGCGTGGATCCTGGTCGAGTGGCTGCGCGGCTGGTTCCTGAGCGGTTTCCCCTGGCTGAGCCTGGGTTACAGCCAGACCGACTCGTTTTTCGGTGCCCTGGCACCCGTGGGCGGGGTCTACGGCATCGGCTGGGCCTGCGCATTGTTGGCCGGGGCAGTGGCGGCCGTGCTGGTCGATCGGCTCCAAGTCCGTGCGCTCGCGATAGCCGCCATGCTGGCGATGGTCGCGGTGGCGGGCTGGGCGGGCCGCACGACCTGGACCGTGCCGGCGGGCGCGCCCGTCGACGCCGTGATGCTGCAGGGTGCGATCGGCCAGGACGAAAAATGGCTGGAGACTTCGCTGGCGCCGACGCGGCAGCTGTATCTCGACATGACGCGGGCGCACTGGGATGCCGACCTGGTGATCTGGCCCGAGGCGGCGATTCCGGCGCTGCTGCATCACGAGATCGATTTTATCGCCGCGCTCGACGAGGAAGCGCGTGCGAACGACTCTGAAGTGCTGCTCGGGATCCTGGAACGGGATGCCGACACGGGCCATTACCATAACGTCCTGGTGTCTCTGGGCGCCGAGCCTGAGATCTATCGAAAACGGCAACTCGTGCCTTTCGGCGAATATTTCCCGGTGCCGGCCTTCGTGCGCCGCTGGATGCGCCTGATGAACCTGCCGTACACCGATTTCGCCCCGGGGCGCCGCGACCCGCCGCCCCTGCACCTCGCCGGCGTGCAGGTCGCGCCGACCATCTGTTACGAGGACGCATTCGGCGCCCAGCAGCGTGTCTTCTTTCCTGCCGCCGAGCTGCTCATCAATGTCAGCAACGACGCCTGGTTCGGCGACACACAGGCGCCGCACCAGCACCTGCAGATCGCGCGCATGCGCGCCATGGAAACCGGCCGCTGGATGCTGCGCGCGACCAATAACGGCATCACGGCGGTGATCGATCCGCGCGGCCGGGTGACGCAGCGATCGGAGCAGTTCGTTCCGGCGGTCGTCAGCGCCGAGGTGACGCCCATGCGGGGCATGCCTCCCTGGTTGCGTTACGGCAACGGGCCGCTGGCGGCGCTGGCGGCGGGGCTCGTATTGCTCGGGGCTTTGCGCCGCAACACGACGGAGCGGTAACCTTCCCGGATTAAACCTGATGAAGCAGACCATGGACCCAATCTACAAGCCGGAAGTGATCGAGCCCGCCGCCCAGCGCTACTGGGACGAGGCGCGCTGTTTCGAGGCTGACGAAGACCCGGGCCGGGACAAGTTCTACTGCCTGTGCATGTTTCCGTACCCGAGCGGGCGCCTGCATATGGGCCACGTCCGCAACTACACGATCGGCGACGTGGTCAGCCGCTATCAACGCATGCGTGGCAAGAACGTCTTGCAGCCGATGGGCTGGGACGCCTTCGGCCTGCCGGCCGAGAATGCGGCCATCAAGCACGAGGTGCCGCCGGCGGAATGGACGCGCGACAACATTGCGCACATGCGCGCGCAACTGCGCCGCCTGGGATTCGCTTACGACTGGCGGCGTGAACTGGCGACCTGCGATCCGGATTACTACCGCTGGGAGCAGTGGTTCTTTCTCCGGCTGTACGAGAAAGGGCTGGTCTACAAGGCGTCGTCCACCGTCAACTGGGACCCGGTCGACCAGACCGTGCTGGCCAACGAGCAGGTCATCGACGGTCGCGGCTGGCGCTCGGGCGCACTGGTGGAGCGGCGCGAGATACCGCAGTGGTTTCTCAAGATCACCGACTACGCGGACGAGTTGCTGGAGTCGCTGGCCACGCTCCCCGGGTGGCCCGAGCAGGTCCGCACGATGCAGGCCAACTGGATCGGACGTTCGGAGGGCCTCGAGCTGGACTTCGCGCTCGCCGATGCGCCGCTGGCCGGCTACGACGCATTGACCGTCTTCACCACGCGTCCGGACACGCTCCACGGAGTCACCTACATGGCGGTGGCCGCCGAGCATCCGCTGGCCGTGCACGCTGCCCGGGGTCGCCCGGATCTGACGGATTTCCTGGCCGAGTGCCGCAGCGCCCACACCACCGAGGCGGCGCTGGAGACGATGGAAAAGCGCGGCATGCCTCTGGGCCTGGACGTGATCCATCCCCTGACCGGCGAGCCGGTGCCGGTGTGGGTCGCGAACTTCGTGCTCATGGGCTACGGCACCGGCGCCGTCATGGCAGTGCCGGGCCACGACAGGCGCGACTGGGAATTCGCCACCAGGTACGAGGTGCCGATCCGTCAGGTGATCGCCCCCGCGAACGGATCGGAAGTGGACCTGTCCAGCGGCGCTTATGTGGATTACGGGGTGTTGGTGAACTCTGGCGACCTGGATGGCCTGACGTCGGCGGAGGCCTTCGAAGCCCTCGCGGCAAAGCTCGAGCAGCAGGGCCGCGGCCGGCGCCGCGTGAATTACCGGCTGCGTGACTGGAGCGTGTCACGGCAGCGCTACTGGGGCTGCCCGGTGCCGATGATCGTCTGTGCCGACTGCGGCTCGGTACCGGTCCCGGAGGAACAGCTACCGGTGCGCCTGCCGGAGGACGTCACGCTCTCCGGCGTCGGTTCCCCGCTGAAGACCATGGACGAGTTCGTGCAGGTCGGCTGTCCGCGCTGCGGAGGGGACGCGCGCCGGGAAACCGACACCTTCGACACCTTTTTCGAATCGTCCTGGTACTACGCGCGATACTGCTCGGCCGATCAGGACGAGGCGATGCTGGACGACCGCGCACGTTACTGGCTGCCCGTGGACCAGTACATCGGCGGCATCGAGCACGCCGTGCTGCACTTGCTGTACTCGCGGTTTTTCCACAAGTTGTTGCGTGACGAAGGTCTCGTGGACGGCGACGAGCCGTTCACCAACCTGCTTACGCAGGGCATGGTGCTGGCCGAATCCTATTACCGCGAGGATGCCAAGGGCGGGCGCACCTGGTACAACCCGGCCGATGTCGAGGTGCAGCGCGACGACAAGGGGCGCGTGATCAGCGCAACCTTGAAGGCCGACGGGCTTCCCGTGCTGCTGGGCGGGGTGGGGACGATGTCCAAGTCGAAAAATAACGGCGTGGATCCCCAGTCGCTCATCGAGCGTTACGGTGCCGACACGGTGCGCCTGTTCACGATGTTCGCCGCCCCGCCGGAGCAGAGCCTGGAATGGTCGGACTCGGG
>CAYTXS010000055.1:0-12030 GCA_964441585.1 uncultured Thioalkalivibrio sp.
CGAGGCTCGGTCCCTTTGGCAGGTCCTCGCGAGCCCGGCCTCGAGGCGGAGCCAATGACGCCGAGGTTGCCGCAACACCGGGCGCAGGTGCGATACTTTCGCGATGTACGGCACTAAACAGCAATCGCGGGCAAAGAAAGCCGGGGTGGCGGCATTGCTCTGCTGCTCACTATGCGTTCCCGCGGCGGTCGAAGCGCAAACACGCGCCGAGCGTGACGCCCGGGCTGAGCGTCGAAGCTATATAGCCAGCACACGGCCGAAGCGAATCGAAACCTATCTCCGCGCGGAAAACATCAGCGACGACGAAGTGCGGGAAATCCAGGGAGCGGCGCGTTCGGTTCTACCGGAGGCGATCGTGAACATCGCCGGCGTGACCTCCGAATGCCCTTGCGAAGAGGGTCCTGAATGCTCCGCACAGGTCTGGGTTGTAGGCGACCAGCCTGGAGAAACCTTCGGCCTCATGTTCTCCAAGGTCGCGGGTCGCTGGGGAATAGGCCTCGTGCAGAGATGGTGGCTAAGGCACGACGAACTGCGGGCCAAGCGACCCAGCACGAGTGATTGGGCGAAGTGGAGCGCCTGGCGCGATGCGCAAGAGACCTTATACGCGGCATTCCCATCGTGTGCTATCCAATGAGCGACCGTCCCCCGTATCGAGTAGTTCTCGCGGGCTTGGTGCTAGCACTCCTGTTTCTCTTCGCACTTGCCATCGGACTGGCCTGGGCGCCGGATCGCCCGCTGAACGATCTCAAGGCACGCTGGGCGCCACCGCCCTCCCGCTTCGTCGAGTTGCAAGGAATACAGGTGCACCTCCGGGACGAAGGGGCGCCAGGCCGCGGACCGCCCATCGTGTTGTTGCACGGGACGTCGGCCAGCCTGCACACGTGGCAGGGCTGGGCGGATGCATTGACACCGCACTACCGGGTCATCCGGGTCGACTTGCCTGGCTTCGGCCTTACCGGCCCGTTCCCGCACGATGATTACCATGTCGAACGCTACGTCGAGTTCGTGGTGGAACTCCTCGATCACCTGTCGATTCCCGAGGCGGTCATCGGCGGCAACTCGTTGGGTGGCCAGATTGCCTGGCAGACCGCTGTCGACGCGCCCGAGCGGGTGGCCGGCCTGGTCCTGGTGAACGCGGCCGGGTTTCCACTCGCGCCCGAGTCGGTGCCGGTCGGCTTTCGCATCGCTCGGATCCCGTGGTTGCAGCCGTTGATGACGCGTCTGCTGCCCAGAGGCATGATCGAATCCAGCCTGCGGAACGTGTACGGCGATCCTGCTCGCGTGACGGATGCCCTGGTCGATCGCTACTACGAACTGGCGCTTCGCGAGGGCAATCGCCGCGCCCTGGGACTGCGCCTGGAACAGGCCGCTGCGCCCGAAAGCCCCACCGAGCATCTCGGCAGCATCAGGCAACCGACGCTGATCCTGTGGGGCGGCCGCGACCGTCTGATTCCGCCGGCCACGGCGTTGAAATACCAGCGCGCCATCGACCAGAGTCGGCTGGTGGTTTTCGAGGAACTCGGGCATGTCCCGCACGAGGAAGACCCCGTGGCCACCGTCGCCGTCGTCATGCGATTTCTCGAAGAAGAGGTTGTTTCGCCCTGGAGAGGCCGGCAAGGCCAGGCCGCCTTCTATCGCCAGATGGCGCAGGCGGACTCGAAGTACACCGACGAGGTCCAGGTGACCATCGCCACGCAATGCCTTGATCCTGTCGGGGCGGGAGGATAACTGGATACCGCTTGAACGCGGGCAGGAGCTTCATGGCATGATTCCGGATTATCAGCTCCGCATCATTGACGATGCGGGCCACCTGGTCATCGAAGAAAAACCGGGTGAGCTGGTCACGTAAATCCTGGATTTTATCCAGGCCTGACTTTGTGTCGGACTGCACGGCGAAAAACGAGGGAGACGGATCGGTGACTCGCCTCAACATCTCATCTGCAGCGCCCTGGGAAACCATCGTCGGGTACTCGCGTGCCGTGAAAGTTGGCCCGTATGTTCACGTCTCGGGAACCACTGCGACGACGCCCGAAGGCGTGGTCGGCATCGACGACCCATATCAACAGACGATGCAGGCGCTCAAGACGATCGAGCTCGCGCTCGAAGAGGCCGGCGCTCGGCTAACTCACGTCGTACGCACACGTATCTACGTCACGGACATCTCTCGCTGGGAAGACGTCGGGCGGGCACACGGGCAGTTCTTCGGGGAGATTCGTCCCGCCTCGAGCATGGTGGAGGTGAGGCGGCTGATCGCCCCTGAACTGCTCGTCGAAATCGAGGCCGATGCTTACATCGGCAATGGCTCGAGACAGGCTGCTTCGAGGGCGTCCAGTCATCCGTGGCGCCGATTGAAGCGAATCTGACGTTTCGGACTGCCATTGGCTATGTCACGAGGCAGCCGATAAGCTGCATCGGAATCCCCAACCACACCAGGGCACACATCAATCGTGAATCGAAAAACCATCCTGTTTTCTTCGCTGGGGTTCGCGGTGACGCTGCTTGGCGCCTGTGCCCCGCACACCGTGCGGTTGCATGGCGACTGGCAGGCGAAAGAGCACGCCGCCCAGCCTTACGTGCGGGTGCTTGTCGTGGGCGTCAGCCCCGACCTCAACCAGCGTTGCGCCTTCGAGAATTTCTTCGCCAGCGCTCTGCGCGACGGCGGCACGGTGGTGATGACAAGCTGCCGTGCCTTGCCGGCACAGGCGCCGCTGAGCCGTGAGAACATCGAGAAGGCTGTCGCGGCGAACGATATCCAGGCAGTACTGGCCACGATACTGGTGGCGACCCGGACCGGCCTCCAGGAAGGTGGAACTGAGGAATCGCGCGGTGACGCGTTCTATAAGGCGACGGACTTCGGCTATGCGACAGGCTGGCATCCGGGCAGCTACGGAGTCTACGGCGTGCCCGTCGTATACGGCAGGTTCGAAACCGCGCCGCCCATTACGACCATCGAGGGGGAAGTCGAGCTGACCACGCGCGTGTTCGACACGCGAGACGCGACCCTCGTCTACCAACTCAGTACGCGCGCGCGCAATCTCGAGTCACGAATCTCCGGGCTTGCCGAGACGACTGGACCGATGGCCGGCGAATTGCGCAAGGACGGCGTGATCCGTTAGCAATCCACGGCGACACACTCATTCCGTCGGAGGCGCTCCCGGAATCCTGAGCGGCACCCGCAGCACGTCGATCGACCGCTAAAGCCCCTCGACGCGCAGCGAGTTGCGCATCTGCGCCTGTCGGCCACGAATGTTTTCCAGCAACGCCTGGAACTGGGCTTCGTCGCGGTAGGGGTCGAACCAGGGCAGATTTTCCAGTGCACGACCGTCACAGTACCCGAGCTCGACGGCTTTGCCGAACTGCGTGTAGAACTCCGCTCGATCACCACGCATGGCCGCGAGCATTGCCAGGAACTCGTGGAGGGATACATCAGCAAAACCGGACGCTTCACCCTCGCGGGCCAGCCGCAGCATCTCCTCCATGAGCCTGCTGGCCGTGGCTTCGTCGCCGAGCCGTACGGACGCCCAGTACACCGGCAGGGCATCGTTGAGTGCACTCAGCTGCAACGGCTCCTGGTCCGGGCCGACGACGTTCGCCACCTGGGAGCCGCACAGTTTGACCACCTCCTCGTACTCACCGACGATGGCTTGCGCGAAACAGAGCTCGGCGCGTGCCTGGGGTCTTTGAGAGTTCCGCGCGTACATGGCTTCCATCTCATCGACCAGGCGGGGGTGGTCCTTCCGCCGCAGGAAGAAATCGGTCCAGTACTCGCTGTTCGGATTGAGGGCCCTGGCCTTGTCGAACCACTCGAGGGCCGCGTCCTGGTCGTCGAGCCTGAGGAACTGCCCGGCGATGCCGAGGTAAGACCCCGGGGAGGCAGGTGCACGTTCGATCTGGGCGAGATGTGCCCGGATGGCGTCGTCGTGGCGGCCGTACCGGGCATGCAGTGCAGCGAGGTTGGCATAGGCGCGCGGCGCCTCGGGATCGAGGGCCACGCCACGACGATACACTTCCACCGCCCGATCATAGTCGCCGAACACCGAAAGGTTCTGCGCGTACTGGCCGAGGACGTAGAGGTTTGGCGGATCCAGCTCGTACGCTTTCTCGAGGAGGCTCCGGGACTCGTCCCAGCGCTTGATGTCGTTGTCGACAAGGCGGGCCAGCCACGCATAGGTCGTAGCGTCGCTCGGATCGAGCTCGATTGCGCGACGGTAGGCCGCCTCGGCGCCCTCGAGGTCTGCGGAATTGTTCAGCAGCTGGCCGGGTGCCGCGTGGGCGAGTGCGAGTTCCGGGTCCAGTGCGAGGGCCTGGTCGATCCCCTGTTCCACGGCCAGGCGGACTTCCTTCGTGCTCTTGTCGCCATAATAGGTGGAGAACAGGTATGCCATCGCGAGTCCCGCGTGCGCCGGGGCATAAGCAGGATCCGCAGCAATCGCCGCCCGGAATTCCTCGATGGCCTGTTCGATCGCTTCCTTCGAGCGGACCGGCCACAGCTGATCGCCCCGCACGAAGTGCTCGTAGGCCTTCACGCTGGTCCGGTTGGACGCCAGCGCGAGTTGCGAGGAGGGCGCATCGGCCGGCTGCAATGCGGCGACGACCGCGTTCGCGATCTCGTCCTGCACCGTGAAGATGTCGCCTGTGGGGCGGTCGAAGGTCTTCGACCAGAGGTGGCTCTGGTCCGCGACGCGGATGAGCTGGGCGATGATCCGCAGGGTGTCACCCGAGCGCTGCACCGAACCCTCGAGTACGGCGCCCACGCCGAGCTCCCGGCCGATTTCGGCGATATCGGCGTCGGTGCCGCGAAACGAGAAGGAGGACGTGCGGGCGCTCACGCGCAATCCCTGCACCTGCGCCAGCATGTGCAACAGCGTGTCGGCCAGCCCCTCGGCCAGGTGGGCCTGGTCCCGTTGGGGGCTGAAATCCTCGAAGGGGAGGACGGCAATGGAGTCGATGCTCGACGCGTCCTGCGTGGCGGCAATTTCCGTTGCTGATGCGCGATCGGCCGCCGGGGGCCGGACGCGGTCGATGGCAACGAGCGCCACCACGGCGAGCAGCAGGACGATCACGACTATGTTCAGGCGCCTGGCGGTGTGCGCCGTGACCGATGCGTCAGGCGGCAGCTCGGTGAACAGGCTCATGGTCTTCCCCATATGAGCGGGGCTCATATGGCGCGAGATACTACCATCGGCGCCTCTTTCGGGGGCGCGCGCCTGAACGAGTTGGAGATTCAGGCCGTCGTGCGGGTCGGGAACAAGAACGCCTGGCGCCGGACCCTAACTTTCTGGAATGAGTCTATTCCAAAATGTTGTTGGACGACTCTGCATCCTCCCTTTTATATTTTTCTCACTTGGAAGGGAGCGGTGAATGCAATGAAAATCAATAGTTTAATTTCCTGCGCGCGCAGCCTGTTGCTGGCGGCGGGCTTGTCGGTGGCGGGTGTGGCGGCCGCTTCCGAGGCGGTGGTGAGCGCGGACTGGCTGGTGGCGCACCTCGATGACCCGAACGTCCGCGTCGTGGAGGTGAGCGTCGAGCCCGGCAAGTTCGAGCGCGCCCACATCCCCGGCGCAGTCAACTTTCGCTGGCACACCGAGCTGGTCGACCCGGTCCGGCGCGACATCGCCCCGCGGGAGCAATGGGAGCAGCTGCTTTCGACGGCCGGCATCGGGCCGGACACCACCGTGGTGCTGTACGGTGACAACAACAACTGGTTCGCCGCCTGGGGGGCCTGGATCTTCCGGTACTACGGCCATGCCGACGTGAAACTGCTCGACGGCGGTCGCAACAAGTGGGAAGCGGACCGCCGGCCGCTGAGCAACCGTCCCGCACGCCACGCCGCTACTGAGTACAGGGTCAGCTCCACGCAGCCTGCGCTGCGGGCCCGGCTGGCGGACGTGCTGGCGGTGGTGGAAGGCGAACGCCAGGCGAAGTTGCTCGATATCCGCTCGCCGGCAGAGTTCGAAGGCAGGATCTTCGCCCCGCCCGGCGTGCAGGAACTGGCGATTCGCGCCGGCCACGTGCCCGGCGCGAAGAACGTGCCATGGGGCTCGGTGGTCCGCGATGACGGCACCTTCAAGTCGACCGACGAACTGCGCGCACTGTACGCCGGCATCGGCATCGACGGCAGCGAGCCGGTCATCGTCTATTGCCGCATCGGCGAGCGCTCGGCCCACAGCTGGTTCGTGTTGTCGCAGATTCTCGGTTACGACGCCGTCCAGTACGACGGTTCGTGGACCGAGTACGGCAATTCGGTCGGGGTGCCGATCTCGAACCCGGCCGGTACGGTGTGGGGCGGCACCTGAGCCTTTCGCTTGCCTTGCGCATCATGGTGCCGGCGGCCTTGGTCGTCGGCATCGTGCTGTTTGCCCTGCAGCTCGATGGCGTCGCCGGCCTGGGCCGCGATCCGGTGTTCACGGTGCTCGCCGGCGCGGCATTCGGCATCCTGCTGCAGCGCTCGCGCTTCTGTTTCTTCTGCATCCTGCGTGAACTGTTCGAGGAACGCGACGCACGCGGAGCGCTTGGTATCCTGGTCGCGCTCGCGGTCGGCAGCCTGGGCTACCTCGTGGTGCTGCAGCCCTGGCTGCCGGATCCGGGCGTCGGCCGCCTGCCCCCGGATGCCCACATCGGGCCGGTGTCCTGGGTGCTGGTCGCCGGCGGCCTCAGTTTCGGCCTGGGCATGGTCTTGTCGGGTTCCTGCATTTCCGCGCACTTCTACCGGCTCGGTGAAGGCTCGACCCTGTCACCCTTCGCCTTGCTGGGCGCCGTGGCGGGATTCATGTTGGGTTTTCTCTCGTGGAACAGCCTTTACGTCGGCACCCTGTCGACCGCCCCGGTAGTCTGGCTGCCAGCCATGCTGGGTTATGGCGGCGCTGCAACGTTGCAGGCCGGGTTGTTGCTGGCGTTGGCCCTCGTGTTGCTGTTGCGGGTGCGCTGGCCGGAGACGGCCGACGCTTCTGCGACCGGGGCGCCGCCCACGCCGGCGACGCTCGCCCGACGCGTTTTCGTGGAGCGCTGGCCGACCTGGCTCGGCGGTTTCGGCATCGGCCTGCTCGGCTTTCTCGCTTACCTGCGCACCGAACCGCTGGGCGTGACGGCCGAGCTCGGTAGTCGCGCGCGGACCCTGGCCGAACAGCTCGGCTGGGTGCAGGGGCGCCTGCCGGGACTGGATGGGTTCGCCGGCTGCGCCACGGTGGTGATCGATGCCCTCGTGACGCCGAACGGAGTGTTCATCCTGGCGCTCGTGGCCGGAGCCCTCGCCGCCGGCGTCGCCTCCGGCAACTTCCGGCCGCGCAACTATCCATGGCACCGCTACCCGCTTGCCCTGCTCGGCGGCGTGCTGATGGGCTGGGGCGCCATGGTCGCGCTGGGCTGCACGGTGGGCGTGCTGCTGTCGGGGATTTCCGCGTTCGCCGTGTCGGGCTGGGTGTTTGCCGCGGCGACCACGGTGGCGGTATGGGCCGGTCTCGCCGCGAATCGATGGAGAGCTTCATGGCCCTGGGCCGAGCAGGCGCGGATTCAATAAATCTCGCAGGAAGGCCTAATGGCGCCGAGCGAAGATTCGCGGCTGGATCCGGAATCGGCTCACCGGGCCGGAGCAGCCCATGCCTCGAGTGACTATCTTCGAGTGTATGAACGCTCGAAAGGAGGTCACGACAATGAGCATCAGGGACAAGCACGTCGCCATTCTCGCCGAAGACGACTACCAGGAACTCGAGTTGCACTATCCGCGCCTGCGTCTCATCGAGGCGGGCGCCCGGGTCAGCGTGCTCGGCGCCGGGAAAGACGTCTACCAGAGCAAGAAGGGTTACGTGGCCGAGTGCGACGCCGATGTAGGGCAGGTCGATGCGGCGGATTTCGACGCCGTGGTCATTCCCGGCGGCTACGCGCCCGACAAGATGCGCGGCCATGACAGCATGGTGCGCTTCGTGCGCGCCCTCCACGATGCGGACAAGGCGGTGGCGTGGATTTGCCACGCCGGCTGGATGGCGGTGTCGGCCGATATCATCCGCGGCCGCAAGGTGACGTCGACGGCCTCGATCCGCGACGACATGGTCAATGCGGGCGGCGAGTGGGTGGACGAGACGGTGGTGGTCGACGGCAACCTCATCAGCAGCCGGGTTCCCGGCGACCTGCCGGAGTTCTGCAAGGCGATCCTGGAGGCGCTCGACGGCTGACGATCTTCGGGCCGGGCGGCGTGGCTACGCGTTATAAGTCACCGTGCCGAGTTCCGACACGTCGTAGCCTCCCATGCGCGCCGCACGTTCGGCGCAGCGGTCGCTGCCGGCGAACCGCAGCAGTCGCTGAATGTTGGGCTCGAAGTAGTTGCGACGGCGCAGCGCCAGTTCGAACTGCTCCTTATGCAACGGGACGAAGTGCAGCCCGTGCCGGCGGGCGGCAGCCTCGACCGCCAGGCCGACATCGGCTGCCCCTTCCCGTACCGCCAGTGCGAGATCGTCTTCGGTCAGGGACGGGTTGGCCGCGAGCTCAAGCCTTGCATGATCGATATCGTGCTCACCGAGCAGCCAGCGGAACAGCGTGTCCGAGCCCGCTTCGGACTGGCGGTGGGCGACGCGCAGCCCCGGTCTTGCCAGGTCCTCGATTCCGCTGATGTCCTTGGGATTGTCGGGCGCCAGCAACAGGCCCTGGCGACGGGTGGCCCAGCGAATGATCACGAGATCACGCACGCCGCCCAGCCCGAGGCGATGCGGCAGGTTGTACTCTCCGCTGGCGGGGTCCAGCACGTGCAGTCCCGCGACCATGGCCCGGCCATCGACCAGGCGGGTCACGCCGTCCATGCTGCCCCGGCACAGAGAAGCGAGCGCCGAACCGGATTCGCGGATGGCCCAGTCAAGCAGCGGGTCCTGGCTGCCGACGAGCACCAGGGGTGTCTGTGTGCTCCCCGCCTGGTCCCCTTCGAGGTGGTTCATCAACCAGAGATCGACGGCTTGCCGCGGAAACAGCAGCTTCCCGGTCACCCGCACGCAAGGGATGTCGCCCTGACGGACCAGGTCGTAGATCTTGCGTTCCTTGAGCCTGAGGTAGGTCGCGACTTCGGCGGTCGTCAGGTACTCGGGCGTTGGCGTGGTGTTCTGTGTGGTTGCCATGTCCAGATTACAGATTTGTCGATAAATCCTGTTGCTGAGGGCAGATAATGCATGAGAAGTGCGGATCGCTGCCACCGCCGGAGCCGATGGGTTCATCGCAAGCGTTGCGCTCGTTCTGGTCGAAATTGCGGGGCCGGCAGTTCATAATCCGCGGCGTCGTCGAGGCAGGAGCACGCGTGGGATTCCACTTGGATACGGCCGTCGAGCCGCGCGCTGACGGACGCTGGGCGGCCAACCTGTGTCCGGGTTGGGACGTGGTGGGCAACGCCAATGGCGGCTACCTGCTCGCCGTCGCCGCGCGGGCGATGACGGCTGCCTCGGGACGCCGCCACCCGGTCTCGATAAGTGCGCACTTTCTCGCACCGGGCCGCCCCGGTCCGCTGTTGATCGACTGCGACACGATCAAGGCGGGACGCCGTTTCGCAACACTGTCAGCGTCCGTCCAGGCGGAAAACGGCACACTCATGCAGCTTCTCGGCGCCTTCGGCGACCTCGGTGCGCTCGACGGGCCGGTCCGCATCGAGGCACAGCCACCGACGATTCCGCCTCTGGAGCAATGTCCGCGGGTCATGCCCGCGCCAGGCGGCTTCCCGCCGGCGATGATGGCCAATATCCACCTCAGGCTGCATCCCGAAGATGCAAATTTCATGGGGGGGCAGCCCACCGGCCGGCCGGTGTTTCGGGGTTGGTTCCGACTGCTGGATGATGAGCCTTTGGATGCCTGCGCGTTGCTGCTCGCACTCGATGCGTTTCCACCGACGATTTTCAATGCCAACCTGCCGGTCAGCTGGACGCCGACGGTGGAGATGACCGCGCATATTCGCGGGCTGCCGGTGGATGGCTGGCTGCGGTGTCGGTTCAGTACGCGGTTTATCGCCGGCGGCCTTCTCGAGGAGGACGGCGAGATCTGGGATGAAGCCGGCCACCTGGTGGCCCAGTCCCGTCAGCTTGCGCTGGTACCTCGCCGGTAGTGGAACAGCTGCATGCCGGCCAGCATCGCCGCGACGAACACGAATGCTTCGAGACTGAACAGCGCCAGCGAGGCGATCGCCGGCCCCGGGCAGTAGCCGACCAGCCCCCAGCCGACGCCGAACACGAGAGCGCCGATAACCAGCGATCGATCGATACCGTGCCCGGGGATGGACAGCTTGCGGGCATGCGCATCGACCGGGACGCTGCGCGTCTGCAGGCGCCAGGCAATGCCCATGACCAGCAGCGCGCCGATCATGACGAAAGCCAGGCTGGGATCCCAGTGGCCCGCGACGTCCAGGAACGCCAGGACTTTCTCGGGGTCGATCATCTGGCTGATCGCGAGGCCGAGCCCGAAAATCACGCCGCTGCCGAGCGCGATCCAGGTATGCCGGTTCATGCGCCGCCTCCCAGCACGTGCCGGGCAACGTAAACCGTCACGCCGGCGCTGGTCATGAACAACACGGTCGCGGCGATGGAACGGGCCGAGAAACGGCTGATGCCGCACACCCCGTGCCCGCTGGTGCAGCCGCCGCCGAGCTGGGTGCCGAAGCCGACGAGCAGCCCGCCGATGACGAGTGTCGGCCAGCCGGCCGTGATGCGGATCGAGTCGAGATCACCCCCCAGCGCGCCGAACACCCATACGCCGATCACCAGTCCCAGCAGGAACGCCGGGCGCCAGCCCACCGTCCCCGGTTCCGGGCGCAACAGCCCCCCGGCGATGCCGGAGACGCCGGCGACGCGGCCGCTGAGGAGTAACAAAATTCCGGAGGCGAGGCCGATCAGGCCGCCGCCCAACAAGGCACTCCAGGGCGTGAAATCAGTCATCGCTTGCAGCCCCTCATCAGAAAAGCCACGCCACGCTGAGCGAGGCGCCGAGTTGCTGCATACGCAGCTCGATAGACTGGCCGGGGCCGAGCGGGTTGTCACCGCGCACCGTCTTGGCCGGTGAGTAGAAGGCCATGCCGGACAGCGTGATCGCCGGTGTGAGCTCGCGGCTGAGGCCGCCGGTGAAATGCCATTCCTGCACGCCCGGGGCGAGGATGTTGAACAGCACCTCGGTGTCGGGGATGGGCTGTTCCGCATAGCTGATCCCGGCGCGCCATGTCTGCTGTCCGCTCTGTTGCCACTGCCAGCCGAGCTTCACGACGGTGACGTCTTCCCAGCCGAAGCCTGCGCCGTTGCGATCGCCGAGCCGGGCCGTGGCGAGGTTCGGCAACAGCGCGGCACCGACGCTGTCGATCTCGCTGTAGCGGATGTGCTGCAGGTCGAGCAGCACGGTGTGCTCGGCAAGGCCGGTCCATGAAAGCCCTGCATTGATCATCTGCGGGATGTCGAAATCGCCGCCTTCGGCGAACAGACCGCTATAGCGGTCGAATTCGTCCATGTAGATCCGGCTGCGCCAGCTCAATCCCCCGCGCAGGGTCGGTCCGAGGGCGCCCTGCCAGCCCAGCTGCACGCCGTAGCCGAGGGCGGTGTCGTGGCCATTGTCCGACAGGGCCGTGGGATCGGCGGAAAACGGTGCGAAGCTGCCGACGCCCTGGCCTTCGAAGCGCTGCACTGCGAGCACGGGCGCCACGCCGATCGCCTGGTCGGGGCGAAAGCGCCAGGTCCAGTTCGGCGCCACGAAGAACTGGGCGAGGTCCACCCCGGCCCGGCCGGCAAAGAACGTTCCGCCGTCGTCGCCGTCCCACGCAGTGTTCATGCCGCCATTGCCGAACACCGTGAGCCCGACCGTCTGGGTGTCGCTCAACACGCGGTTGTAGCCGAACTCCGGAATCAGGAAGTACTCTCGGGCGCTGTTGCGGCGTCCCTCCGTGAGGTAGAAGGTGCCCGGTTGCGGCGTGCCGGTGCCCGTGACGGTGTACTCCCGGCGCGGCGAGAACACCTGCAGGCCCAGGTCGAGGCGCGAGCCGACGAAAGCCATGCCGGCCGGGTTGGTGGCCGTCGCCAGCGCGTCCTG
>CAYTXS010000056.1:0-2841 GCA_964441585.1 uncultured Thioalkalivibrio sp.
GGGCAGACCTCGACACAGTCCATGTATTTGCACTTGATGCAATTTTCTGTGACGACGAAAGTCATGGTGATCGTAACTCCGAATTGAATCTGACAGCCGCAGGGAACGCCCCGATATTGTGCCACAGGGCGTTCGTGTTGACGCGATCGCAGCCGGTCTCATCCAGGCCGCAGCGAGTCGACTCACTCGCGGCCGCGCCGCTCCAGGGCGATCGTATGGAGCCGCGCGACACCGGCGGCCTGGTCCTCGAGGAATTTTTCCAGCGCGAAGCGGACCGACAGGAAGGCGATCTCATCCCATGGAATGTTCTCGGGATCGAACAGCGCGACCTCGAGGCTTTCGGCGCCGGCGCCGAATCGGCCGTCCAGCAATCTCGCGCGAAACATCACGTGCACCTGCCGAGCGTGCACCACATCGACAACCGCGAACAGGTCCTGGATCTCGACGCGGGCCATGGCTTCTTCCATGGTCTCGCGCGCCGCGCCTTCGGCGAGGGTCTCGTCGTTCTCCATGAAGCCCGCCGGGATGGTCCAGTAACCGCGTCGAGGTTCGATGGCGCGGCGGCACAGCAGGATCTGTCCGTTCCAATCGGGCACGCACCCGACGACGAGCAGTGGATTCTGGTAATGGACCTTGCCGCAGGACGGACACACGTAGCGGGTGAACGAATCACCGTCCGGGATGCGAAGCTCCACCGTGTGCCCGCAGGCGCTGCAGAAGTTCATGGTTCGCCGTAAAAACGAGGGGGCGCTATTCTGCCTCGCCGGAGGCGGTGCTGCCAGCGCCCCCCCTCGAACCTCGATCCTTCTGCCCGTTTGTCCGGAGCGGCTTACCCTCGGATCAGGTCGAGCGTTCTCCCATCCATTCGTAGAACTCCATTGCGTTCGGGCCGCATTTGCTACAGGCGCCGCAACCGTCGGTCAAGTCGGTCTTGCGCACGACGCCCTTGCGCTCGAGCGCTTCCAGCATGCCTTCGACCGCGGCCGGCGAGGCTTGCAGGTGATGCGCAAGATCCGTCACGTTGGCACGCCCGTGCATGCGCAGATAATCATGGAGACGAGTGAGAATCATGGTGCGTCCTCAGGTTTGCTGGCGCGCCGGCACGGCTGGAGACGCCAGTCCCCGACTCTGCCAGCGCAGCACGAAAATGGTTGCGGCGAGCGCTGCGAGTACGCCGACGATCCAGGCCGTCGAGCTTGCCGGATGGCGCGAGAAGATGGCCGCCTGGTAGTAGACCGTGGCCAGGCCATAGCCGAGGCCGGTCGTCCACAGGGCGACGAACATGGCCCAGCGGGCACCCGACTCCTGGTAGACCGCGGCGATGGCGGCCGCGCACGGGAAGTACAGCAGGATGAACAGCAGGTAAGCGAAGGCGCCTGCCGTGCCGTCGAAGCGCAGCGCCATGGCGCCGAACGTCGCGCTCGCGACTTCCTGTGCCTCGGCCGCGGCGGCGGCGTCCGTCATGTCACCGACACCGATGCCGAGCGGGTCTGTCCAGGTACTCAGTGCGTCACCCAGGTTGGCAGGAATGGTCGCCAGCGCCCCAAGCATGCCGGCGGCGAAACCCGGATCCTCGTCCACAGCTTCAGCCACACCCTCGGCTGCCGCGTCGGCGGCGGCCAGCGCGCTGTAGGTCGCATCCAGCGTGCCGACGACGGCTTCCTTGGCCAGGATCCCGGTGAAGATGCCGACGGCGGCCGGCCAGTTCTCCTCGTCCAGCCCCATCGGACCGAAGGCGGGCGCCACGGTGCGGCCGATTTCCGCGAGGACCGAGGACTCGCTGTCCTCGTGGTTGAAGGTGCCGTCCGTGCCGATGGAATTCAGCACGTTCAGTACCAGGACCATCGGCACGATCACGCGGCCGGCCCGCACGATGAAGCTCTTCAGGCGGTCCCAGGTGTGGATCAGGAGACCCTTGGCCTTGGGTACATGGTAGGGCGGCAACTCCATGATGAACGGCGCCGATTCGCCTCTGAGCACCGTGTTTTTCAACGCCAGTCCCGTCGCCACCGCCACGGCGATGCCGATCATGTAGAGCCCGAAGACAACATTCTGTGCGCCCTGCGGAAAGAACGCGGCGGCGAACAACACGTACACCGGGAGGCGGGCGCCGCAGGACATGAACGGCGCCATCGCGATCGTCAGCAGGCGGTCGCGGCGGTGCTCGAGCGTGCGGGTGGCCATGATGGCCGGCACGTTGCAGCCGAATCCCACGATCAACGGGACGAAGGACTTGCCGGGTAGCCCGATCCAGCGCATGAAGCGGTCCATGACGAACGCGGCGCGTGCCATGTATCCGGAGTCTTCCAGGATGGATAGGAAGAAGAACAGGAAGGCGATGATCGGGATGAACGTAGCGACCGTCTGGATGCCGCCGCCGAGGCCGTTGGCGAGCAGGACGGTGGCCCACTCGGGACTGCCGATACTGCTCAAGAGCGCCGCGAAGCCGTCGATCGCCACGAGGCCTACCGCCTGGTCGAAGAAATCGATAAAGGCGCTGCCGATGTTGATGGTGAACATGAACATCAGGTACATCATGAGCAGGAATATCGGGATGCCGAGGATCCTGTTCAGCACGACGCGGTCGATGGCTTGGGTGAGATTGCTGGCGACGCGACCGCTGATGCTCACTACGCCGCGCACGATATCATTGGCAAGGCCGTAGCGCGCATCCGCGATCAGGATGTCGAGGTCGGCGCCCAGTTCGTCGGCGTGGCGCTGTGCCTCGGCCGCGAGTTCCGGACCCGCGACGCGACGGGCGAGCGGATCGCCCTCGAGCAATTGCACGGCCAGCCAGTAGGGCGACACACCGGTGCTCTCGGCCGCCGGCGCGAGCCGGTC
>CAYTXS010000056.1:2941-11949 GCA_964441585.1 uncultured Thioalkalivibrio sp.
GTCGTGAGGTAGAGATTGCGTTCCAGGTTCGACGCATCCACGACGTTGATCATCAGGTCCACTTCGTTGGCGTGGATGAAGTCGCGCGCGATCTTCTCGTCAAGCGAGATTTCCTGGTCCACCACGTCGATGGAGTAGGTGCCCGGCAGGTCGACCACCTCGAAGCGCTTGTCCGCGTGGCGGAATTCGCCGGTTTTCTTCTCCACCGTCACGCCCGGCCAGTTGCCGACCCGCTGCTTCGAGCCGGTCAGCGTGTTGAACAGCGTGGTCTTGCCGCAGTTCGGATTGCCGATCAGTCCAAGGGTGTAAAGGGTTTTCATGAGAGTTTCTCCACGAGTACGGCGGCGGCTTCGCCCCGGCGCAGCGACATGGAAAAGCCGCGCACGGAGATTTCCACCGGGTCGCCCATCGGGGCGAGACGGGTGACGCTCAGCTCGGCACCGGGGGTCAGGCCCATGGCCAGCAGCTTGCGTCGGTAGGAGGCCGAGGCGCCTGTGAAGCCCGTGATACGGACGCGGTCGCCGGTCTGCAGGTCACCGAGCGTCATGGCGTCTTTATCGTTCATCGGTCTGCTCCGCGAGTGTGCGCATGTAGGTCACGAGCTGCCAGATCTCGGTCTCGCTGAGCTGCTCGCCGAACGGCTGCATCGAGGTCGCGCTGCGGCGGCCGGGACGCTCGATCTGCTGGGCGCCCTGCGTGGCGGGGTCATGGAACGCACCGGAGCCGCGCTCGATGACCCAGTACAGCTGCCCGTCAGGGAGCGGGTTCATTGTTTCGGCGCAGGCGAGGTTCCGCGGTGGCGGCACGAGTGACTCGCCGGCGGGGCCGCCGCGGCCATCGTCGCCGTGGCACACCGCGCACGAGGTGGGGGACCGTGGCGCTTCATAAAGCAGCCGACCGCGGGCGATGTTCTGTTCGCTCGGAGGGAGCGGATTGGTCAGTGCCAGGTAGGTGTCGGGCGCCTGCTCCGTCTGGCGGGTCTGCGGGCAGTCGAGAGCGCTCGCGGCCTGCAGGGTTGCGTCTGAAGCGGATGCGGTGGCCGCCGGTTCCGGGCCGGTCGTGCAACCCCATCCGCCCGACAGCAGCAGCAGGCCGACAAGGCCGAGGCGGCAAGAGGCGGGTTTCAGGAAAGTCATGGCAACGTCCTCAGAATGTGACCTGGTAACGCAGGCCGACGAGGGTCGCGTCATCCAGCATGGGATCGGTCGAAGGATTCTTGATGTACTGGGCATCGAACTGCACGCTCAGCCAGGGCAACACCGGAATCCAGTACGTCAGCTCGAAGGCGATCTCCCGGCTGTCCACCGGGGCGCCCGCGGCCTCCTGGGCCGTCTCGAAGCTGTCCCCGTTGAAGGCCGCCGAGACGCCTAGGCCGAGCACGTCCTCGTCGCGCCCGGGGAACGGACCCGTGTATACGAGACCACCCCCCGCATAGTAGCCGAACTGGTTGACATCTTCGTCGGCCAGGCCGAGCCTGAGAAAGCCGCTGAGGCCCTGCGTGAGCTGGCCGGGTTCGGTGTACAGGGCGCCTTCCACGAGCCCGTAGACCCCCTGCGTGCCCTGGCGGCGTCGCGGCTCGCCCTGCGAGTCGGTGGCGAGCAGATCATCGAAGTCCGTCGTGTAGTGCCAGGCGCCGAGCGCTGCGCGCACGAAGCGACCTTCATCGGCACTCTGCTGGAATCCCGCCTCGGCGAGAAACAACAGTCCGTCGTCGCCGCCGAGGATGATCTGGGTGCCCTTCGGGTCATCCGGGTCACCGGCCACGCCGTCGAGCACCGCCGCCTGCACGTAGTGCGCATCGGTAGCCTGGAAACGCGCCCGCAGGCCGAGGCAGGTGGTGGGATAGACGCAAGGCCCGTTGAGGCCGGTCTCCGACAGGTCCAGTCCGGTGCCGAAGCCGCCGTTGATGAACACGCCGGCGGTTTCCTTGACGTCGAACTCGGCGTCGGCCCCGTAGAGCCCGCCGAGGATCGCAAGCCGGTCGTCGAAGAAGGAGCGCTCGACCCACGCTTCGAGAAGTTTCGCGGTCTCGACGTTGGCCAGGTTGCTCGGGGCATGCGCGCTGCCGGCGCCGTCGCCCGGATCGCGCCCGAAAGTGCCGATTCCCAGCACGAAGATCTGCGTGCTGGACCAGCCGAACAGCTGCTCGGCATCGATCGAGACGCCGGCTTCCACGAGCCCGGAGAAGTACGTGCTCCGTGCCTCTCCGCCGTCCGTCACGGCGATGACGTCACCGGTGTGCGCCAGGTCGATCTCGATCCCCCGGTCCGCCCAGTCACTGCGCAGCCCGTTCCAGTCGCCCGTCAGCCTGAGGCGCTCCGACAAGGAGACATCGGCCCCGGGCCCCTGCGCCTGGGCCGAGGCCATCCAGCAGGTGGCGCTCATGCCCAGCGTAAGTGCCAATAAAGTCTTTTTCCCGGACGAATGTGTCCGGTTCGATCGACGACACCCGCGACGGGCTATCGTGTCGGTCCGTTGCGGCAAACCCCATTCCATGGTGGCTCCCTTATTGTTGAGAATAAGAACGGTTCCTATTCGCAACAATACGACGAACCTTGACAGGCAGACAATACGTATCAACCAATACGTAAGAGCCGTCGACCGTCATGGATCCTCGGGGAAGTGGTGCCCGGGGCGAGAGTCGAACTCGCACGATGTCACCATCGGCGGATTTTGAGTCCGCTGCGTCTACCAGTTCCGCCACCCGGGCTTGCGGGGAGGCAGGGCCACCCGCAGCGGCGAAGCTTACCATTGGTCCACCTCAAGGTGGATACTGCGACGGTTTGCCCTTCTGCCGCATCTGAACAGCAGGATCACTCGTCTACCGGAGCCAGCGTGGCGGGATTCGCAGATTGCATACCTGACCCGGCGATACTCGAACGGGCCCGGCGTGGCGACATGAAAGCGCACGAAGTCCTGTACCGGGGCTACTCGCGAGCCGTGTTCACGCTGGCCAGCCGGATCCTCGACGACGCGGCGCAGGCCGAGGAGGTGCTGCAGGACACCTCCATGGAGATCATCCGCAACGTGGCCGGATTCCGCGCGGACGCTGCATTCGGCGGTTGGGTGAAACGTATTGCCACCAACAAGGCGCTCGCGCACCTGCGCAGCGCATGGCATCGCAAGGGAAGGCGCTTCGCCGACGACGAGGCCGCGGACCCGGCCATGGCCGGGTCCGTACAGAGCGATGTCGCCATCGGTGTCGCCGATCAGGAACGCCTGGCCCGGGCACTTGCCGTGCTGACGCCCACGGCGCGTGCCGTGGTCTGGCTCTACGACGTCGAGGGATTCAGTCACGAGGAGATCGCCGCCCTGATGGGCAAGAGCGTCAGTTTTTCCAAGTCCCGGCTCGCGCGTGCTCACCAGAAATTGCGCGCCCTGCTGGCCGAAGACGAAGAGGTGCAACCATGCATGCGACAACCGAACAGCTGCTGAGCCTGCGCGACGGGGCACCGGTCGCGGAGCTGACTGCCGCGCACGTCCGGACCTGTCCGACCTGCCGGCAGGAACTCGAAGACCTCGTCGAGATGCGCGCACGGTTGCGCGCACTGCCCGAGGTCGCGCCCCCTGCCGCGTCGTGGGACGCCATTGCGGCGCAGCTGGCGGCTGGTCCGGCCCGACCGGGCCGGACCACACGCCATCCGGCCTGGTCCTGGCTGGCGATGGCGGCGAGCATCACCCTGGCGCTGTCACTGCTCTGGATCGTCGATGACGACCCGGCCGATCGTCCCGCGCCCGGCACCACGACGGATCTGGTCGCTTCCACTCCGGCGCCGTCGAACTCCGTCCAGGGCGGGCAGGCCACGGCGCTCGTCCAGACCTCCCGCGAACTGGAGGCCGCGTTGCGCGCCCTGCCGGCAGCGCCCCGCGTGACCCGCGCCAGCACGGCGCTCACCGTCGCCGAACTGGAGGACGGCCTCATGCAGATCGATGCCGAATTGAACCGCCAGGGCCTTCCGCCGGAAAAGGAAGTCGCGCTCTGGCGCCAGCGCGTCGGACTGATGGATGCGCTGATGCAGGTCCGCTACGCCGAACTCGCCGAAACCTATTGAGGGACAAACGTCCCCGCCGATCGAAGGAGAAGCCTGATGAGAAACGTGTTCCATGGCAGTGCGCTGATGATACTCATGATCTTTGCGGCGGGCGGTGCGAAGGCCGTCGCGCAGCAGGAGGATCGCGCGCCCGCGCCCGCGCCTGCGCCGGAAGTCGATGTCGAAGTGGAAGTCGTCGTGCCGCCCGATGCCGATACCGATGCCCGCTTCCGCGAGGCCCGCGCGCGCCTCGAGGCGGCTGCGCGGGAAATCGCGGAACTGACCGCGCAGGCCGTGGGCGAGAGCGGCGTCGAGATCCGCGAGTTGCTACGTGTCCCGCGGCGCATGATGCTCGGCGTCAGCATCGGCCCGACCGATTCTGCTGAAGAGGGTGAGGCGCGCACGGCAGGCGTGCAGGTGCTCGGCGTGACGCCGGGCGGGCCCGCGGAGGAGGCAGGTATCCGCAGCGGCGACGTCCTGCTGGCGATCGGCGACACAGAGCTGGACTGGGCCGACGACACTGCGCCGAGCGACAAGCTGCTGGCGGCGCTGGATGGCAGCGAGGCGGGCGACGAACTCGAGCTTCGCTACCGGCGCGACGACGAAATCGCCTCGGTTGCCGTGGAGATTCGCCCCTGGACGGAGCAGCTGTTCGGCTGGTCCTCCGACCGCTTCGGCATCCCGACGCCTCCGGATGCGCCGCACCCACCCGCATTCATGCACCGTTTCATCACCGCCGGCTGGGGCGACATGGAGCTGGTGGAGCTGACGCCCGCCCTGGGTGAGTATTTCTCCGCCAGCGAGGGGGTGCTGGTGGTGCGCGCGCCCTCCGATCCGGTGCTGGGACTTCGGGACGGCGACGTCATCGTGGATATTGCGGGCCGCAAGCCGGCCGATCCGGGCCACGTGGTGCGGATTCTGCGCTCCTATGCGCCCGGCGAGAGGCTGGTGATGACCGTGATTCGCAAGGGGCAGTCCGAACAACTGGAGGCGGACATTCCCGGCTGAGGTAATATCTGCGCCCCATGCGGCGCGCCGACTTCAGTTACGAACTCCCCGAGGAGCTGATCGCCCAGGAACCCCTGGCCGAGCGCTCCGCCAGCCGGCTGCTGGTCGTGGACGGTGCCGCCGCGAATTGGCGCGACGGCGCTTTCCGCGACCTGCCGGACCTGTTGCAGGCCGGCGACCTGCTCGTGGTCAACGACACGCGCGTCATTCCGGCGCGGGTTTTCGGTCGCAAGGCGTCCGGGGGGCGGGTGGAGCTGCTGGTGGAACGCGTCACCGGTGAACACACGATCGTGGGCCAGCTGCGTTCCAGCAAGACGCCACGCAGCGGGACCCGCCTGGACTTCGACGGCGGCGCCCGCGCGGTGGTGCAGGGACGCTGCGGACCGGGTGACGGCCTGTTCGAACTGCGATTCGACGCGGCCGTATTGCCTTGGCTCGAGGCGCATGGACGCATGCCGTTGCCGCCGTACATCCGTCGTGATCCGGACGCCGCCGACAGTATGCGTTACCAGACGGTCTACGGTCGCCAGCCCGGCGCCGTGGCGGCGCCCACAGCGGGTCTGCACTTCGATCCGCCACTGCTGGCTGCGCTGGCGACGCGGGGCGTAGAGGTGACTACGGTGACGCTGCACGTCGGCGCCGGCACTTTCCAGCCGGTGCGCACGGAAGATCCGCGCGCCCATCGCCTGCATGCCGAGCGCGTCGAGGTGAGCGCGGCGGCCTGCGCGGCCATAGCCGCCGCCCGGGCCCGCGGCGGACGCGTGATCGCGGTCGGTACCACCGTGGTGCGCAGCCTCGAGGGTGCGGCCCAGGGTGGAGATCTCAAGCCCTTTACGGGTGAGACAGACCTCTACATTCTGCCGGGGCATCGCTTCCGCGTGGTGGACGGGCTGATCACCAATTTCCATTTGCCGGAGTCTTCATTGCTGATGCTCGTGTGCGCCTTCGGCGGCCAGCAGACCCTGCTGGGGGCTTACCGCCATGCCGTGGCCGCCCGCTATCGCTTCTTCAGCTACGGGGATGCGATGTTGATCTGGCCGACCCCCACCGCCCGAGGGGCGGACACGTGAAGTTCACTTTGCTCGGTACCGACGGGCGTGCGCGCCGGGCACGCCTGGAGTTTCCCCGCGGGACGATCGAGACGCCCGTGTTCATGCCAGTCGGCACCTACGGGACGGTCAAGGCGATGACGCCCGAGGAACTCGAGTCTCTCGGCGCGCGGATCATCCTTGGCAACACGTTCCACCTGATGCTGCGTCCCGGCGAGACGATCATTCGCGCCCATGGCGGGCTGCACGACTTCACGCACTGGGAGCGCCCTATCCTTACCGACTCCGGCGGTTTCCAGGTCTGGAGCCTGGCCGAGATGCGCAAGATTACGGAGGAGGGCGTGCGTTTCGCCTCGCCCGTGGACGGGTCGCCCGTCTTCCTGGGACCGGAGCGGTCCATCGAGATCCAGCATGCTCTGGGCGCCGACATCGTCATGGTGTTCGACGAGTGCACGCCGCATCCGGCTACCGAGCGCCAGGCCCACGATTCCATGGCGCTGTCCCTGCGCTGGGCGGCCCGCTGTCGCGCGGCGCACGGGGATCACCCCTCGGCCCTGTTCGGCATCGTCCAGGGCGGCATGTTCCCCGCGCTCCGCCAGGCGTCACTCTCCGGATTACTCGAACTCGGCTTCGACGGCTATGCGCTCGGCGGCCTGTCGGTGGGCGAGACCGCCGGGGAGCGCGAGGCAGTCATCGACGCGGTGGGGCCGGCGATGCCCGTGGATCGGCCGCGCTACCTGATGGGCGTGGGGACCCCGGAAGACCTGGTCGAGTCCGTGGCGCGGGGGATCGACATGTTCGATTGCGTCATGCCGACGCGCCACGCCCGCAATGGCTACCTGTTCACGCGCCGCGGCACCGTGCGAATCCGCAATGCGCGGCATCGCGACGACACGGCTCCGCTGGATCCCGAATGCGGCTGCTACACCTGCAGAAACTACTCGCGCGCCTATCTGCGACACCTGGAGCGCTGCGGGGAGATCCTCGGCGCCCGCCTCAACACCATCCACAACCTCCATTACTACCTCGACCTGATGGCCCAGATGCGTGCCGCCATCGAGGCCGGCGGCTTCGAAAGCTGGCGCCGTGCCTTCTATCTGCAACGCAGCGGCGAGGAATGAGGCAAGCGGCGCCGGGCGTGGCATAATAGCGCGCTGTTTTACCGCCGCTCGATCCGGGGCGGCGCACTGCGGGGGGCTTATTCAATGGATTTCTTTATTTCCGACGCGTGGGCGCAGGCGGCCGGGCAACCCGACCCGTTCATGAGTTTCCTGCCGCTGATCCTGATTTTCGTGATTTTCTACTTCCTGCTGATCCGGCCGCAGACCAAGCGCGCCAAGGAGCATCGGAAGATGGTCTCCGAGCTGAAAGCCGGCGACGAGGTCGTGACCGGCGGGGGGATTCTCGGGCGCATCACCGAGGCCGGCGAGCAGTTCATCAAGGTCGAGGTCGCCGACGGCGTCGTGCTCAAGGTCCAGCGCCAGACCGTCATTTCCATCCTGCCCAAGGGCACCGTCAAGTCCGTCTGAGCGGCCGACTACCAGGAATTTCACGTGGTTCTCAACCGTTTTCCTCTCTGGAAGAATTTGCTTGTCGTAGTGATCCTGCTCGTCGGGATCGTTTTCGCGCTGCCCAACATCTACGGTGACGCGCCGGCGGTCCAGGTCACTGCGGAAGGCGGCCAGCCGCTCGACGAACTGGCATTAAACCGGGTGACCGCCATCCTCGATGCACGCGGGATCACTCACGGCCCAAGTTACATCGAGGACGGCCGGGTGACGGTGAAGTTTCCGGACGTGGAGGAGCAACTGCGCGCGCTCGACCTGGTCCGGGAGCAGCTCGGTGATGGTTTCGTCGCCGCTCTTACCCTGGCGCCGCGTACGCCTGCGTTCCTCAGACAGCTCGGCCTGCAGCCGATGAGCCTCGGCCTCGACCTGCGCGGCGGCGTGCATTTCATGTACGAAGTGGACATGGAGGCCGCCATCGGCCAGGCGCTGGATCGCTACGAGGCCGATTTCAAGACCCTGCTGCGCGACGCGCGCATCCGCTACAAGGCGGTGCGGCGCGACGGCGACGTGGTGCGCCTGGTGCTCGACAGCGCCGCAGACCAGCAGGCCGCGGCCGACGTGATCGCCGAGGCGGACGCCATGCTCGACGTCGACCGGCGCCAGAGCGGCGGCGATTTCGAGTTGGTCGTGCGCATGACCGAGGAACAGATCCAGGAGCGCCAGGATTTCGCCATCGAGCAGAACACGGTCACGCTGCGGAATCGTGTCAACGAGCTCGGCGTGTCCGAGCCCGTAGTGCAGCGCCAGGGCGCCGATCGCATCGTCGTGCAGCTGCCCGGCGTACAGGACCCGGCGCAGGCCGAACGGGTGCTGGGCGCCACGGCCACCCTGGAATTCCGCCTCGTGGACGAGGTCAACAGCCCCTTCGAGGCCGCCGAGCGGGGACGCGCGCCGCTCGGCTCGGCGCTCTACACGGACCGCAACGGCCAGCCGATTCTGCTGCGTCGTGACCTGATCGTCAGCGGCGACCAGTTGACCGGCGCGTCCGCGGGCTTCGACGAGGGCCAGCCGGCCGTGTTCGTCAATCTCGACGCACGCGGCGCGCGGAAGATGGGCGAGACCACCCGCGCCAACCTGAACAAGCGCATGGCGGTCGTGTTCATCGAACAGAAACGCGATCTCGTGGAGCGGGGCGGCGAGACGGAAGAGGTCACGCGCACCGAGGAACGCGTCATCAGCGTGGCCACGATTCGCGGCGTGTTTTCCAACCGCTTCATGATCACGGGCCTGGAGCCGCTCGAAGCGCGGGACCTGGCGTTGTTGCTGCGCGCCGGTTCGCTGGCCGCGCCGATCTTCAAGGTCGAGGAGCGCACCATCGGGCCGAGCCTCGGCCAGGAGAACATCGATCGCGG